>NZ_JBJOSA010000029.1:0-39941 GCF_045897515.1 Rossellomorea oryzaecorticis | reverse complement strand
TGAAACCGCCGTATACGGAACCGTACGTACGGTGGTGTGAGAGGTCGGGGGTTAGTCACCCCCTCCTACTCGATTTAGAGTTTATTCATTTGCGGCTTTCTTACGGAGTTCTTCCCGCTTCGGCCAGCTTTCGACTCCCTTCAAGCCTGGAATGTCATCTGCATAGAAGACGGGATCCAATCCCTGCCTGCGCTGATCGATATAATTGTTCAACGCTTTAAAAGCGATAGGGGCCAATATTCCGATCGCAATCAGGTTGGTGATCGCCATCAGGGCCATCGAAAAGTCTGCAAGTGCCCATACAATATCGAGGCTGGCCATAGATCCGAATACGACCATGCCAAGGGCGATGATGCGATAGATGAGCAGTCCGGTTTTACTCTTATTGATGAATGGAAGATTGGCTTCACCGTAATAATAGCTTCCGATGATCGAGCTGAAGGCAAATGTAAAGATCGCAATTGCCAGGAAGATACCTGCCCATGAATGGAAATGCTCGGACATGGCAGCCTGTGAAAGCTCGATTCCCGTCAGACCTGATCCATACGCGTCTGAAGTAAGGATGATGAACGCCGTCGCAGAACATACAAGCAGTGTATCGAAGAACACACCGAGTGCCTGGATGAACCCCTGCTTTACAGGGTGGGATACGGATGCTGTCGCAGCCGCGTTCGGCGCACTACCCATACCGGCTTCATTTGAGAACAGTCCGCGTTTTACACCGTTCATGATGGCAGCACCGATTCCGCCGCCGACTACCTGTTCAAATCCAAATGCGCTTTTAAAAATGAGAGCGATTACGCTTGGCATTTCCGTAATATTCGTGATGACGACAAATAGCGCAAGTATAATATAAAACCCGGCCATCAGTGGAACGATGGCAGAAGAGAAGTTGGCAATGCGCTTGACTCCGCCAAAAATGATCAGTGCCGTCAACCCGGCGAGGATCAGTCCGATTGCAAGCGGGCTGATTCCGAATGAATTATTGAATGCTGTCGAAATCGTGTTACTCTGCACCGCATTGAATGTAGTACCGAATGAAAGAAGGATTGTAACCGCAAAAATTGAACTCATCCAGCGTTTCCCTAATTGTTTCTCCATGTAGTAGCCGGGACCGCCCTTGAATCCTACTTTATCTTTCACTTTATAAATCTGTGCCAGGGTACTTTCAACAAATGCACTGGCGCCTCCCAGAATGGCTACAAGCCACATCCAGAAGACCGCTCCAGGGCCTCCAAGTGCTAAGGCAATGGCTACTCCCGCTAAATTACCTGTACCAATTCGAGTACCTGCTCCGATAAAGAATGCCTGCAGGGAAGAAATTTGTTTCTCTCCGTCTGCCTGCTGGACATCCTTGTCCCCTAATAGCCGGATCATTTCACCCAGATGACGGATCTGGACGAATTTCGATCCAACAGTAAAATAAATCCCTAAGATGATCAATAAACCGATTAAGATATAACCCCATAAATATGAATTCGCTTCGTTGACTAAGTTGTTTAGAATCTCCATGATAACCCCCTCGAAAATTTGAATCGGTTACGTTTATTATTATCTGAAAATTGAAACCTTTTGTCAAGTTGTTATCTGAATATTTAAATATTACCAAAACTATTTAGAGGTTCGAAGTATACTGTCATAGTAAATTGTTGATATATATGGAATTAAGGAATAGAAGAATAGTAAGGGGTATCGGCTAAAAATTATTCTGAAATAATTAAAAGCGAAGTGGAGAATAATATTTTTTTGACTTCAAAAGAAAAAGCCACGTCCTCATCCGCGGCTGATTCAGGTGCTGCTATTCTTTTCAAGAGGCTGTTCTCTAAAAGATTGTGGCTTTGCGTAAATAGGCTTGCACCCTGAACAGTGCTTGTGGACGTGCTCTTTTCGAACTCAAGTTTAAACAACAGACGGACTAACAAGCCGAAAATATCCAAGTTCCGGTATTTTCTGATGTGCAAAGCAACAAAGTATGCGAAAAGAGCCTTTCAAGAAGATGTATGTAAAAATAAGTGCGGGTTTAGAAGTAGTTCCAATAGCTTAAAACAAAGAGTAATACTCCAGTGATCATGGAAATGCCAAACAACATGAATAAGAAATCAAGAATGCTGTCTACAAATAATTTCTTGCGGCTCTCGCGTCTGAAATTTCGTACTTCTTTACGATAATAAGCTGAACGACTCATCCCTAAACCTCCTTGAACCATTTTCGAGCGATATATACATATTCTCGAAAAAATCAAGAAAATCCTTCCTGGATGTGAAAAAATTGTCGTAATCGAGGATATGAAAAGAGAGGCTGAAAGAAACCAGCCTCTCTTATCTCACTATCGTGTATGGTTTTCAGAAATCTGACTGAGTGCGCCTCCTGCACTTTGATCGGATTTCTGCTGTACTGCCAAGTCTCCGAGTGCCAGCATTCCGACAAGATTTCCGTTTTCAACAACCGGAAGACGGCGGATCTGATTCTGGGACATTAAAGCCGCAGCTTCTTCTGCTGAAGCATCAGGAGAAATGGTTACAACATTCTGGGACATGACATTGGATACGTTGTCCTGCGTACCGTTTGTCAATCCGCGGGTGGCGATATCCCTGTCCGTTATCATACCGACAACCTGTCCGTTTTCAACTACAGGCACCGAACCAACATTCTTGGATTGCATTTTTGATGCAACATTCGATAAAGAATCCTGGTTGGTTGCAGCTTCAACATTTGTCGACATAAGATCGCGTACTTTCATCATTCTGATTCCCCCTAAAGTTGTAGTGGCAGTACAATCATTATTATTTGAATTTTTGCGGTACATATCCCTTTGCATTACAGGAAGTGATGTCAAGATGCACCAATGTAAATACCCCCAGATGATCCGGGGGTACCCGGCTATTTCGAGATGAACATCTGCGTCCAGTACGTTCCGTAAGAACCGCCTTTGGCATAACCTACCCCGATATAGGTGTAGGTGCCATTCAAGATATTTTTGCGATGACCGGGGCTGTTCATCCATTCTCTTACTACCTGTTCCGGGCTGGTTTGACCGACAGCGATGTTTTCGCCCGCAGAGCTGTATTGGACATTAAAGTTCTTCATCATGTCAAAAGGTGAGCCATACTGAGGGCTCCTATGTGCGAAATACCCTGTATCCCTCATATCACGTGATTTATACCGGGCCACCCTGGACAGCTGCCAGTCCAATTGAAGAGGAGCGAGTCCCGCTTTCTGCCTCTCCTGATTCGTAAGGTCTATCACTTGTCTTTCGACCGATTTTACTGATTTCAGGCGGGGGATGTTAATCTCCTGGCCTGGGTAGATCAAGTCCGGGTTTGACAGTTGAGGGTTCGCATCAATGATTTCAGATAGCCCTACCCGGAACTTCTTGGATATTTTCCAGAGAGTGTCTCCTTTCTTTACTTGATAAGACTGCGCTGCTTGAGCGCTTTGCATTCCACAAATACCAAAGACAAGGGACAGAACGACCATCAGACAAACGAATTTTGTTTTCATAGGTATAAATTGTGTATTTACAGGTGAAATATTCTTAGGAAAAATTAAAAAATAGGATTATTGTTTCATTTAAAGGGAATAGGTAAACCATCTAGAATAAAGTGAAACCTTTTTTATTTTCATACGTACAAATAGATAACGAATACAAACAAAGAGGTGAATAACGTGGTAAAGGAGAACGATCGCTTTAAAAAGGTGATAACCAAATTGTCGAATGTCGGTGTCAACATCTCCAAGACGAAGTCCAGACGTGAGATTCTCCATTCACTAAAGCAATATCAGCCATTACCCAAGACGTTAACACAGGATTCATAACACGCTGCCAGGCATATTTCTCTTTTTTTCACGATATACTACATAGTAGTGAAAAGGAGGGGAAGATATGGAGAGAGTGATGTTTGATGTACAGACATTAATGGAAATCAGAAAGAAGGCAGATGAGATTTCATACCGGTGTATGAGCGGGGACCGCCCTTCTGACCTCTACAACATCAACTTGGCGCTGGATCAGGTATCCCGTGCACTGGCCATGTTCGCAGAGATGGAAATCCATCGGATGCAGAACACCCATATTGCATGTGACGGACAAAGCTATATCAAGGGCCGTCTGCGGATAGCATATCGATCGATCCTTCCTCAGGAAGAAGAGTCGAACACAGCATAATAAAGAGGTTGACCCAAGAATACGAAAGTCTAAGATGCTCCATCCACCAGACGCATTGGCTCATAAAGGACTGATCCTTTAAGGATGAGCATTTCATCTTTTTGGGTCAGCCTCTTTTTTTTATTCTTAAAAACTTTAATAAAGCGTGGTGAGATAATGACAATTCTTTACTCGAAGATTTTATTGGTCTGCAATGGAAAAGCAGGGCGTGGGGAATTGGAGACTCAATTGATGGAAGTCACCCCGCCCCTTTTGGATATTTGTGATACTCTGACAATTCATAAAACCAAAGATAAAGGCGGCGCAGAGAAGATCTGCCATGAAACAGGAAATGAATATGATCTTGTCGTCATCCTCGGGGGAGACGGAACGGTCCATGAAGCCGTCAACGGTCTGGCGCGGCTCTCCTCAAGGCCAAAGACAGCCATCCTGCCGGGAGGGACATGCAATGATTTCGCCCGCTCCTTGTATATCCCGATGAACTTAAGGCTTGCTGCCGAGACGATTGCGAATGATCTTCACGAAAAAGATATCGACATCGTCAAAGCGGATGACCGCTACTTCAGCAATTTCTGGGGGACGGGCCTCATTTCCCAGACAAGTGACAATATCGATACTGGATCCAAAAGCGTACTCGGCAAGCTCAGCTACTATATAAGTGCCTTTCAGTCCATCCAGGATCCTGTATTGTTGAATGCAGCGGTCACTGCCGATGGACGGGAATATAACGAAGAAGTAGTCATGCTGCTCGCGGCTAATGGGCGTTCAATCGGCACGCACCCGCTGCCTGCGTCGATCTCGCTTCAGGATGGATTGATCGATCTTTATATGGTCAAGAAAACGGGTTTTCCTCTTATGATGGAATCTTTCAAGATAAGAAGCACCGGGGATATCAGTTCCTCTTCCGATGACATCATCCACATCCAGGCATCTGAAGTCACGATTCACCTGGATGACATGAAAAAGGTCGATATGGACGGAGAACTCTATGAGGAACAGAAACAGACTTTAAAAGTTTTGAAACACCATATGCGGTTCATCACAGGTGAAGAAAAATAAGAGAGTATCGGGTAGCAGCCCGATACTCTCTTTTTGGGTGGTTGGTGATGAATCAGCTAATGAGGCATTCGGATTATACCGTATGCTTCTTCTTTCTGATGACAAGATACACAATGTAAGCAAGGATTAAGACTCCACCGGCTGCAAGAGTGAGCATGGTGAAGTTTTCCTCGATGAACGGCTTCGCTTTGGCGCCAAGTGTCAAGATGATGGCACCTTCAAGGAAGAAACGGATGCCTCGTCCGATAATTGACCAGATGACAAGAGTTCGTATCCTCACGCCTGAAACACCGGCGAAAATCGTGAAAATTTTATAAGGAACGGGTGTAAGGCCTGCTATGAGAAGTGCGATCGGGCCGTATTTTTTAAAGTATTCCTCTACCTTCTGGATCCTTTGTTCAGAAAACAGATAGACCAGGATCGGGCGTCCCAGCTTCTTTCCGATCCACCATCCGAATAAGGCGCCGACTACTGAAGCAGCGGTGGTATATAACGCATAAAGCAGGGCATTTTCAGGATTGGCGATGGCAAGCGGGATCAACAGGACATCCGGCGGAATCGGGAAGAAAGATGAATCGGCAAACGATACAACAATAAGCCCCCAAACCCCGTAATCCATCAGCCAGGCTTCAAACGTGTGAAGTAATTCAGACATGAGATATCTCCTTTATGATAAGCAATTATAGTCAATCTTCATTTTGTTTCGTCAATACTAAAAAAGTATATCATCTTTCGAGGAGAGCGTCATGAATTATCTGTTTGTGGGCGGGGAGGGGACTGGGGCTGGTGTTGGGGGAAGCGGCTAGTATTGGCACTAGTTCGTCTTGGTCTTGGTGTATCGGCTGGTTGCTTTCTGTTGTTGGACTGGTGCAATCGGGCAGGCTGTTTTGTATCCGTGGAGCGGGGTTTTGATATGCTGTGCTGATTAGAATGATTCTTATTAGATCATAAATTATGAATCAGGAACGTATTTTCTGTTTTAGGATCGTAAATCAAAAAACAGGAACGTAAATCCTGAATTAGGAATGTATTTTCTGAAACAGGAACGTAAATCTCCAATCAGGAACGCAAATCCTAAACCTGCCGCTTAGATTCACAGAAAAAGAAGAAAAAACTCCGATAAGCCCCTAACCCCCTCGAAAATGGATCCATAACCCCCGGATTCACAACAGATTTCAGGTTAAGTCACTTCTAAATACCCCAAATACTGCATCTAATTCAACACAACACCTTCCAACCCACAGCCATAAGCCTATTCCCTTCAAGCCGTGTCTTTTCGAAAATACCTCCACAAATCAATAACACCATTCCTGCCTTTATTAAAATGATCAAGCCTTCACCGCTGCAAAATACCACCCAACCCCAACGAGCACCACTTCACCCCAAAACATCAACACTCCAAACTGACCACCCAACCAAAATCAATCATTTCTCGGGAAATAACGACAAGAACCAGCGGGTTTCTACATTTCCTTCGGCGCACCGATCCCTAACATGCCCAACCCTTTTGACAGCACGGAAGCAACAGAATAGACGAGCGTCAGACGTGACGCCTGCTTGCTGTCATCGTTAAGGATCTTGGTATTCCCGTAATAGCTGTTAAACGACTTCGCGAGCTCCAATAAATACTTGGCAAGGCTGGAAGGAGCATAGTTTTTCCAAGCCCGTTCCACCGTTTCCGGAAATAGTCTCAGCTGCTTGATGACTTCCCAGCTTGCCTTGTCTTCGAGCCCTACAAAAGTGGAGTGCTGTGAGACACCGGCCTTTCTTAATATCGACTGGGCCCTTGCATGAGTGTATTGCAGATAAGGTCCGGTTTCTCCCTCGAACGTAAGCATATGTTCCAGGGAAAACTCGATGTCGTTCAATCGGTCATTTTTCAGATCATGAAAGAGTACCGCGCCGACGCCAACGTCCCGTGCCACTTGGTCCGCATCTTTAAGATCGGGGTTCTTCTTCTTGATATTATCGTGCGCCATCGAAATTGCTTCCTGCAGTACTTCTTCCAGGAGGATGACTCGGCCTTTCCGAGTCGACATTTTCTTTCCATCCTTCAGATAGAGGCCGAATGGGATGTGCTTCATGTTATGGGCCCACTCATACCCAAGCTTTTGGAGCACTTCTTTTACTTGCTTGAAGTGGACAGTCTGCTCCTGGCCGACTACATACAGTGCCTCGTCGAACGAATATTCACGGTGGCGGTAAAGGGCCGCAGCCAGATCCCTTGTAGCGTACAAGGTGGCGCCGTCTGTTTTTTTAATCAGGCAAGGAGGGAGGGTTTCATCTTCCATCCGGACGACCTTTGCCCCTTGAGAGGTCTCGAGCAGATGCTTTTCTTCGAGAAGTTCCACCACTTCATCCATTTTGTCATTGAAGAATGCCTCGCCGTTATAGGAATCGAATTCAACTCCAAGCAGGGAGTAAATCGTTTTGAATGCCTCAAGGGATTCCGTTTTGAACCATTTCCAAAGCCTTGTGATTTCCTCGTCTCCATCTTCCAGGAGCTTGAATGCTTTCCGGCCTTCCTCTTCCAGGGAGGGGTGGAGTGCTGACTCTTCGTGAAATTTCTTATAAAGGATAAACAGTTCGGCAATCGGGTTCTCTTTCACTTTTTCTTCATCGCCCCATTTTTTGAATGCGACGATCAGCTTTCCGAACTGGGTGCCCCAGTCACCGATATAGTTGATCTTTACGGTTTCGTACCCGCAGGCTTCCGCCAGGTTGGCAATTCCGTTTCCAATAACGGTGGAACGTAGGTGCCCCATTGAAAAGGGTTTGGCGATATTCGGTGAGGACATATCCAGGACAACGGTCTTGCCGCTGCCAAAGGAATGCTTTCCATACTGTTCGCCATGCTGCAAGATCGAGTCCACAATTTCTTTACCGGCAGCCGCGGGATCAAAGTGCACATTTACATACGGACCGGCTGCTTCCACTTTTGAAAACAGGGGGGAAGCCAGTTTTCCAGCCAGTTCTTCGGCTATTGCGCCAGGTGCTTTCCGATATTCCTTCGCGAGCTTAAAACAAGGAAATGCAAGGTCGCCTAAATGAACATGCTTAGGTGTTTCGATTAAGGAAAGAAGATCTTCCTCGGTCCATGATGAAAGGACCTGGGACTTCAATACGTTTGCGAATGCTGATTTCAAATCCAATTTCTCCACCTCCAGATAAAATAAAAGACTGCTTTCTAAAAGATTGCTGCCTTTCGTAAATAGGTTTGCAGTCTGTATATAGCTTGTGAAAGTGCTCTTTTCGAACTCAAGCTTAAACAACGGACAACAAGCGTAAATACCGAAGTTCCGGTTTTTCTTGTGTACAAAGCAACAAAGGATGCGAAAAGAGCCAAATAAAAAAACCCGCCTCTACACTATGTAGAGACGAGTTTTGACTCGCGGTACCACTCTTATTCCCAGAAAGGGCGCTCATAAATTAACGGTTTTACCCGGTCTTTCCCTACTGAAATTTGGGGGAAGACTTCTCAGAAGTGCGCTTCATTCCGGGTTTCACACCAGGCTTACACCGTCCCTGGTTCGCTTTTAGATCCACGCGGGAATTACTCTCTTCATCATTGAATATCCTGTATATGGTTAGATATTATTTTACACATTCTGGAGATAATTACAACAACCATTTTAAGATTCTTCAGAAGAGAACATATACGTTTTATGATGGTATCTCATACTGAATACGAGGCCTAGAGCGAGCATATTCCCCATCAGGGAACTACCCCCGTAGCTGATGAAAGGAAGCGGGATTCCCGTGATCGGCAATAGCTGGATCGTCATGCCGATGTTTTGGAACACGTGGAAAGTGATCATTGAGATGATCCCTGCACATACATAGGCATTGAATGGTTCCTTTGTATCAAGGGCCGTCTTGGTCAAGTGGTAGATCAGCAGGAAGAATAAACTGATGACCACACTTGCACCGATAAATCCGTATTCCTCACCGATGACACTGAAGATGAAGTCCGTATGATTTTCCGGAATATACACTTCCCCGTCGCTGTAGCCTTTTCCAAAAATCTGACCGGATCCGATCGCATTCAATGAATTGATCAAGTGGAATCCTTCCAATTTGGAATAGTTATAAGGATCGAGCCAAGCGTAGATCCGTCCGAATTGATAAGGTTCAAAGCCTGTATATTTTTCCAGGAATTCCGGTGCCCAGATGACGAGTGAGAGCAGGATGCCGCCGACCACTCCGAGAAAAGCATAAATCGGGACGATCAGTTTCCATGTGATCCCCGATACCAGGATGATCCCTGTCATGATGGCCAGGATGACAAGGGAGGTCCCGAGATCCGGCTGCTGCATGATAAAAGCAAGCGGGAGGAGGGTGGTGAAACCGATTTTCAATAATAATTGAAAGTCCGTCTTCAATGTCTTCCTGACAGTGACTTCATTGTGGTTCGTGATCACTCGGGCAAGGGCAATAATCAGAAACGTCTTCATGAATTCTGAAGGCTGGATGGAACCGAGCGGTCCGAGCATGAACCAGCTTTTTGCTCCATTCCGGTAAGGTGCAATGCTCTCGGGAGAAATAAGGAGCACAAGAAGCAGGAATATGCCAAATCCGTACATATACCATGCGAGGCGTTTATACTGATCTGAATCAAAGAACAGTGCACCACCAATGATGATTCCTCCGACAACATACCAAAAGGCCTGCCGGATGACAAAGTTTGTTTCATATTGACCTGAGGTTTGGGCACTGCTTATCCCAAGGGCGCTGACGATAAAAAACATCATCAATAAAAAGAGGAGACCCCAGTCAAATTTATCAGCAAAACGCTGGCGAGTTTCCATAATCAATTCACCTGAATTTCGTAAGATTTCACATTCCTAGTCTAATAGATACGAAGGAAAATTTCTACTGCATGCCATCCTGAAATTCCCTTCTTTTTTCAACCCGTTTACGAACTGAATCAATCAAACAAGATAATAAAGAGGAAATAAGCCGGCAGCCGCCATTCATTTTCCATATATTACATCAATCTTCCTGTTCAGGAAGTCCATAAAGGTCCAATTTCAAATGTAACATTTCCTGAGATATATAGCCAGAACAGTCATAATTGTAAAAAACAAGTATTTCTACACTTTAACAGCCGCTCCCCTGGCCCTGCCTCCCCAAGTCCTATACCGTTTTAACCGGCTTCATAAGCTCCTTTTACCGAACAATGACTTTTTTCGACAATTCCCTGCGACTTTTGTCATCATTTTGAAATGAAATAGAAAAGAACGGTACCCTCATATCTTTGATAAAATAGATACTATTAGATACGCATCGTGTAAATCAGATGGAGGGAATGTTTTGAAGACATACAAGCAAACAAAAGATATCATCTATGTACATAAGAATACCGATCGGCAATTTGTCGTTTCATACGGCATCAACTTTCAGGATTTTGCTTCTAATCTTCCGAAGCCCCTGAAGAATCTATTGTTGATCAAACATCAGTATGAGCATGGAGCGTTCAACATTCACACTCATCTTGAATATGTAGAACAGGAAGAAATGAACAAGATCACCCATGATCATGTAGATAACTATGGTGACTTTTGCTGGATCGACTTCGACGAGGAAGCAGGCGTCAATGAATTAAATGGCCAGGAGATTGCGGAGCTTCTCTATATGGGCCATCTGAAACAGCCCCTCCATGCTCCTTTTTATTCGAAATTGAATAACCGGTATGCTTATCTTTCACATGATGACGGGTGGTTCAACAAAGTCTATTACCGTGACTTCGCTGATTTCTATCACATGCTGGGGTCGACGGTAGCGTCGAAACTGGGAAGCATGAAAGGCGGTAAAGGCTTGTTCGGCATGAAAAAGGAAAAACGGTACCCTGATATCGGATCTCAGATCATCACCTCTTTTAAAGAAAAAATAAAAGAAGGAATGATCATTTCCCTGGAGAAGGCCATTGTCAGCAGGGGAAAAATCGAAATCCCGATCTGGGTCATCGGAGACTATTTCAATATGGATGAAATGATCGAGGATTATCAGCAGTTCAGTAAATCACCGGCAAATGGTTTGCTTGTATTTGACCGTAAAACAAAAAGCTGGAGTTCCTCCATACGTTAGGCAGGCACACCCTTAATTTTCGGGGAATAGGGTATAGGGATGAGGGCCGGTACCCGGAACCACCTTTATATGCCTGCAAAAGGGAAGGATTAATCTGCATAAAGGGCTTCATCGACCGCCTGAGTTGATTGAACCTCTTTATGTGGATTAATCCTTTTTTCTTACGGCACGTTTATTTCCTGCTTTACTTTATATTGATCTTCGCCTTTTGCTGTCAGCCATACTGTCAGTGTGTAAGTGCCGCTCTCAAGGTTTGGAAGGGTCAGGCTCCTGGAGAACTCTTCGCCCTGTTTGACCGTGATTTCCTGGATGGCCTGTGTATACATCTTGCCTTCAGAATCCCGGTAGACGACTTCACCGTTCTTATCTTTTATTTCAAAGTCGATTGTCTGTCCGGTAGAAAACACAAAGGTTTTTTCTTTCTCGGTTTGATTTTTAATTTTATATTTGTAGACCAGCTTTCCGTTCTTTGCTTCCTGCTCAATTAATGAAGGTTCCATACTGCCTGCCACAATCCCTTTCTCTGTTTGGTTTGAATCAGGAGCCGCGTTTGTCTCCTGGGAATCCGGCTCAGGTTCCGGGCTGCTGTCTGTCCCGCATCCTGTCAGACCTGCAAGGAGAAATAACCCTGTAAATGCCATGATCAGCTTTTTCATTTGCTATCACCTCTATACTATTAGACTTGTCCGGGTCAGAAAAGTTTCACTACTTTGTTCCTTATTATAAAAGTAAGACCAATCACCCATAGGATAACCGGCAAAGTTGGTTTTATTTAATGAGAACAGTACAATGGAAGAAAGATTACACCATCACTGGAATGAACGGGAGGGAAGGCAATGAAGATAAATGATGTCTTAAAGGTATTCGGTTTCGTTGCCGTCCTCCTTCTAATCGTGTGGGGAAGCCGCAGTTTTTGGGAAGTAAGGCCGTCCGATATCAGAGATCTCGTCATCTCGTTCGGCTGGTGGGCACCGGTTGTGTTCATCGCGCTGCTGACATTCCGTCCCCTTGTATTATTTCCAACATCCATCTTTTCAATTGCAGCCGGCCTGGCGTTCGGCCCGTACAACGGATTTATCTATATTTTCATTGGTGCCATCGGAGGGGCGTCTCTGGCATATGTCATATCCAGCTTTCTGGGGATGAAGTTTTGGAGGAAACCGTCTCCTAAAATGAATAGCGTCCGCGAAAAAATGGCTGAAAACAGTTTCTTTTATATATTGATTCTCCGCTTGCTTCCATTTTTGAACTTTGATTTGGTCAGTTATTTAGCCGGGGCAGGGAAAGTGCGCTACTTGCCTTATATTGCAGCTACCGCTGTCGGGATCATCCCGGGGACGATCGGATTTGTCTTCTTTGGTTCCGGACTGAGCGGGGAGGACAGGGTGCATCTGTATGTGGCTGTGGCCATGTTCATCCTATTTTCACTGCTTCTTTTTATCACTAGAAAGAAGCTGAAGAGCTGGTTTGGCGACTCGAAGGATGAAAAATAAGAAAAGCGGAGACGGCTCGCCCAGAGACGACAAGCATATGACGGGCCCCCCGGAAAGGCGTTCTTTGCCTTTTTGGGGGCCGTCATATGACCTCGAGTCTCTAGCCGCCGCAGCTGGACAATAGCAGAGGAGGACAGCAAAATGCCGTCCCCCTCTTTTTAACGGGTGTGCAATTGATCCCATTCTTCACGGATGATCCCCATCCTGATGGAATCGTAATAAACGCCGTTATAATACCGGCATTTCCTCATCCTGCCTTCAAGCTTCATGCCCACTTTCTCAGCGGCCTTCATCATCCGTTCGTTCCCGGACCAGGTGGTGATGCCGACCCGGCCGATTTCCTTCGTCTCAAAAAGATGATCGACCCATTGTGACAGCGCCTCTGTGCCGTAGCCCCCGTTCCAGTAGGCAGGGTCATAAATGACAATTCCCGCTTCCAGCCACCTTGTGGGCTCATACTCCCAGTAAAAGCTGACTGTCCCGATGATGTTCCCTTCGACTTCGATGATCCGCTGACGGTCATTGTACTGATCTGTATTTTTGAGAAATTTACTTTTATAGTCTTCGAATGGCACCGGTTTGTGTTCAAAATAGGGAGCGTCCCATTGTTTCCATTGAGGTGATTCTTCTTTGTATATGTAGTTCCAAAGTGTTTCAAGATCTTTTTTTTCTATTTTCCTGAGTGTCACACGGCTGCTGGTTGAGTTCAAAAATCCGCACTCCTTTGTTTTGGTTTATCTACTTAATTCTCCAGGAGGCATGGTTTTTCCTGTTAAGAAATCTAATACAAGCTCTAAACAACGCTATTGATTTCCGTGAAAGACTACGCTTTCCGCGGGCGGTTGGTGAGCCTCCTCGTCGCTTTACTCCTGCGGGGTCTCACCTAACGCGCTTTTCCCGCAGGAGTCTTCGTCTTTCACTCCAATCAACCGCTGTAAGTAGCGAAAATTAAACGAACACTTTCACCTCATAATAAAAAAACCCGCCCTAATTAGAATCGCTGAATTCCAAATTAGGGCGGGTTTAAAATAGACCAAAAACTTACTGATATAGCACCTTCAAAAAATCAGCTTGCTTTTACATTAGAGATTGCTGGTTTTTTCTTGTTGGTCAGTTTGTCCACGATGGATGTGATGGCACCGTCGCCTGTTACGTTGCACGCTGTTCCGAAACTGTCTTGTGCAAGGTATAGGGCGATCATGAGAGATGTCATGGTCGGGCCAAATCCGAGCATGGATTCAAGCAGACCGAGAGCGGCCATCACGGCGCCGCCCGGGACACCCGGTGCAGCAATCATCGTCACGCCGAGCATGAGGATGAACGGGAACAGCTGCGAGAATTGCAGGGCTTCACCCTGGATGAACATGACGGCCATCGCACAGCTGACAAGTGTGATCGTACTGCCTGACAAGTGAATTGTAGCAAGCAGCGGCACTGAGAAATCAGAAATACGATCTTTGACCCCGAGTTTTTTCGTCCGTTCAAGAGTCACCGGGATTGTTGAAGCGGATGACTGCGTTCCGAGCGCCGTAAAATAGGCGGGAAGCATTGACTTCATCATCAGGAACGGATTTTGCTTGCGCAGTGTGCCGGCAGCTGTATACTGTACTGCCAAAAAGAACAGATGCAATAAGATGATCATCACAAAGACTTTGGCGAATACCGACATGATGGCACTGACTTGACCACCCTGAGTCATATTGGCGAAAATACCCAGGATATGGATCGGAAGCAGCGGGATGATGATTTTTTCAATCACCAATTCTATAATGCTTCTAAACTCATTCATTCCTTTTTGAAGGGCGTCCCCTTTTATGGCGGCCATCCCCAGACCAAGAGTGAAAGCGATTAGGAGGGCCGTCATGACACCCATTATCGGAGGCATGTCCACTGAGAAGAATCCTTTTAAGAGAGCCTCTTCCGGATTTTCGAATGATTGAGAAGTTTGATTGGCCAAGAGAGATGGGTAAATACTCTTAGCGACTGAATATGCGAGTAACCCCGCAATCACTGTGGATCCGTAAGCAAGTGCGGTAGTCAGTCCGAGCAGCTTCCCTGCTCCTTTACCCATTGAACCGATACCCGGTGCAATGAAACCGATGATGATCAATGGAATCGCGAAACCGAGGAAATTACCGAAAAGTCCATTAAACGTAGCAAATAATTTCACGATCCATTCCGGCGCATATGCACCAATGACAATACCTAAGGCAATCCCCAACAGGATCTTAGGCAGTAAACCAAGCTTTCTCATCTGGGTGTCCTCCTTAAATGTACAAATGTTTTCGTTAGAAGGATTATACACCCGTGAGACTGATATTTTAAGAGGGAAACGAATAGGCGGAATCTTAAATGTATTCTGATAAAATAAAGCCCATCCCCCCTGTTGCGGGACTAGGCTGGGTCAACATACATATATAAGGACGGAATACTGAGGGAGGTTGCCTTCTTTTCAAGGACCATGGTGGTAATTTTTAATTTCCATCACATCATTCTTTCCCTTTGAGTTGAAAGTGATAAAATAGAAACATCTATTGTTAATATTGGAGGTAGCTCATGAAAACCAAGCTTTGTTTATTATATGGAGGCAAATCAGCCGAACATAATGTATCTCTTCAAACAGCCAAGGCAGTCATCGGTGCCCTGGACTTAAATAAATATGAAATCCATCCTGTCTTTATTTCAACAGAAGGACAGTGGATCAAAGGACCGCAGCTGAATGCGCCCGTTGAAGATGTAAAAGCACTTCAATTCAATGACGGTGAGGAAATCTCCCCGAATGCACTGGGTACAGCGATGGTCCCTGCAGATTCCAGGGAAAGTGAAGGATACGATATGATCTTCCCGCTGCTGCACGGTCCGAACGGAGAAGACGGAACGGTTCAGGGGATGCTTGAATTACTGAATCTTCCTTACGTGGGGAACGGTGTCCTTGCTTCATCTGCAGGCATGGACAAAGTCATCATGAAGAATCTTTTCGCACAGGCAGGTATTCCGCAGGTGGACTATACCTGGTATATCCGCAGTACGTGGAAGGCGAATCCTGAGAATGCTTATAAGCAAGTGGAAGAGCAAATCGGTTATCCGTGCTTCGTCAAACCGGCAAACCTCGGTTCATCCGTCGGCATCAGCAAATGTACATCCAAAGAAGAACTCGAGGCTGCTTTCGAGGAAGCGTTCCAATTCGACCGCAAGATCATCATCGAAGAAGGCGTGAAAGCACGTGAAATCGAACTTGGCGTCCTTGGAAACGACCAGCCTGAATGTTCGGTTGCGGGTGAGATTGTCCCTAAGAAAGATTTCTATGATTACAAGGCAAAATATGAAGACGGAGATACTGCCCTGATCATACCGGCGGAAATCGATCAGGAAACATACGGGAAATTGAAGGAGATTGCGATCCAATCCTTCAAGGCCCTCGACTGCTCCGGCCTCGTCCGTGCAGACTTCTTCCTGACAGAAGACGGCCAGATCTATATGAATGAAGTAAACACAATGCCTGGCTTCACACCCTTCAGCATGTTCCCGCTGCTGTGGAAGCACACAGGCGTCGACTATCCGACCCTGATCGGCAAACTCGTAGAACTCGGCATGGAACGCCATCAGGAAAAGCAGACAATCAAACATACGATGTAACACATACCTGAATGAAGGGACTGACTGGAAGATCATCATCTAAAAGCAGTCCCT
The DNA here is from genome assembly GCF_045897515.1 of Rossellomorea oryzaecorticis. Taxonomy (NCBI): domain Bacteria; kingdom Bacillati; phylum Bacillota; class Bacilli; order Caryophanales; family Bacillaceae; genus Rossellomorea; species Rossellomorea oryzaecorticis. The sequence goes on along the minus strand of NZ_JBJOSA010000029.1, from coordinate 23,447 downwards.
CCTCTGTTTGTCATCCGAAAACGCATAAAGGAGAAAGACAATGTTTGAAAAAACGATAAAACAAGCATGTGATATGCTGCATGTCCATAATGATCTCACAAAGTTCGAAGATACCATCATAAAAGGCGTTAGCATCGATACACGCAAAATTGAAAAAGGGAATCTTTTCGTCCCGTTCAAAGGGGAAAATGTGGACGGCCACCAATTTGTCAGGCAGGCGATCGAAAAGGGGGCAGGAGCCGCCCTATGGGATAAAAATGTCGCAAACCCTCCTGAAGATCTTCCGGTCCTCGTTGTCGATGATCCGCTTCTTGCCCTGCAGTCCTTGGCAAATCAATACCGCCATGAACTGGACCTGAAAGTGGTCGGCATCACCGGAAGCAACGGGAAGACCACGACGAAGGATATGGTCGCAAGCCTGCTGGGCATGAAATACAAAGTCCATAAGACGCAGGGGAACTACAATAATCATATCGGCTTGCCGTTGACGATCCTCGCCCTCCCTCAGGATGCTGAAGTGGCGGTCCTGGAGATGGGGATGAGCGGTTTTGGCGAAATCGAGCTGCTGTCTGAAATTTCCCAGCCGGATGCCGCAATCATCACCAACATCGGAGAGTCGCATCTTCAGGATCTCGGCTCACGGGAAGGCATCACCAAAGCGAAGCTTGAAATCGTTCAAGGACTTAAGGAAGACGGCCTGTTTGCCTACTACGGAGACGAGCCTCTTTTACAAGAGCAGGTAAGGGACCTTTCACTGGGCCGGATCGAGACATTCGGAAGAAGTGAAGCGAATACCATTTACCCGGTGAACATCGAAATGAACAACGACGGCAGTCAATTTGAAACGTCTCTGTATGAAGGGGAAACCTTCTTTCTTCCTGTACTCGGACAGCACAACATCCATAACGCTCTGGCCGCGATCCTGATCGCCAAGGAATTTGATGTGACGGTTGAAGGAATGAAAGAAGGATTAAAGTCGCTTAAACTCACGCAAATGCGGATGGAAACGTCACTCGGTAAAAAGGGCGAAAAAATCATCAATGATGCCTATAACGCCAGTCCGACTTCCATGAAGGCAGCGATCGGTCTTGTTTCTGAACTTGACGGCGTCAACAAAAAAATCCTCGTACTCGGTGATATGCTGGAGCTTGGCGACAACGAAGAGGAGTACCATCTTGAGATCGGAAGGATGATCGATCCGGGAAGTATTCAGCAGGTCTATACCTACGGAAGACTCGGGGAACTCATTGCGAAAGGTGCAAGCGAACGTTTCGAAGCTGAAAATGTCCATGCGTTTCAGGATAAAAAAGAGCTTGCCGCCATGCTTGAAAAGCAGACACAAAGCGGAGATCTGGTTTTATTCAAAGCTTCCAGGGGAATGAAACTGGAAGAAGTCATTGAAACATTGACGAATTAGAATCGAAGAAAGTGTTTAAAATGAGAAAGTGAAGAAAAGGGAGGATGCCCCCTTCCTTTTCTTAATAAGCCATTCTCAAAGTGAGTGGGGATCAGTATGATTGGATGTTTACTTATACATGGCTTCACCGGCGGTCCTTATGAAGTCGAGCCCCTCGCGGATTATCTGAAGGAACGGACACAATGGGAAATCGCTGTACCGACCTTGCCGGGACACGGGGAAACGCTGGCTTTGAGGGGAATCAAGCATGCCGAGTGGATTCAACATGCAGAAGATGAATTGAAAGAGCTCCTCTCAACTTGTGAAAAAGTCTATGTCATCGGTTTTTCGATGGGCGGACTGATCGCTTCCTACCTCTCCGTCAAATACGAGGTAGACAAACTTGTCTTATTGAGTGCGGCTGCCTACTATATAAATTACAGGCAGCTGGCAAAAGATATTGGTAATTTAATCAAGGAAGGGCTCCAGGGAAAAATACTTGAAAATGAACTTTACAACCGCTATAAATTTAAAATGACCAATACCCCGATCCTTTCTGCCTATGAGTTCAAAAAGGTTGTCCGTATCGCACGGCCGCTCCTTAAAGAAGTGAACATCCCTACCTTTATCGCCCAGGGGGAAATCGACGGGATTGTTCCTCCCAAAAGTGCCCAATATATTTATGAGACCATTTCGTCTGAGGAAAAGAACCTTTTTTATTCCCCGAAAGCGAAACACTTAATTTGTCACAGTGAAGATAAGCACGAATTATTTGGAGAGATCTACCATTTCCTGCAGAGTGAATAGATTGACTATTTTACAATAGATTGAAATTCATCTCTATAAGTGGTAACATAACTACAACATTGTTCTATTTGTTGGACGTGCAGCTCTTCGATTTAGAAGAGTGTATTTTTTTGCATTGAACATGCAGGATCCTTCAACCGCCCTGTAATCTGGGCCGGCACACACATTGCAGCAAACATTCCAATGGAATATCAAACAAATAAACATCTCAAATAGACGATTTTAGATTAGATACCGAAGTCTTTCGGTGTGTGAGATTTCGTTCCGATTTAAAAATATAATCAGCATAATTGATTAGTTATAAAAGATGTAAATTAAAAGGAGAATGAATAGCATTGACAAAGTTTTCAGATTTAAACTTAAGCGCATCTACGTTGAAATCAATCAAACGTATGGGCTTTGAAGAAGCAACCCCAATTCAGGCAAGTACAATCCCGGCAGGTCTTGAAGGCAAGGATATCATCGGCCAGGCACAGACAGGAACAGGTAAAACGACTGCATTCGGTATCCCGATGATCGAAAAGATCGATATGAAGAACCCGAACGTCCAGGCTCTTGTCATCGCTCCGACACGTGAACTTGCGATCCAGGTTTCTGAAGAATTATACCGCATTGGAGCAGATAAGCGTGCACGCGTATTATCTGTATACGGCGGACAGGATATCCAGCGCCAGATCCGTGCGATGAAAAAGAACCCGCACATCATCGTTGGTACACCAGGACGTCTTCTCGACCATATCAAGCGCCGCACGCTGAAGCTTGATAACGTTGAAACGCTTGTTCTTGACGAAGCGGATGAAATGCTGAACATGGGCTTCATCGAAGACATCGAGAGCATCCTTGAAACCGTACCAAGCACAAGACAGACACTTCTGTTCTCTGCAACAATGCCGGATCCGATCCGCCGCATCGCAGAACGCTTCATGACAGAACCTGAACTGATCAAGGTGAAATCAAAAGAAGTGACAGTTTCAAATATTGAACAGTACTTCACAAAAGTAACAGAAAAAGAAAAGTTCGATGTATTGTCCCGTCTGATCGACGTGCAATCACCAGAACTTGCGATTGTATTCGGACGCACAAAGCGCCGTGTTGACGAACTGTCCCGTGCACTCAGCATCCGCGGCTACCTTGCAGAAGGAATCCACGGAGACCTTTCACAGGCACGCCGTATGACGGTTCTTAAGAAGTTCAAAGAAGGCCGCATCGATATCCTTATCGCAACGGACGTTGCAGCCCGCGGACTTGATATCTCCGGCGTAACACACGTATACAACTTCGATATCCCGCAAGATCCTGAAAGCTACGTTCACCGTATCGGACGTACAGGTCGTGCAGGCAAGAAGGGTATGTCCATCACATTCGTAACACCAAGAGAAATGGGTTACCTTCGTGTAGTTGAACAAACAACGAAGAAGAAAATGATGGGCCTTAAGCCGCCAAGCCATAACGAAGCACTAGAAGGCCAGCAGCGTCTTGCTTTGGAAAAGCTGATTGAAGCGGCAAAAGAAAATGACATCAAGGATTACTACCAATTTGCTGAGGAATTCCTGAATGATCAAGATCCAATTCAGGCAGTGGCAGCAGCGATCAAAGTCCTTACAAAAGAGCCGGACACAACTCCTGTAGAAATCACAGAAGAGCGTCCATTGCCATCTAGAGGCGGCGGTAATCGCGGCGGCTACAAAGGCGGATCACGCAGCGGCAAAGGCGGCGGACGCGGAGGCAGCGGCGGCCCACGCGGCGGTGGTTCACGCGGTGGATCATCCCGTGGCGGCGATCGTCGCGGCGGCGGCAGACCACAATCATCAGGCAGCCGACGCAAGTCTTATAATAATAACTAATATGGTTGGTGAGAACACGATGACCCTTTTGGGTTGTCGTGTTTTTTTGTTTGGGGGATTGGATTGGGGATGTTGTTGGAGCATGGGGTTTTGTGGGGATTCAGGGAGATGGTGTTGGACCGGTGTGTGTGGTGGCAGAGGCTGGGGTTCCGGTTCGAGCGAGAGATCCGCGCTCATATATGGCAGGTAAAGGCGGTGATTGTCTGTTTTGGCTGGAGTGGAGCTGGGTTGGAGATGGTGATTTTGATTGGAGGGGTGTAGAGGGATGGGGGATTGGAAAATGGTTTTGACAAATTGGGGTTTTGGGGTTTGTGATGGGTGTAGTGGCGTGCGTGGGGTGAAGAAAATTCGACAAGATGCACGTATTTTTGAAAAGTGGAATGTATTTTTAAAAAAGGGAATGTAAATCTGAAATCTTGCATGAAAATCTCAAAACCTGCACGGAAATCTCTGAAAGTGGAATGAAAAACTAAAATGGTATCTATTGTAGCAATCCAAAAGAGGAATTTCGCAATTTAAAGAGAAGTAATTATAGATAAATATTGAAGGAGTGATCAATTGTTTGCAAAAGAGAGGAAAATACCAATAAGAATTGAACAAAATGAAGCATTAATAAGAAATTTAAACCGCCACCATTCGAAGATTCCCCTCATTGAACAGGATTTAAAGAGAAGAAACGCCGGCTATAACGGAGAAAAATCGATTGACTACCACTTAAGTTTTCTTGATAGCCAAAAGTATATGATTTTCAACGATTTAAAGCTCCCGTTGACTCCCCACCACTTTCAAATCGATTCGCTGCTTTTCACCCCTTTCTACACTTTGATCCTAGAAATTAAAAACATTTCCGGAACGTTGACGATCGACTCGGAATTTAATCAATTAACAAGGAATTTTAATGGCATCGAAACAGGCTTTTCCGATCCCATAACACAAGCCAACCGCCAAAGACTTTTTCTTCAACGTTTTTTCTACGAACATAATCTGGTGCTTCCGCCGATCAAATACCTCGTTGTGATCAGCAATCCATCTACGATACTAAAAATGGCCCCGGGTCAAAAGCTTTATACCCCCTATAATAAAATCATCCATGCCCAGAATTTAATCAGTGAAATCAGTAAATTAAATTCTTCTTATAACGAAATGGCTGCGACAAAAAAGGATCTTAGAAAAATAAAAAGGGTGCTTCTCGCCCAACATGATACCAGCATGACAAGTGTGCTAAAAACATTTTGGATTGAAGAACATGAAATTATCAACGGAGTCAAATGTGAATATTGTGCTTCCATCATGACTCGGAAGTTTGGCTGCTGGCACTGCCCCAATGCAACCTCTCCTCTAAAACAGCTCATGAGCGGGCAATGGAAGATTATTTCCTTCTGTTTAAACCATTTATCACAAACAGAGAACTAAGGACATTCTTAAATATTCCGACGCCAAGAACAGCTCATCTTCTATTAAACTCTTCCAACCTAAAAATCCAAGGCACCGGAAAAAGCACAACCTATCACAAAGAATTTTCATAAAGGCTGCTTATTAAAAGATGGTTGCTTTTCGTCAATTGGCTTCTAGCCTGAAAATAGCTTCTGGACGTGCTCTTTTTGAATACTAGTCCAAACTAAAAAGGGGCGGACAAGCCGAAAATACCCAAGTTTCGGTATTTTCTAATATCCAAAGCAACAAAATATGCAAAAAGAGCCTTCATAATAAACATGAATCACGACCGCCACGCACATACTACCACTAAAAAAGGAGACCCGCCCACCATGACCCTCATCCGACTCGGCTATGTTGCCATGAGCATGAATCTTCAGAATGCTTCGCCGTCACAGACGATGACATATAAGCAGTTTTCTTCGATAAAAGACCGGGAAGCGGCGATTGCGAAGCTTGAGAGGATTGCCCGTTCGAATTTGGAGAATTGTCTGCGCCTGTTGAAGCATAATGTTCTTCATGAGATTCATTTTTTCCGTTTCAGCTCGAAGCTGATTCCGCTTGCGAACCACCCTGATCTGAGGGGGTGGGATTTTATCTCGCCGTTAAAGCCGGAACTGAACAAAATAAAAGAGTATTTGGAGGAGCATCCGATGCGGGTGGGATTTCACCCGGATCATTTTGTCCTGCTGAATACGAGTGATACTGATGTACTCAAGAATACGTTTCAGACATTGAAGATGCACAGGGATCTTCTCAGGGGAATGGGTGTCGATCCGGTGCACCGCTGTGTGCTGCATGTGGGAGGGGCTTATGATGATAAAGAAAAGGCCCTTGAACAGTTCATCCATAATTGGGGGCTGACGCCTGCTTCCCTGCAGGAGATGATCATCCTTGAAAATGACGATACCGTGTTCAGTGCTGCGGATGCCCTCTATTTGTGTGAAAAGCTCGGTGTCCCGCAGGTGTTCGATTATCATCATCACCTTGCCCATCATGAGCGGGACTGGCAGGAAGATTGGGAACGGATCGTCTCCACGTGGAGCCAGTCGCGGCTTCCCGTCAAAATGCATATATCGAGTCCCCGCTCTCAAAAAGAGTACAAAGCCCATGCCGATTTTATCGAACCGGAGATGTTCATGGAATTCCTCCAGGGAATCAAGGGCACGGTCGATCAAGTGGACTGTATGATTGAAGCGAAGAAAAAGGATGATGCCCTTTTCCGGCTGGCGGAGGAACTGAAAGGTGAAAAAGGTTTGGACTGGGTGGACGAAACCTCTTTTGAAATCACTTAACGACAATAACCATCTTTATCATAGCTGGAATGCTGCAGGCATTTTTAACGACTGCAGCATCCAACCGAACTTTTCCACCCGCGCGGCGAAACCAATCCTATCCTCAAACGTAAATATACTGTAAGATTTATACATAGAGAGAGACATGAAGGAGGAAGCGGGTATGAGAGGAGAGCCTCAGAAACGGATATCACCGAAGGCTTTGAAGGTTTGGAAGCTGCATGGTGTGATCCAGTCAGCGGTACTGGCGCTTGCGGTGGCAGGTGTAGCGGTGATGACCTGGTTTTTTGAGTGGCCGCTATGGATCGCGGCTGCGGCTGTCGGGGTCTTGCTATTATTTATCTATTTAATGATCTTTTTTCTTCCGACGATGAGATGGAAGCGATGGAGATATGAAGTGAGGGAGCAGGAAATCGAGCTTCAAAGGGGATTTATTTTTGTGAAGCGGACGCTGGTGCCGATGGTCAGGGTGCAGCATGTCGATACGGTCCAGGGGCCGCTTTTGAAGAGGTATCATTTATCGACGATCACAATTTCGACTGCGGCGACCGTGCACGAAATTCCGGCACTGGATACGGGGGAAGCGGATGAATTGAGGCATTCCATCTCTATGCTTGCAAGGGTGGCGGAAGATGATGTCTGAATATAAACGTCTGCATCCGGTCTCTGCAGTCGCGAATTTTTTGAAGCAATTAAAAGAATTGATTATCCCGTTTGTCCTGTTGTTTGTACTGAACAGCAGGGGGGAGAAGAGCGGGTTTTGGGATTATATGCCCCTGATTTCGATGGGGGTTGTCCTCGTGGTTGTACTTGTGGCCGGTGTGATCAAGTGGCTCAGGTTCACTTACCGCCTGGAAGAGGGAGAGCTCCGGATCGAATACGGTCTTTTTGTGAAAAAGAAACGTTATATCCCGTTTGACCGAATACAAAGCCTTAATTTTTCGGAAGGGATCATCCACCGTCCGTTTGGATTGGTGAAGGTCAAGGTGGAAACGGCCGGGTCGTCCAATCCCCGTGAGTCGGAAGCAGAGCTGACGGCGATCATGAAAGAGGAAGCATTGGAGCTGGAGAGGATCATTTACCGTGAGAAGAAGGGTCAGGCAGTAGAAGAGGGTGAAGTGCCTGCGGCTCATGAAGAAGAAATGCTTAAGGAAGAGAAGCACGTCTTCAAAATGAGTGCCAGGGATATCTGGGTGCTCGCCGCGACTTCCGGGGGTGTCGGCGTCATCCTTTCCGGTGTTGGTGTCTTCCTGTCTCAGTTTTCGGACTTGATTCCGTATGAAGCGGTATTTGATGAAGTAATGGTGTTTGTGAAAAGCGGCTTGGTGTTCATTGCTGTCCTGGTGTTTGTCGTCCTTCTTATCGCCTGGATCATTTCGGTGGGGTGGACGTTTGTGGTGTACGGTGATTTCAAAATCAGGCTGACAGAGGAGAATATAGTCATTACCAGGGGGCTGCTTGAGAAAAAGCAGGTCACCGTTCCGCTGAATCGTGTCCAGGGGGTTCGGATTGTCGAGAACCCGGTGCGTCAGCTGCTCGGCTACTGTACGGTCGTGATCGAAAATGCCGGCGGTTCCGTGCTTGAAAAAGACAGCTCGACGATCAAGTTGATTCCGGTTGTGAAGAAAAAGAGAGTCCCGGATTTGCTCCAAGCTATTTTTCCCGACTACGAACTGACGGATGAATTTAAGCGGCTGCCGAAGCGTGCGGTCAGAAAGTATATATTCAGGGCATCGTTCTGGCTGATCGTACCGGTGGTCATCCTGGCGGTCATGTTTTGGCCGCTTGGACTCTTCAGTCTCCTGCTGGTCATTCCGTTCGGCCTGCTTGGATTCTTCCAGCACCGTGCCGGGGGATGGGGGATCACCGGGAATCAGCTGGTGCTCCGGTATCGCGGGATTCTGAAGCATACAGCATACATGAAGAAAAGCAGGATTCAAGCCCTTGATTCCAGGCAGACCTGGTTTCAAGGGAGAAGGGATTTAAGCAGCATTTCAACGACGCTGAAATCCGGGCAGACAGGTTACTCAAGCAGAGTGGATGATCTTGAGCTTGAAGATGCAGCCAGGATTTATTACTGGTTTTCACATGAATAAAGAAAAAGGTGACCCGTCGGACGTATGGGTCACCTTTTTCATATGACGTTTATTTTTTTCCAGAGATCCAGCCGATGATGAATCCGCCGAGCAGTCCGAAGATATGCGCGGTGATATTGATGCCGGATTGCATGAATGTCATCACCACCCCAATGACCACGATCGGGAGGATGACTTGCCGGCTCTCGCGGGTGATGAATGCTTTTTTCAGCAGGATCATGGCAATGTAGAAGCCGAACAGTCCGAAGATTGCGCCGGAGGCACCGACATGGCTGTAGGTTAGGGGCTTGATTAAATAGGTAATAATATTGGCAAAGACCCCGCTCGCCAGGTAAAGCAGGATGAACCTCATCTTGCCCAGATATTTCTCAAGCGGCGGGCCGAATAAGACGAGTGAAAATGAGTTGAAAAGAAGATGCGCGAATCCAAGATGCACAAAGATCGGCGTAACGAGCCGCCACCACTCGCCTTCCTTGATGAAGAGATTCACTCCGGCAAGCTGTTCATACACCCAGCGCTGCGGGAAGATCGGAAGGGAGCTCACCAAATAAAGAACAATATGAATGAACACAATCAGTGAGATGATCGGATATAACCGCAGGAATTGCGGGAAGCTTTCCGTTCTGACAAACATAGTGTATCCTCCTAAATAGAATAGTGCCGTTCATTACATGGGTTCATTATACTATAAACTATATGAATAACAGGACAAGAGTAGAAGGAGATCTGCATATGATTACAGGGATCGGGTTGGACATCATTGAAATAGAACGTATACAGCAGCTGGTCGGCAGGCAGCCGAAGCTGATCAAGAGGGTTCTGACTGAATATGAGCAGGATCAGCTGTCAGTTCTTTCTGGTTCGCGTTCCATCGAGTTCCTTGCTGGCAGGTTCGCGGCGAAGGAGGCTTTCGCGAAAGCCAATGGGACGGGAATCGGGCAATGCCTTTCTTTTCAGGATATTGAAATAAGCAAGGATGCGAACGGCAAGCCGTTTTTTTCAAAGCCCCAAGGAGTGAATGCTCATTTGTCAATCACCCACAGCAGGGACTTTGCCGCAGCGCAGGTCGTGATTGAAAAATAAAAAAGGCCGGCTTGTCATCTTCGCTAGCATATTCCCCGAGGTTGTCTCATATATTCAGTAGTGCAATAGGAGAGACAAGGCTAGGTATAACTGTCGGGGCACCCGATTGTAAGAGAGACAAAGATAAAGAACGTCTTTTTCTTATACCGTCTAGCTTTCCCCTCTCTCAATTACGTATATCTTGAGACAAAAGGGGCTGAAAAAATGAAGAAAAAGCTAGTTGTACTAGTGATGGCCATGCTTGCAATACTTATGCTGGCCGCCTGCGGGGAGAAATCGAAGGAAGACGTGACGAAGGATCTTAAGTCGAAGGTAGAGGACATGAAGGGGTACAAAGCGGACGCCAAAATGACGCTTCAGGTCGGCGATGAGCCGCAGACCTATGATGTGGAAGTCTGGCATAATAACCCTAATTACTACCGGGTGGCCCTCAAGAATGCCGCAAAGGATCAAAGCCAGATGATTCTCCGGAATGACGAAGGAGTATTTGTCCTGACACCGGCGCTGAATAAGAGCTTCCGCTTTCAAAGCGAATGGCCGAACAACAGCAGTCAGGCTTATCTGTATGAATCTCTTGTCCAGGATGTACTGGAGGACAAGGAAGCGACCTTTAAAGAAACGAAGAGCCACTATGTGTTCACAACGAAAACACGTTATCAGAATAAGCAGATGCTTCCTACCCAGGAGATTGCTTTTAACAAGAAAGATCTTTCACCTGCAACCGTCAAGGTGATGGATGCGGATCATAATTCCCTTGTGAAAGTGGAATTCTCCAAGATGGATATGAAAGCCGCTTTCGATAAAAAAGATTTTGATATGAAGAAGAATATGACGGGCGCCCAGCTTGAAGTTCCGGTTACAGCGGGCGTGGAAGACAAGGAGTTCACTGTCCTCTATCCTATGTCTGAAATCACGGGAACTGAATTGGTAGAAGAAAAAGAAGTGGCGACTGAAAACGGGAAACGTGTCGTCCTGACGTATGACGGGGAGAAATCGTTCACGATCATCCAGGAAAAAACGACCGTGGTTCCTACCATGACGGTGTCCACATCCCTCAAGGGGGAGCTTGTTGATTTAGGATTCACGGTGGCAGCGATGACCGACACGTCCATCCGATGGACCAATAACGGCATCGACTACATGCTTGCTTCAAATGACCTGACTCCTTCCGAAATGGTGATGCTTGCACAGTCTGTACAAGGATCAATGGTGAAATAATAATCTATTAAACGGGGCGGACCTTGTGGTTTGCCTCTTTTCTTTTTAAAAAAGCGGTAAGCCGGCTGCTAATGCCTGTTTACTAAAAGAAGAACCCCAGGCAATGAGTATTATCAACGTGAATATACTCTAATGGACATACTGATTGTGCCAATCCCCGTATAATCGTGCCATCATCCTGATAAATGTGCCGATACCCCATTTTTATGTGCCGCCTGCGAAAATCGCCCCTTTAACACACCAGCAACACACCACCCCTTCCAATCCTGCACAAAGACCCTTGCCACCCGAAAATTAATTTGACACAATAAAAGAATAGATGAATAATCAAAGATATTCTTGAATAGACTGACAATGTTTTGTTGATATGAGGAAGTGACCACAGTGGAAGCAGAGACGCAGTTTTTTCGTGATACATGGGCTGAAATCAATCTTGATCATTTAACGGATAATATAAAAAATATCAAACGGCATATCGCTTCTGATGAAATGAAGATGTTTGCGGTCGTAAAGGCAAACGCTTACGGGCACGGAGATCTCCAGGTTGCAGAGGCTGCCTTGGAAGCAGGCGTGCACGGACTTGCGGTAGCATTCCTGGACGAAGCCGTTTCGCTGAGAAAAGGAGGGATCGAAGCCCCCATACTTGTACTGGGCGCATCACGGGCACAGGATGTGAATCTGGCATCGGATTACAATGTATCACTTACGGCCTTTGATCTGGATTGGCTTAAAGAAGCATCGAAACATTTGAAACCGGATGCACGATTGAAGCTGCATATCAAGTGCGATACCGGGATGGGCAGGATCGGGATCCGTTCTGCAGATGAACTCAAAAAGATCGAGTCGTACATCCATTCCATCAGCCAGTTCGAAATGGAGGGCATCTTCACACACTATGCCACCGCCGACGAACTGGATGATACTTACCTCGAGCGGCAGTTGGGGAAATTCAATGAAATGCTCGCAGTTCTTGATGAACGTCCGGAATATGTACATTCATCCAACAGTGCGGCAGTCCTGAGAAAACCGGACACCCATTTCAACGCCGTCCGCGTGGGGATTGCCATGTATGGGCTCACTCCGTCGCAGGAAATGAAAGAAGTGCTGCCCGTCCCTTTAAAAGAGGTTTTCTCCCTTTACTCAAGACTGATTCACACAAAGGAAATCAAAGCAGGGGATAAAATCAGCTACGGTGCAACCTATGAAGCTTCAGAAAATGAATGGATCGGTACGATTCCTATCGGCTACGCAGATGGATGGATACGTAAGCTGCAGGGGCAGGAGGTCATTGTGGACGGGAAAAGGTCCCCGATTGTCGGAAGGATCTGTATGGATCAATGCATGATATCGCTGCCGCTCCCCTTGAAAACAGGGGAGAAGGTCACCCTTATCGGAAGGGATGGAAATGAAGCGGTCACGATAGATGAGATAGCCGGGAAGCTTGAAACAATCAACTACGAAATCCCCTGCATCATATCTGCGAGAGTACCGCGGATCTATATAAGGGATGGGAAGCCTGTGAAGGTCACTAATAAACTATTATCTTCAGGTTGATAAATTAAAAATGAAATTCATTCCGATTTAATGAATAATTACTATTTTATATGGCGGATACTAGAAGAGATTGATAAATTGTCTTTTCATTCCCGTTATTTAATGGTATGATTAGAATGTTATTGAACAGAAACGGTATGTAGTGATTGGTGGAGGTGTAGTTTGTGTCTGAATCCAGCGCAACAACAGAAATCTTAATTCGTCTGCCGCAACAGCTCGTTACAGAATTAGACGGCTTTGCAGATCAAGAGAATGTGAATCGCAATGAGTTTATTTATCGTGCTACCAAAATGTATTTACGGGAACGTAAAAAACGGCAACTACGTGAATCTATGAGACGCGGCTATATGGAAATGGCTAAGATTAATCTCGCAATCGCTTCTGAAGCGATACAAGCAGAATATGAGGCAGAACATACAGTCGAGCGCTTAGTAAGCGGAGGTTAATCCTTTGATTGTAAAGCGTGGTGACGTATATTTTGCGGATCTTTCTCCTGTTGTAGGTTCAGAACAAGGTGGAGTTCGACCGGTACTTGTTATTCAAAACGATATTGGGAACCGATTCAGTCCCACAGTGATCGTTGCTGCCATTACCGCACAAATCCAGAAAGCTAAACTGCCTACTCATGTTGAAATTGATGCAAAACGTTATGGCTTTGAACGGGATTCTGTTATTTTACTTGAACAAATCCGAACGATTGATAAACAACGTCTGACAGATAAAATTACACACTTGGATGATGAAATGATGGAAAAAGTGGATGATGCCCTCCAAATCAGTGTCGGCTTGATCCAATTTTAACCTCTTTCATCCTATGTGGTTGTGTGATTTCAATAAATAATTTCACAGCTGCAAACAGAAGGCTTGCTGATCAACGGGAACGAACCGATCAGCAAGCCTTCTGTTTTTATATATCCATTTCCTTTACCCTATTATATAGTTAAAAGAAATAGACTGTGGTAAATATCGTCATTTCTATGACAAATCACTTTCAACAATTTATAATAAAAAGGAATATGGGGAAAATATCCGAAAAGTCATTGTTTTTTTCAATTTGATGTTTATTTGTTACTATATTAATAAGTGCGACAAATTTAAAGCATAAGGACGGAATGATTAAATATACGTTACATCTATTCGTATGACACTAGGTGTAAATTTCTTATGGTAGAATGGGGAGAGTTATATGTTCACTCAAATCACGGATTATATCCAGAGTAATAAGTCGGATTTAACAGACGTATGGATGGAACGGATGAAAGAAGAAGCCGATGAAAAGTTCATCCAGGTAGTCTCAGATCAGATTTTTGCCAAGACAAGCCATGAGTTTGTAGAAATGATTGCATCCAATCTGAGGGATTCACAGGAATTTTCATCGAGACTTGAAGACTTTGCCGAGAAGGTAGTACGGTTCGGCTGGCCTTTGACATTTGTAACATCAGCGTTAAGTACGTTTGCCAAAGTGGTTTACGAAGGGATGAAAAAAGATAATCTGATCAAAGAAGAAAACCATGCTGAACAGGTTGAAATATTCGATAAATGGGTCACACCCATGTACAACAAGGTGATCAGTGCTTATACAGAATCATGGGAAAGGACGGTATCGCTTCAAAAAATCGCCCTTCAGGAACTTTCTGCACCGCTGATTCCAGTATTCGAGAAGATTTCGGTGATGCCATTGGTTGGCACGATCGACACCGAACGAGCACGATTGATCATGGAAAACCTCCTGAACGGTGTAGTGAAACACCGCGCGGAAGTCGTCCTTATCGATATCACAGGCGTTCCGGTAGTGGATACGATGGTCGCCCACCACATCATCCAGGCGGCAGACGCAGTCCGGCTTGTGGGAGCCAAATGCATGCTTGTGGGAATCAGGCCCGAAATCGCCCAGACGATCGTTAACCTGGGAATCGATCTTAATCAATTCAGCACGAACAGCACCTTGAGAAAAGGAATAGAAAAGGCACTTGAAATGACTGACAGAAAAATTGTTTCGGCGGAGGGATCAGAGTGAGAATACCGATTTTAAAATTGCACGATTGCTTGTTGATTTCTATTCAATGGGAACTTGATGATCAGACGGCCCTTCAATTTCAAGAAGACCTCCTTCATAAAATACATGAAACGAGTGCAAGAGGGGTTGTCATCGATATTACTTCGATCGACTTTATTGATTCATTTATCGCCAAGGTTCTTGGTGATGTCATAAATATGTCGAGATTGATGGGCGCCAAAGTCGTGATCACGGGCATCCAGCCTGCGGTTGCGATCACGCTGATTGAACTCGGCATCAGGTTGGACGATGTGCTGACCGCTCTGGACTTGGAAAAAGGTTTAGAGAAATTACAGACGGAACTGGGGGATTAGTGAATGGATAGCCAATCCTGCGTGAAGATCACGAATGAATGGGACATCGTTGCTGCCCGCCAGTTAGGAAGGAACGTAGCGAAAGAGCTGGGATTCGGTACTGTCGATCAGGCTCGAATCACTACTGCCATCAGTGAACTAGCACGAAATATTTATCTTTATGCTGGTCATGGCCAAATATGTATAGAAAAGCTTTTCGACGGCGGAAAAAAAGGTGTGCGCATCATAGCACTGGATGATGGTCCCGGTATTAATGATTTAAGAAAAGTGATGGAAGACGGATATTCCACATCAGGTGGTTTAGGAGCAGGGTTGCCTGGAGTGAAGCGTTTGATGGATGAATTCAACGTAGAATCCGTGCCCGGGGAAGGGACGGATATTCGGGCAACAAAATGGCTCCGCTAGGGGGAGTTAGATGAACTTTAGAGAATTGATGGATTCAAAATACAGGGAAATCATAGAACATTATTTGAATGAACAAGATGAAAAGGCGTTGTATCTCGGTCAGAAATTCAGCCGTAAATCCATAGAGCATCATGTATCACCCGAAGAGATCATCAGTCTTCATAAGAGCGTCATGCTTGAAATGGAACCGAATATCCCGCATCATGTCCTGCATGCATTCGACATTTTGCTGGAAGTTATGATCGGGTACGGATTTGCTTACCGCGAGCACCAAAGCCTCAGAAGCAAGCAACAGGAATTGAACAATGAAATCGATATTGCTTCCAACATGCAGCAGACCCTTCTCGGTACAAGCATACCGGCAGTCGAAGGGCTGGATATTGCTGCTGTGAGTGTTCCCGCGAAGAAGATGAACGGCGATTATTATCACTTCGTACAGGATGAACATGACACCGTGAGTGTCGCGATCGCCGATGTAATCGGAAAGGGGATCCCTGCAGCATTGTGCATGTCCATGATTAAATATGCAATGGACAGCCTGCCTGAATACCGCAATGAACCGAATGCTGTACTGGAAAGCCTGAACAGGGTCGTGGAGCAGAACGTGGACGCCAGTATGTTCATCACCATGTTTTACGGTGTCTACAACTCTCATAAACACCTTTTCAGTTATTCATCAGCCGGACATGAGCCCGGCTTCTTTTATAATGCCGCAAGCGGCCAATTCGAGGACCTCGATGCAAAAGGACTCTTGTTGGGTGTGGATAAAAAAGCCAAGTACAGGCAGTATGAACGCCGGGTTGAAGAGGGAGACATGATTATCCTGCTTTCAGACGGAGTGACGGAATGCCGGACGGAAGAAGGCTTCATTGAACGAGAAGATCTGGTGGATCTGATCAGCCAGCATAAACATTTGACCTCGGATGAAATTGTTACCAACGTCTATAAAGAACTGGAGAAACTGCAGCATTTTGAACTGCGTGATGACTTCACCCTGATTATTATAAAAAGAAATTCCTGAATCTTGTTTATCTCCCTTCTTAATGGGGTAAACGAATAAGAGACTTTATTATAATGTTTTCTAAAAAAGGTGGTCATTTTATGAACTTGTCAATAGATATGCAAGAGAGAGAGAACGAATTATTTGTAAAAGTAGCCGGAGAAATTGATGCATATACAGCACCTAAGCTTAAAGAATCCCTTCACCCTTCTGCCGAAGCTGAGAATGATAAAGATATCGTTGTAGACCTATCAGAAGTATCCTATATGGACAGTACCGGACTCGGTGTGTTTGTGGGACTGTTCAAGACGGTCAACGCACGCGGCGGACAGCTTAAACTTGTCGGTTTATCCGATCGTCTGCGAAGATTGTTTGATATCACAGGTTTAGGGGATATTATGAATATAAATTCCAAGGTAGAAGGTGGAGTTGAATGATGCAAGCTTTTGATTACATCGAGATGAAAATTCCTGCCAAGCCTGAATACGTAGGGGTTATTCGTCTGACACTGTCAGGGATAGCCAGCCGTATGGGCTTTGATTATGATGCGATAGAGGACCTGAAGATCGCGACAAGCGAAGCGATCACAAACGCTGTCCAACATGCTTATAAAGGTGGTGACGGAGAAGTGGTGGTCGGCTTTGCCCTTTACGAGGACCGTTTAGAGGTAATGGTGGCAGATCACGGGGAAAGCTTTGACTTTAAAGCGATCCGCAGTGCTGTCGGTCCATATCATGCCGATCATTCCGTTGAATTCCTAAGAGAAGGCGGATTGGGTCTTTACCTGATCGAGAGCCTTATGGATGATGTAAAGGTACACCATAAAGAGGGAGTTACGGTCTTCATGACCAAATTCCTATCAGGAGAGCAGGTGGAGAGGGATGAAAAAACTATCTCAACCTGATCAGCAGGCGCAAAAAGAAAAAGTTCTTCAGTGGATCAAAGATTACCAGGAGCATCAGGATGATGAAGCGCAAAGCCAGCTTATCCTCCATTATCAAAACCTGGTCGAATCCATTGCAAGAAAGTATTCAAAAGGCAGGTCTTTCCATGAAGACATCATCCAGGTCGGCATGATCGGTCTGCTTGGTGCGATCAGGCGTTATGACGAATCTTTCGGCAGGTCCTTTGAAGCATTTGCCATTCCGACCATCATCGGCGAAATTAAACGTTTCCTTCGTGACAAGACATGGAGTGTCCATGTTCCGAGAAGAATCAAAGAGCTTGGTCCAAAGATAAAATCAACCGTAGAAGAGTTAACCAATGAATTGGAACGTTCTCCGCAAGTTCATGAAATTGCCGAATATCTTGAAGTGAGTGAAGAAGAAGTACTGGAAGCAATGGAAATGGGCCGGAGTTACCAAGCCCTTTCCGTGGATCATTCCATTGAAGCAGATTCTGAAGGCAGCACCGTAACGATACTGGACATAGTAGGGAATCCGGATGAGGGCTACGAAAAGGTCAATCAACGGATGGTCCTGGAGAAAGTGCTGCATGTCCTCTCTGACAGAGAGAAAGCAATCATCCAGTATACTTACCTTGAGAACCTGAGCCAAAAAGAAGCAGGGGAGAAGCTGGGTATTTCCCAAATGCATGTCTCCCGTTTGCAGCGCAGAGCCATCAAGAAGCTGCGGGAAGCAATCCAGGAAGAAACGTTCGAGTCGGAGAGTCATTATTAATGAGTTATTTTCAACAAAATGAAATTGAGCTCTACGTAGAACAATTTTCAAAAAATGGTAACCCGTATTACGGAGACAGCTATTATTATGGCTCCACCAAGGATTACTTTGTCTGTGTGCTTGCAGATGGTCTTGGGAGTGGGAAATATGCCTATGAATCCTCTCACGAAGTGGTGGAAATCGTTGAAAAGAACCACCATGAAGATGTGGAGACACTGATGGATTTATGCAACAACGCCCTTCAAAGGAAGCGCGGTGCTGCAGTGGCCATCATCAAGGCTTATTACCACTCGAAAGAATTTGTCTACAGCTGTGTAGGGAATATACGGTTTTATTTGTATTCTCCCGAGGGTAAGGTTACTTACCCATTGCCGGTGACAGGTTATTTATCAGGAAGACCGCAAAAATATCAGACAAAGCGATATTCATATGAATCAAACTCGAGATTCCTGCTGCATTCAGACGGACTGAATATCTCGGGTGTTAAGGCAATCCTGCAAAAATATTCAACATTGCATAGTACAGTTCACGACATTCATACCCGGGTCGACGAAACAGCCGACGACACCACCTATATATTAGGAAGCTTACTCTAAACGAAAGGGTAGGCTTTCTTTTTTTTGTTTTAAAATCATTACAGGGGACAAGGAAGTTTGGTGAGCAGGTGAAAAGATTAATTCTTAACTAATTTGAGGAGTTAACAAACAGATCGGTAATAATATAAAAATTAATTTTCACAATATCCAGCGGTTGATTGTAGTGAAAGCGGAGGCCTGCACGGAAATCATAAGCGATATTGAAGAGACAATATGTATGGCTAATTACTAGCAAAAAGGAACCAACTTACTGTGTTCGAAAAGAATTTTAACTTCACCATATGGTAAACTTAAACGGAAAGCTTTTGGATGGAGGTCGTAACATTGACTGTAACAATATCGAATCAAGAAAACTTATTGCAAAGCGTTTCAAAAAAAGTAAACATATCCCTTAAAAACGTAAAGAACGTTATATCTTTATTGGAAGAAGGAAACACAGTACCATTCATCGCCCGCTACCGTAAAGAACAAACCGGGGCCCTGGATGAAGTCCAGATCAAAGATATCATGGAGCAGTGGAATTACCTGCAAAACCTTGAACAAAGAAAAGAAGAAGTCCTTAGACTGATCGATGAACAAGGCAAGCTGACAGATGATTTGTCACAAGCCATCAAGAAAGCAGACAAATTGCAAAAGGTAGAGGATTTGTACCGTCCATTTAAACAAAAACGACGTACAAAAGCGACAGTGGCGAAGGAAAAAGGACTGGAACCATTAGCCCAATGGATCATGACTTTTCCGGGATCTGCAGACGTCCAGCAAGAAGCAGCCCGCTACGTTTCTGGAGAAAAAGAAGTGACAACGGCTGATGAAGCAATTGCGGGAGCGAAGGACATCATTGCAGAAATCATTTCCGACGAAGCAGCTTATCGTGAATACATAAGGAATCACACATTCCGTAAGGGTGTCATCGAAACAAAAGTGAAAAATGAAGATAAAGATGAGAAGAACGTCTTTGAGATGTACTATGAATACAGTGAACCGGTAAGCAAAGTCGTCCCTCATCGTGTGCTGGCGATAAATAGAGGAGAAAAAGAGGATATCATCAAAGTGAATATCCAGCCTGATACGGACTCAATTCTTCACTATCTGCAAAAACAGGTAGTGAAAAATGTCTATTCCCCAGTGGTTCCCCTTATCAAAGAGGCGGTCGAGGATGCCTATAAACGACTGATCCAGCCGTCTGTCGAGAGGGAAATTCGTAATGAACTGACGGAAAAAGCTGAAGATCAAGCCATTCATATTTTCTCAGAAAATCTCAGGAAGCTCCTTCTTCAGCCTCCTATGAAAGGGAAGATGGTTCTTGGGGTGGACCCGGCCTACAGAACAGGATGTAAGCTTGCGGTGATTGACGAAACCGGAAAAATGCTTGAAGTAAGTGTCATATACCCGCATCCGCCAAAATCACAGATGGCTGCGTCGGAAGAAATGATGAAGAAGATCATCAACAAATATTCGATAGAGGTAGTGGCCGTCGGAAACGGAACGGCTTCCAGAGAGACTGAACAATTCGTGGCGGATGTTTTGAAAAGCATCGATAAAGAAATCTTCTATTTGATTGTGAATGAAGCGGGTGCCAGTGTATACTCAGCCTCCGACGTGGCAAGAGAAGAATTTCCTTCTCTCCAGGTAGAGGAAAGAAGTGCTGTATCCATCGCGAGAAGATTACAGGACCCCCTTGCCGAACTGGTAAAAATCGATCCGAAATCTGTGGGTGTCGGACAATATCAGCATGATGTTTCCCAGAAAAAACTGAATGAATCTCTGACGTTCGTGGTGGAAACCGCCGTTAACAAAGTTGGGGTGAATGTAAACACGGCCTCTTCTTCGTTATTGCAATATGTAGCTGGCCTTTCGAAAACGGTAGCCAATAATATCGTCAAAAAAAGAGAGGAAGAAGGGAAATTCAAATCGAGAGCGCAATTGAAGAAAATCCCGAGGCTCGGTGCGAAAACGTATGAGCAGAGTATAGGCTTCCTGCGAATCACGGATGGAACGGACCTTCTTGACCGGACACCCATCCACCCGGATAACTACGGCGATGTCAAAAAGCTGCTGTCCAAAACAGGGTTCAGTGAAGATGCGATCGGGAGTGAAGAACTGAGACAATCCCTTAATCAACTGAATGTAAATGAACTCTCTGAGGAGCTGGGCATCGGTAAGCTTACCTTGAAAGACATCATCGATGCGTTGATCCGTCCCGGAAGAGATCCGCGTGACGAATTCCCTAAACCCCTCCTTAAAAAAGATGTCCTTAAACTGGAGGATCTGAAAGAAGGGATGGAACTTCAGGGAACAGTCCGCAATGTCGTTGATTTCGGAGCTTTCGTAGATATCGGGGTAAAACAGGATGGGCTTGTCCATATCTCCAAGCTGAAACAAGGCTTTGTCAAACATCCGCTAGATGTCGTATCTGTCGGAGACGTCGTAACAGTCTGGGTCGACAGCGTGGATGTGAAAAAAGGAAGAGTTGCTCTGACAATGATTCAATGATTAAATAGGAAGGCTCTTTTCGCATCTTTGTTGTTCTCAACACTAGAAAATACCGGAACCTGGGTATTTTCGGCTTGTCCGTTCTTTTGTTATTTAAGTGGAGTTCGAGAAGAGCACGTCCACCAGTTAAGGTAAGGACGCAAGCCGCTGTAGAAAAGCAACAATCTTTTAGAAAACAGCCAATAAGAAAGATAAAAAAGCTGACTTGACTGCTACTTCAAGTCAGCTTTTTTATCCGCTTCTGCACATTTGTTTATTACTGAGGGAAGTTTTTCTTCCTATAAAAATTCCAGCATTGATTAAGAAGCTTGATCTGATAACGATTCTTCTCAAGATATGCCTTCCTCATTTGATTCACGAGCCAGTTTGGCATAAGGCACCCTCCTTATTCCAATCTCTTAGAAAACATTCTTGAACCGATGGCTGATGTCCATTCCTTCTGGATGTTATATAATCTAATTGTATGAAACAAAAGGTTGTCCTGTGCGCGGCAACGAACAGATAAAGGAGCATAAGCATGACCAATCAAGAACTGCAGACACTGGTTGAAGAGATTTCAATCCGGCACTTCCAAAAACCATTCCGACACAAAGCTTATTTTAATCCCAGGCTCAGGACTACAGGCGGGAGATATATGCTGGGGAGCCACAATATCGATATTAACGGTAAGTATCTCGAAGAACATGGATTATCTGAATTAATAGGGATCATCAAACATGAACTCTGTCATTATCACCTTCATATTGAAGGGAAGGGGTACAAGCACAGAGACCCGGAGTTCAAGTCCCTTCTTGAACAAGTTGGAGGTGCCAGACATTGCACCCCGCTGCAGAAAACAAAAAAGAACAGGCGGATCCTCATTTATTCCTGTTCAAAATGCAATCTAATGTTTAAAAGGAGAAGAAGGATCGATACAAAGAAATATGTGTGCGGAAAGTGTAAAGGAAAGCTTGTATTTAAAGAAGAACTGATGCAGGAGTCATGATCTTCGAATGAGAGATGCAAGCTGCGGATGTTTTTATAAAAACTCTCCCAAAAATTATTGACAAGGAGTTACTGAGTCATTATAATCGAAAGAGTCGATAAGACATTTTATATGCGTTAGAATACTTCACGTTCCGCAGTAGCTCAGTGGTAGAGCTATCGGCTGTTAACCGATCGGTCGCAGGTTCGAATCCTGCCTGCGGAGCCATTTTTATGGAGAAGTACTCAAGTGGCTGAAGAGGCGCCCCTGCTAAGGGTGTAGGTCGGGCAACTGGCGCGAGGGTTCAAATCCCTCCTTCTCCGCCATTCCATTTATCCTGGCCCGTTGGTCAAGCGGTTAAGACACCGCCCTTTCACGGCGGTAACACGGGTTCGAATCCCGTACGGGTCATAATTCAATTTTTTTCATTTCGAAATTGAATGTGAGATAAAGTATTCACGAACTTATTGATAACGCAATGAAAAATCTTTTGCTAACGCAATCTAATGATAGCTATTTTGCTATCGCAAAAAGCTTTGGTCCGGTAGTTCAGTTGGTTAGAATGCCTGCCTGTCACGCAGGAGGTCGCGGGTTCGAGTCCCGTCCGGACCGCCAGAATTTATTTTAGAAAAGTGGTTGACGACCACGAGGTGGACATGTTATTATATAAACCTCGTCACTTTTCGAGGCATTGGGCTATAGCCAAGCGGTAAGGCATCGCACTTTGACTGCGACATGCGTTGGTTCGAATCCAGCTAGCCCAGCCATGATGAGCCATTAGCTCAGTTGGTAGAGCATCTGACTTTTAATCAGAGGGTCGAAGGTTCGAGTCCTTCATGGCTCACCATTTGATGTTTGCAAAAGGCAAATGTCTCATTACATGCGGGTGTGGCGGAATTGGCAGACGCACCAGACTTAGGATCTGGCGCCGCAAGGCGTGGGGGTTCAAGTCCCTTCACCCGCATTATTATTTCAAAAAAACTATTGACATAACAGCAGTTCCTAGTTACAATAGTGTTTGTCGCTTTTAAAAACGCGGTCGTGGCGGAATGGCAGACGCGCTAGGTTGAGGGCCTAGTGGGGGCAACCCCGTGGAGGTTCAAGTCCTCTCGGCCGCACCAAAGGTTCTAACATACTGCGCCCGTAGCTCAATTGGATAGAGCGTTTGACTACGGATCAAAAGGTTAGGGGTTCGACTCCTCTCGGGCGCGCC
>NZ_JBJOSA010000028.1:0-43266 GCF_045897515.1 Rossellomorea oryzaecorticis | reverse complement strand
AATTGATTAAAACGGGAAAACGGATGAACAGAAGGGTTTTAGAAAGCGACTTTTTCAGTGGTCCCTACCTGTCCCCCTGACCCAGTTTAATCTAGTTGTATTAGTATTCCTGTTTTATCGTCGTGTTTTTTTAGGCGCGGGTAGGTGATGCATGCCGGGTCTTGTTGTTCGGCTGTGTGTATTTCGTCCAATAGGGCCTGGACGCCGTGGGTGAAGGCGAATTGTGCGCTTTCTTCCCAGCCATTCTCGGTTTTGTTCATTTTCAGACCGTCTGTCAGTAATAATATGCTTTTTACGTTCATGAGGGGAATGCTGCCGGATTCCAGGAAGCGCAGGGCTTCGGGACTTCCGTCGATAACCCCGTAGCCGCCAATTGTGTTGAGTTTGTTCCGGTTCTTTTTTAACAGCTGGGATATGCTTTCCCGGCAATCGCTCAGCACCTGTTGAAGTTCAGGCGAAGGCAGTGAGTTCAAGGACTGCTCCAATTTAGATTCTTTTTCTGTCAGTAGCTGGTGGAAGGCGGCGATGGATTGAGCATCCAGCCGGTCTAAATGATCAAAGGTCATTTGCCTGATTGTATGGTCAAGATGCTCAATGAAAAGCATGCAGTCTCCGGCAGAAATGAATCGGATGGTTTCGTTGTTACTGATTTGAATTACGGATAATCCGCAGGTGCTTCTTTTGTATTTAGGGATTGCTCCGAGTTCTGTCCCCGTTAATTGCTGAGTTTCTTTATTGAGGTGATGGTTTGCCTCTTCAACTAAGGATAAGAGGGGGCTTGAAGGACTGCTTTCGAATGTTTCTTTAACAATCCTGGACGCTACGTCTCCCGGTAATCCGCCCAAACCTGTTGCGCCGTCAATCACGGCAAACAGGCCGTGATTTTCGTTTATGGCATAAGCATCTTCATTGTTTTTATTTGAACCTTGTTTGTATACATATTTAACGGTGTAGTTCATGTAGTCACTCCTAACGAGATAAGTAGTGAAAGTATAGCGGACCAGCGATTAGAAGCAGTCCTATTAAGAGAATGAATGTCTGGTGCTTCCATGGAAATTTCTTTTGCTGCAGGAGCATCCCGAGGCAAAGGTATCCTACAAGGATGCAGCCTGTCAGAATCATAATCAGGAAGGCAGAATCGAGAAAAGGCTTGTTTCCGATTAAATTGAATGAGCCTATTGTCAAGCTGATGATGGCTACAAAGAAAGCAAGGGATTGCAGGTTATCCTTTTGCATCTTATCCATTGAAATTTTTAATTCACGCTTTGATTCTTCTAATTCAGTTCTTGTTCTGTCTAATTCCGCTAAAATCAATGAAGATGATTCAGCTGCTTCAATTCTGCTGAGATGAGCCTGGTATTCATTCAGCCGGATGGCGTAGTCCGTGCTAGAAGAGTCTTCCTTGTCGATGGCCTTGTGGATGGCTGTTTTGGCTTCCCGGTATTGTTTTAATATCGCAAGCAATCTTCCTTTTGTACAATGGAATTTGGGATATTGATAATCCAGTCTGATAATCTGATCCATCTTTTCCCTGGCATCCTCAACGACTTCTTGTTCGATTTCCAATCCGCGTTCTTCGGCGGTAACAACAGCTTCTACATAGCAGTGAAGAACCCCCACTTGACTAGGAAGGTTTTCTACCGCTTTCCTGCTATAATGAATCGCCAGTTCCATATCCTCAGGCGTATCATATTGTTTGTGAAACAATGACACAATATGGGGATAAAGAAGTTCCCCTTCAAATAATTCTCCGTAATCCCTGATCAAATCTTTATGGGTAGAGTGATTTTTCATTCTTCGGGCATATATACATAAAACAAAAAATACGGAGAACAAAACAGGATTCTCTACATCATTGCGGTCTTCATTTCGTTCTGCACTTCTTTTCAACCAGTCTGATAAAATCGCACACTCATGTTTGGTTAATTTGTTGGATGCATACTGAGCCAAAGCAGTTTCATATTTTCGCAGTTTACGGTTAGGCAGGGTGGAAGCGAATTGAATGAAATCTTCAATTACTTCATGAGATGATAATACGGTCATTGGATTCACCTTATTTACTAGTTAATAATGAATATTTTACCATATGGAAAGGTAGAAAAGTGCACGGCAAAAGAATATTTTGGGACCGTTTCTGCTGCCTCAGGTATAATCCTTTTACATTGAAACTTATTCACTTTAACATGACAGTGAAAACATTTTTACTTTTATATTTGAAAACTAAAAACTGCAGTATTCAAACCAAACCAGAGGAGGACGTTCATATGAAAAAAATTATCAACGAACCGGATACGCTGGTCACGGAAATGTGCAAAGGGATGGCGATTGCCCACCCGGAACTGGAATTTCTGGAAAAGTATAAAATCATGAAGAAAAAGGAATTGGATGAAAACAAAGTGACTTTGATCAGCGGAGGCGGCAGCGGTCATGAGCCGGCACATGCGGGGCTCGTCGGAAAAGGGATGCTCGACGCGGCAGTATGCGGAGACGTATTTGCTTCACCGTCCCAGATTCAGGTTTACCAGGCGATCAAAGCAACGGCGAATGAAATAGGAACCCTGCTGATCATCAAGAATTACAGCGGTGATATCATGAACTTCAAGAATGCCGCCCATATGGCTAAAGAGGATGGCATTCCTGTTGATTATGTGAAGGTCGATGATGACATCGCGGTTGAGGACAGCCTATATACAGTCGGACGCCGAGGTGTTGCCGGAACCGTGCTCGTACATAAGATCGCAGGGGCGGCTGCGGAAGAAGGCAGGGGGCTGAATGAGGTTAAAGCCGTAGCTGAAAAAGCAGCGGCAAACGTGCGGAGTATCGGTATCGCCCTGACTTCGTGTACTGTTCCGGCGAGTGGGTCGCCTACTTTCGAATTGGGTGATGACGAGATTGAATATGGAGTCGGAATCCATGGTGAGCCTGGCATCAAGCGGGGCAAGATGGCGACCGCAGATGAACTGGCGGAGCGGATGGTCGATGACGTGCTTAAAGATTTGAAGGTGGACGAGTCTTCCGAAGTGGCTGTGCTGGTGAACGGCTTTGGCGGGACGCCTCTGCAGGAACTTTACTTATACAACAATGCGGTGGCAAGAATTTTATCTGAAAAAGGGATTCGCATCAACCGTTCATTTGCAGGCAATTATATGACGAGCATCGACATGGACGGGCTTTCCTTGACTGTGATGAAACTGGATGATGAACTGAGAACGCTGTTGTCCAAGGAATCTCAGGCACCTGCGTTCAGGGTGGACGGGCCGGTTCCAGCGGTGGAGTACACGCGTGCGGTTGAAGTTGAAGAGAAAAGACCAGTTTCGTTTGAGGTGGAGACACCGGCAGAGTATGCAGAGATCAAGAACGGTGAAGTAACGTTAGAAAACATGATTTACATGGTGGATAAGATGAGTGAAGTCATCATCGAGAATGAAGTCCCGTTCTGTGAACTGGATTCCCATGCGGGTGACGGCGATTTCGGAATGAGTGTCGCCAAGGGGTTCAGACAGCTGAAACGTGAATGGCACTCGATTCTTGAGCGGGATAATCTGACGATCGGAAGCTTTCTGGATGCATGCTCCATTGTAATCATGGAGTATTGCGGAGGAGCTTCCGGCCCGATATGGGGCTCGGCATTCCGCGCTGCAGGTAAATCAGTCGGCAATCAATCAACGATGACCGTTTCTGACTTTGCGGCCATGCTTCAAGATGCAGTCGAGGGCATCCAGCGTACAGGTGAGCGTTCATTTGGAAGAGGCGCGGAAGTCGGGGACAAGACCCTGGTGGATGCACTTGTGCCGTGTGCGGATGCCTGGACGGAAAGTGCTGAAGCAGGAAGCGACTTTAAGACAGCTTTCGTAAAAGGAGCCGAAGCCGCCGTCTCGGGTGCAGAAAAGACGAAGGATATCGTTGCGCGGATGGGACGTGCGGGAACTGTCGGAGACCGGAGTCTCGGACACCCGGATGCGGGGGCTTATGCTCTGGGAGTTATTTTTACGGAGATTGCCTATAGTTTGAAATGATGATGAGTAGGAGCACGGGTTAGGTCTCGTGCTTCTTTTTTATGTGGGTCGGGGGGACAGGTACGTTGGCTCAATTTCACCAAGGGACCTGGTCCGTGTAGTCGGTGGCTCAATTTTGGTGTTGGGTCATGGAACCTGTCCCCCTGGCTCACTTCATGAACAAACATCCTTCTATAGCTCTTTTTGAATTTATCTAGGATTAAGCTTCTTTGAGTCATTCCATTTTATTGAACGGATCACTCGGATAGAATTCAGGATTTGATGGTAAGATTAATAGAAATAGAAAAAACACGGGGAACAGTATGACTGGTTGTATTCCAGATCCTCTTCCCCGTGCTTTCCGAAATTAAAAATTGATAGACAGCAAGATGAATATAGCTGAAGCGCTGGTGCTGATACATAGTAGATAGATAAGCATGACTGCTTGGACTTGTGAGAGGCCGTAGCTTAGCAGCCTGTGGTGCAGGTGCAGTTTGTCTGCGTGGAAGATAGATCTTCCTTGCCTGATTCTTTTTAAGAAAACAAAAAGAGTATCTAAAATTGGAATAGCCAGTATCAACAAAGGGATGTTGATCGTAATGACCGTGATGGTCTTCATAGCCCCGATAATGGAAATTGCGCCTATCATGAAACCGAATAAAGTGGATCCCGTATCTCCCATGATGATTTTTGCCGGGAAAAAGTTATGAGGGAGATATCCGATTGCAACCCCCAGCATGAGAGCTGAAAGAAGAGCTGAAACCGGCTGATCCATCAGTATGGAAGTGATCAGGAAGGTGAACGAGAAAATCCCGGCCATTCCGCCAGCCAAACCGTCCAGGCCGTCCATGAAATTGATTATATTAATAATAAAGATGATCCACACCATGGTGAACAGTTTCCCAAGAATCGGCGAAAGCTCCATGTATCCCAATACAGGAATGTCGATCTGTGATACATAGTCTCCGAATTGAACAATCAGAAATGCGGCGGCGATTTGAACAAGCAATCTTGGGAATGGAGAAAACTCCTTAGACCTTGTCTTATAGTAGTCGTCTATGAAGCCGATTGTGCTAAGCATTGTGACCGCAGCTAATAACGCGGCGGCTAAGCTTCCAGTTAAAAAATCCATCCAATATAATACCAGAATTCCAATGAGAGTGATGACAGAGAACACAGCTCCAGCCAGCATTGGCAGGGGCTTTTTATGTACTTTTCTTTTATTGGGATTATCGACAAAGTTAATTTTAATGGCGAAAGGGATAATGAATTTAACCCCCATATAAGTAATGAACGAAGTCAGCAGGACGATGGTCAGAGCTAATGTGATCATTTATAGGTTCTCCTTAGAAAAATTAGTACATCTATTAGACTTTAAATTCTGTTCAATAGTTTCATACAGTATATTACAAAAAATAATATATTTCTACATTATGTAAAAAATACCTTTTAATAACTTTTATGTGTGTAGGTTATGAGGGGGAGGGGGGAGAGTCATAGTTCAAAAGAAAAAAGTGGGTCGGGGGGACAGGAACGGTGGCTCAATTTAGAGATTGGGTCACAGGACCTGTCCCCATGGCTCACCACCATATATCACCGATTATTTTGCCTATTCCTCTCATCAGCCAAAATAGGATCCGGAAGGGGAAGAATAATACTTCGGGGATCCAGATTAGAAGCTCAAGCATCAAATCTACAATGGAATAGCGTTCTCCATGATTTCGATTTTTTCTTTTCTCCCTCATTCTCTCTCGGCATTTTTTCATAACGTTCACTTCTTCCTCTCTAATCGAAAGTGCGTTTTGGTTTATAGTTTATACGTATCTTGGTTGAAATTTGTTTCATTTCCATATAATTTTCCAATTCCAGCAACCTGTCCGTTTTTAAACAAACGTTTAATTAAATTTCTAAAACCACGTTTTAGAGCCATCCATCCATTGAAACAAACGTTTAATTAAATAAATTAACAGAATGAGCCACCGTACCTGTCCCCCTGGCTCAAAAAATTTCATATCTTGGTGTCCTTTTTCCTCCTTTCTCTATATCTAGTAAGTGAATACATATAGAAGGGTGGAATTTTTTTATGAAGTCAGGTTGTACGGTAGTGGATCAGGTAGGGGAAATGAAGATCGAGGGGAATCTGGTTCCTCATTTATGGTACAAGAACATCACGTTTGCCAGCGGGAAGGCACACTTTGTGGCGATTACGCTTCTGGCGGATATTTTGTATTGGTATCGTCCTACATTGGTGCGGGATGAGAGCGGAGATGTAATTGGAACACGGACGAAGTTCAAGGGGGATATGCTACAGAAGAGTTACCAGGCATTTGCCGATACATACGGGTTTACGAAGAGACAGGTGAAGGAAGCGGTCGATTTCCTGGTTAACAATCATTTGCTGATCAGGGAGTTCAGGACGATCACGACGTCTAGCGTTGTGTTGAGCAATGTAATGTATGTACAGCCTGTGGCAGGGAACGTGAATAAGGTCATGAGCGGAAAATGCCCTATGAGTGAATTGGTTTCCATTTGCACTGATGATACGTTGGAGCGTACCAGCACCAATGCTTCAGAGGATGACGTGTCCCAACAGGAAGAAGGGGCACCTCCGGCGGGAGAGGGGACGTATACAGAGAGATCTTCAGAGAGATCTTCAGAGAGTTCTTCAGAGAGTTCTTCAGAAATTAAAAACAATCAACAACAAAGCGCGCGTGATTGTGCGGTGACATTTTTTAAGGAAAATGGATTTGGACAGATTGGGTCTTATTTGCAGGAAAAAGTCCAGGCTTGGTGTGAGAAGCTGTCAGGGAGTCTTGTGGTGGAAGCGATGAAGAAGGCTGTCGATCAGAGGAAGCAGTATTGGAGTTATGTGGAGGCGATTTTGAAGAAGTGGGAGTTATCGGGTGTGAAGGATGTGAAAGACGCTGAAGAGAAAGAATCTGATTTTATGAAGCAGAAGGTTGCGGGCAAAGGTAAAGGTCAGGGGCAGAAGAGGAAGCCGGTCCGGACGGAGAAGCTGCCGGATTGGTTTACTGGGGAGCAGTGTGAAGATGTGCAGGTCGGTCAAAGACATGATGAGGAGTTTGAAGCGGAGAAGGCTAAGCTGATGGCGGAGCTTGCGGTCTATCGGGAGCGGGGAGCATGTGTTTCAGTGCAGGCTTGATAGGGATGATGTTTCGATAGGATTTTTCATCTCCTCGAAAGAACATGGCTGGTGGTCTGATTCCAATGTAAAACAGGGATGAAACAAAAATATTTTGATGACGGTGTCATATTGAATCGCCTGCTTGTATATAAAGGGTGAAGGGGGAGAAGAAAATGAAGCAAATGATAACGTCTGACCGTAATTTAGTGGAAGAATCTATTTTTCGTCACGAGGAGGATGTGAGGATTTATTTATGGATCCGCTTGATGTCGAGGGAAGAGGCGGGGAATGAGGGAGATTTTTACTTAGAGAAGGGACAGTACCAGGCATCGATCCGAGAGCTGCAGAAAAGCTTGAAGTATTATGAGGGAAATAAAAAAGAGGAATATTCCCTGTCCCGGATTCAGCGATCCATCAAACGGCTGGTGAAGAATGACTGGATCAGGACTGAGAAGACCGCGCTTGGATTTATTTATACGGTACTGTAATGCATGTTTAAGGCCCGTCCTTTATCGAGCTAAAGGACGGGCCTTGGAACTTCACGCATAATACTGTTTGTTTTCGAGGGTGGTGCGGTCTGGTTTTGCTGCGTTGATCATGAGGAGGATGGCGGTAATGATGTGCATGGTCATACCTACGAAGGGGATCCAGGCAATGCAGGAAGTTATGATGCCGAGTATGCTTCCGATCGGCGATCCGCCATCCTTCAGAGTAAAGATAAGGGTAATGATATGTAAAATGAGCATGATGCCGAGTGGAGCCCATAGATACCCAAGGACAATGGCTGCTCCCAAAATAGGAACTCCCAATACAGCTTCGCAGGCACCGGTCGTCCATTTTAATATTCTTGACGTAGACAATTTAATCACCTCTACTTTAGTAACTAT
Organism: Rossellomorea oryzaecorticis; assembly: GCF_045897515.1. NCBI lineage: Bacteria > Bacillati > Bacillota > Bacilli > Caryophanales > Bacillaceae > Rossellomorea > Rossellomorea oryzaecorticis. The sequence continues at coordinate 35,239 of NZ_JBJOSA010000028.1, read as the reverse complement.
TTCCTATTTGAATTATAGCATATAGGAAGCGGAGTGGGCCGCGGGGAAGGGTCGAGAGGACAGGTTTCGCGACCCGAAAACCAACGGGTCAGCGTACCTGCCCCCGTGTCTTAGTGGAACAACGGGTCAGGTACGGTGGCTTCAGTGTCACCTATTCTTCTGATGCTCATAACAATAAATCTTCCCGCCGAACCGCTTGTTTGACAGGCAATAGTCCTGAACTTTTGCTGAAACAGGCTTGCTGCACATTTCACAGACAACGTCGGGGTTGGTTTCTTCTTTTTTTGTTGGAATGGTAATTAGGCTGATTTTGTGTTCCTCTCTGGTTTTTGGATCGGTGATGTTTGCTCTAGTAATAGTTTGGTAGATACCAGAGATGTCAGTCGCATCCAGCAGAGGTTCTTTGTGTTGAAGTTTCAAGACGGAAACCTTCCTATGAATGAATTCTGACAGCTCTATATCATAGACTATCAGTTCATTAGATGCTATTTTTCTGTAGTCCATGTCGACCTTGAACATACACCTTTTTGTAAAGGAGACGATGGAGATAAAATAGGTGTGGAATTTTTTATCGATCAGGGTTTTCAGTGCTTCGATATGTCCGTAGTTTTGAATGAAAGGATTCATCATCTTGAACTTTCCGTTGATCAGCCACGTTTTCCGCTCCTTGCCGCCATAGATTGTCCCCTGATAATTTTTCGTTTCGATCGAAAAAATCCCATATGGAGTCAAGACAACATGGTCAATTTGTGAATATCCCGATTTAGCCTTGGGGTTTTGAATGAGAAGATCGCTTAAATAGAGGCAATCCTTTGGAAGTTGATCCAGTTGAATATCAATCTTGTATTCTCCGAGTTCACCTTTTCTGGCTGCGATTTCTTCAGCTGGTTTTGTGGGACTGGGAGCTTTTTTCTGTTTTTCTTTTGGGTTGGAGTCTTGTTTTTTCTTTTTGAGAAATTGCAGAAATAATAGCATTGTGGTCTCCTTCGACTCGATGTAGTCGTTCTGTATAGTAGTATCGGTTGGCGGGGGAGAAGGTTTAGGAATTGGGCGAGGTTGGGTCAGGTCGAGGGGACAGGTACGGTGACCCACTTTGTGGAGTGAGCCACCGTACCTGTCCCCCCGACCCACCCGCCCCATCCCGCCCCACGCTCAACCAGCTTACGTCCATCCCGCCGCACTTATGGTACAATCAACTCAACTACTATGCTTTAAAGGAGTGTTTGCATGTTGATCCGATGTACTAAGAAGCTTCTTGATGAGTTGAAGGTCGTTCCGGTTTCTGTAGAGAGTGATGAAGAGGAGAATCCGCTGTTTTCATGGCACGCCAACTATTTGAAGATTGGAAGGCACAAGTTTTTTGTATTTGTTAATGATATGAATCGTTACGCAATCATCCTATATGGGCTGAAAGCGAAGGAAAAGAAGAACATCAATGGGTTGATTGAGAGAGCTATTAGGGAAGTATTTCGGGATGAAGCCATCAAGGATGAGATCATCGATGACTATTTGCAGGCCTCAACTGCTTTCACTTATACAAAAACGAAGGACCGGAAGCTGGTGTCACGGTTGAATAAGGCTTGTGAAATGGTTCATTTCGGTGATAAATTCTGGGATCCGGATGAGATTGTCCAAGTGGCGATGAGCAAATGGATCAGCTCCCTGTTGGTCGGGGACGGGAAGAACAAGTATATACACCCTAATGAAGAGATGTATATGGATCTTGAGGAGTTTGCGGGTCGTCCTATTTTTGAGACGGAGGCACTGGTGTTAAAAGTCACGCTGGAGCTAGGGCAACACTCTGTCTGGAGGAGGCTCACCGTACCTGCAAATAGTACGTTTCCAAAGCTGCATGAAGTCCTTAAGACAGCTTTTTCATGGCATGGCTTACATCTCCATAACTTCGACATCTATGATAAAAGGGAGGATGGCAACTTGCCGAAAGACCGTCCAAGCCTTCACCTAGTCTGCGAGGAATCCGTCCTCTCCAGTGAAAGGGATATTCCGATGCAAATGGAAACCGGTCTAAGGGTAAAGGATTATCTGCCGTCTCAAATCATTTACACCTATGATCTTGGAGATGATTGGCGTCATGTCATTGAGGTGGAGCGCATCATTGACGAATATCGATTCAACTACCCGGTCTGCAACGACGGCGAAGGAAGCGCCCCTCCCGAAGATGTCGGCGGTGAAACAGGATACGAAAATTTCCTTGCGATCATAAACGATCCTTCCCATCCTGATTACCAGTACATGAAAGACTGGGGTAGAATGCAGGGGTATGGGGACTTTGATATTAAGGAAATCAATCGGAAATTGAAGCGGGGGTGAGCCAGGGGGGACAGGTTCCGCGACCCACTTTACCTCTAGAAATGGGTCACCGTACCTGTCCCTCCCGACCCACTATCTCTTCAATTTTGTTTTTGATAAATGATGTATAAACCTCATCGTTCTTGAGGTCGAACATATTCAGGGCTTTTTGAAAATAAGTTAGGGCTTTTTCTAGGTCATCTTGGAGTTCATAGTTGTAGCCGATCTGATAATGAAGTTCCCCGATACCCCACAGGCTTTCTTCATCAAAGCACCACTTAAGCCCTTTCCGGCAATAGGATGTGGACTCTTCATATCTTCCAAGCCGGGTCAGGATCCGGGCCTTGTTGTAATATAGGCGGGTTTTGATCGATTTATTTTGAAGTTGTCCGGTCGTTTTCATGGCTGTCTCCACCCGCTGATAATAGTCCAGGGCAGATTCATGGTGATGAAGTGAGTTATGGATCGTGCCAATGCTTGAAAGGATCTGCATTTCCCTTTCGGACATGGCTTTTTTCTCGTGGGATGTCATACTGTATGCCTGGTGCAGCAGCGACAGTGCCTGATCCGGGTCTTTCCTGACTTCATATGTATAGATCCCTTTATGCCAATAAAGGAGCTGCAGCTTGTCTTTATCTTTATAGAAAAGGGGGTTCTTTTCCTCTGCCTTGACCAGGTCGATCATCTCTTCAAATTTTCTATCGTCGCGAAGGATCTTGAACTGCTTTTCCACTTCCATGATATAATCCAGCCGCGGATTCGTTCCGATTTCAAAGAAATAATTGACGTCCACCCCAAGCTTCAAGGCAATTTGATACAAAGCAGCGGCACTCGGGTAGATATCTCCTTTTTCCATCCTGCTGATAAGTGCCTGCGTACAAATCCCTTCCGCCAAATCCCCCTGTGTAAGTCCGACTACTTTCCTCAATTCTTTCATTTTCTTGCCTATAAGGGAGTAATTCATGGTTTCGCCCCCTCCTTTTAAAATATTGGGTCGGAGGGACAGGTACCGTGACCCGCCTCCAGTAAAAGTTCAGAAGAAGCCATTATCGGCCGACAATGAAATGATTTTTAAAAATCTTCATTGTTTTTCCTGATTCTCCAATATGCTATCCTTTAATTTTTGAATATCTTTATCATACTCATCCATCAGTTTGTCGAATTCGGCGTCTTTCTTCTTGATCTCTTCAGCCAGATCACTTTTTTTGTCCACAGTCCAGCCTCCTCTTTAAGGGTTCATTTCTAGTTCATTATTAATATGCGAAATCTTCTTTTGGAGGAACACGAAATTCTTTTCACTTTGACGAAGCTCGAACATATGAAGGGCACGTTTAAAGTAAGGGAGTGCTTTTTCTAAGTCATTCACAAGTTCAAAGTTATATCCAATTTGATAGTTCAGCTCCCCGATTCCCCAGAGAAGCTCTTCCTGGATGCACCAATTGAGGGCCTTCCTGCAATAGCCGGTTGATTCATTGTAACTGCCGATGCGTGTCAGCACCCTCGAAATATTATAGAACAAGCGTGGCTTGATTGTTTTATCATGTAATTGTTCAGTCGCTTTCAGTGCTGATTCGATTTGAGTATAGTAGTCCATGGCTTTTGCATGTTCATGCAAGGAAGAATGGAATGTGCCTATGCACAATAGGATCTCCATTTCCCTTTCTGTCATAGCTTTTTTCTGGTTTGCGGTCAGGTTATAAGCCTCATCCAATATAGCAAAGGCTGCTCCCTGATCTTTCTCCACTTCAAAAGCATAAATGCCCTTATACCAGTATAGTAACTGTAATTTTTCATTATCTTTATAAAAGAGGGGATTCTTTTCTTCCACTTTTACAAGTTCCCTGATTTCATCAAATTTAAAGTTCACCCTAAGGCGTTTCAGCTGTTTTTCCACTTCTAAAACATAATCGAGCCTCGGAGTGGTGCCGATTTCAAAGAAATAATTCACATCGACACCTAACTTCACCGAGATTTGATACAAAGCAGTGGCACTGGGATAAATGTCACCCTTTTCAATCCTGCTGACAAGCGCCTGCGTGCAGATCCCTTCGGCCAGCTCTCCCTGAGTGAGCCCGACTGCCTTCCTTAGTTCCCTTACCTTCTTCCCGATAGCTGAATAATCCATATTTAATCTCCTTACAGCGTCATATCTTATTTTAGTTTATCAGAAACGGGCCATTTCGTGGGCAATAGGGGGGAGGCGTGCGTTGGGTCAACTTTGGGTCAGGGGGACAGGTACGGTGACCCACTCTTTTGGAAGGGAGCCAGGTACGGTGGCCAACTCCTGGGAAAGGGATATATCTTAAGTCAGGAAATAAGATGAAATGATCGCCATTGAATCTTTTGCTCATGGTATAATGGTAGGGATTGGAAATGCGGAGGCGTTGCAAATCTATCTCCTTCTATTTACTTCTATGATTGTGCGTGTGGGCCATTGTACCTGTCCCCCCGACCCACCCCCGACCAATACGGTCAAATAAAAATTAAGAGGTGATCCGATGACAAGACAAGCCCGGGAAAAAAGCCGGAGCGGTGTGTATCATGTTATGTTGAGAGGAATAAATAAGCAGACCATTTTCGAAGACGATGAAGATAAACGGCGATTTCTTAAAACGTTATTGAAATACAAGGAGGAAATGAATTTCGAAATCTACGGTTATTGTTTGATGGATAACCATGTCCACCTTTTATTAAAGGAGAACGAGTTCCCCGTGTCAGAAATAATCAAGAGAATCAGTGCCAGCTACGTTTACTGGTACAACACTAAATACGAACGGTGCGGACATTTATTTCAAGAAAGATTCAAAAGTGAAACAGTCGAAAACGCTTCAACCTTCCTCAGAGTACTCCGCTACATTCACCAAAACCCTTTAAAAGCAGGTATCGTCACAGACGTTTTCTTCAGCGAATGGACCAGTATCCATGAATACCTTCATAATAATAGTCTCCTCAGTACCTCCGGTGTCCTGCAACTATTTTCAAAAGACAAATCCAACGCTCTACGATTATTTAAAGAATATATGTACCAGACAAACGACCAGGAGCAATTCCTCGAAGAAACGAGGAGCGTACAAAAAACGGACCAGGAAGTTCTTGCGTGCATCAGAGCAACCGGCATAGCAAGTACCAGCATGCTGCAAAAAATGGAGAAAGAACAGCGAAATGCAATCCTTGGGCAGCTTAAACAAATAGAAGGGATATCCGCCCGCCAAATAGCCCGGGTTACGGGGATATCGCGAAGCGTCGTTCAGAGAGTAAAGTGATGGGAGGGGGGTGGTGGATGGGTCGAGGGGACAGGTACCTCGACCCATCTAAAAAAGATTATGGAAATGGGTCAGCGTACCTGTCCCTCCGACCCACACCCGAAGCTCCACCTCTTAAATCTCCGCATCCATTTCTTCCAGCAATTTCAGCATTTCATCATAGTAGCCTCTTTCAAAAATCATGACAGTTTCTACTTTGTTGTAGGGGATATATAAACTGATTCCTAACTTTCTCGAAATGGCCATATCCTCAAGGTCAATCATTTCTTCATCTAACTCAAGTAATAACTTTTTTGCCTTTTTAGCAGGCAACTTCATAAAGTGAATCCCATCTATTACTGGATCCTTGTCGTCTGTCAACTCGATGGAATCACATCTTCCATCTGTCCTGTAATAAACCAGAATCCCGGCTTTTACGTAATGATCTGAGCGCATCTCTTCATCATGTTTCCTGAAACGTTTAGGCTCTTCCTTTAATTGTACTGAAATCTCCTTAGAAGTCATATGTAATTTCAAACTGCTCACCGAAATATAAGGAATAATCTCCATCAAGCATGCCACACCCTTTAAACAAGATTGGTAGTCTATTTTATCATAATTGAGCCGGGGGACAGGTACGGTGACCCATCGGAATTGAAAGGAAAAAGTGGGGCAAGGAACCTGTCTCCCCGACCCACACCACAGATTCTTAAATTACCACAAAGACTTGACAACTCTATAAAGAATTGATAGATTAATAAAGGTCGTCACCAATAACGAAAGAATTTACGGAGGATTAGCTCAGCTGGGAGAGCATCTGCCTTACAAGCAGAGGGTCGGCGGTTCGATCCCGTCATCCTCCACCATGGATTTTTTACGAAGCGACAGCGGAGCATCACTAAGTAAAAGCTAAGCCTAGCTTTATATAGGCAGTTACAATAAGGTGCTTATTTGTTTAGTTAGCAGCCAATCATACGGAGGAATACCCAAGTCCGGCTGAAGGGATCGGTCTTGAAAACCGACAGGGGTGTTAAAGCCCGCGGGGGTTCGAATCCCTCTTCCTCCGCCATATTTATTTTTTCTCATAATCATGGAGGGGTAGCGAAGTGGCTAAACGCGGCGGACTGTAAATCCGCTCCTTCGGGTTCGGCAGTTCGAATCTGCCCCCCTCCATATAGCTTTTTTACGAAGCGTTTGCGGAGTAAAAGAAGCTTACTTAAAATTTACGGAGCGACAGCGGAGTGAAAAGAAGCATCCTTAACCTTTGCACATCGGAAGCGGAGCATACGCTCAGAGCGAACTGCGTAAAATGCACACTTACATCACAGGGGCATAGTTTAACGGTAGAACGAAGGTCTCCAAAACCTTTGGTGTGGGTTCGATTCCTACTGCCCCTGCCAATTTACAAATTTATAAGCGGGTGTAGTTTAATGGTAAAACCTCAGCCTTCCAAGCTGATGTCGTGGGTTCGATTCCCATCACCCGCTCCACTAAGTAATTAAAAGCCAGTTCTTGTGCTGCCTCTAATGCGAGGAAGTAGAAGAATTGGCTTTTTGTGTTTTTAGATTCATTCTGATTTGTATATATTAAACGCTGTTAAGAAGTGAAAAGTTTGTTATTAGAGCCACGGTACCTGTCCCCCCGACCCACCACCACCCCGCCACCAATCCACTCCGCTCACCATTGACTAATCCCCATTTTTGTAAGATAGTTACTATGAATGTAATAGTTTGGGAGTTAATGGTGGACTCCAGCAGGGGAAGTGGATGATGAAGGAATTACAACAGAGGTTATACAAAAGGAATTATTATTTTATTATAGCTGCCATCATCTTATTGATGGTGATGGGTGTAGTAGTTAATAATACAATAAATTTTCGTTATATCATACATGCATTCATGGTCTTGGTGGTTTCACTATGCCTGTTACTGTATCCACGGTATGAGAATGCGTTTATGAGGTATATAACGGTGTTTGCATCGACTGCTTATCTATACGGCTTGTTTTATTTGTATCCAGAAACGTGGTCCGGCTTTGTGTTGTTATGCTTTGTACCTGCGTTGTCCATTTTATTTTTTGATCGCACTCTTTTTTATTTTTCATTAATCACTAATACAGTATTGATAGGATTCACTTTCACTTATATATCCATTTTTGATCAGGGGAAAGCCTATTCGTACGTATACACTGATATGACCGGGAATATAGTGAACTTCCTTGCGACGCAAATCATCCTTTTTTATGTGTTTCATCTGTCGAGTGTCAGGATTCAAAAGCAGCGAATGTACTATGAGCAGGTTCAGCAAGCTGAACGGTTGAAGACGACAGGGCAGATGGCGGCAGCGGTTGCTCATGAAATCAGGAATCCGCTCACTGTGGTGAAGGGTTTTTTACAGTATTATCAGGAGAATCCTGACTTGAATCAGAGCTACAAGCGGAATTTTTCCTTGATGATTGACGAGCTTCATTCAGCTGAACATGTTATTTCTCAATTCCTATCCATAGCCAAACCCGATGAGGAGAAGATGGCATCTTCTGTAGAGATGGACATCATTTTACATGATGTCACGGAATTATTGGTGAGTTACGGGCTGCGCAGCAGTACAAGCATTGAACTGAAGGTGGAGGAAGGATGCATGGTGAAGGCCAATCCGATTGAGTTGAAGCAGCTTTTTATCAACCTTATCAAAAACGCAATCGAAGCCTCTCCTCCTAATGGGGTTATTTCCGTAAAGGTGAAAAAACAAAAAAATGAAGTGAAAATCCTTGTAATCGATGAGGGAAGGGGAATGACAAGGGACGAAGTGGATGCCCTGGGGACACCTTTCTATTCATTGAAAAGCAAGGGCACAGGTCTCGGATTAATGATCTGCTTCAATATTGTAGAAAAATATAATGGGAAGATCCGTTTTGAAAGTTCTCAAGGAGAAGGAACTACAGCTCACGTTACATTTCCCTTGAACACAGAGAAAGGCCCGTCCTTCACCGCTGAAAAGCAGTGAGGGACGGGCCTTCACAATTATTTAGAAAACTGCCCCCTCTGCCTCAACAGCTCCCGGTTCAGCTCTGGATTCTTCTCAAACGCCGCACGGCCATGGAGCCAGAAGAGGTTGTTCAGGACGACGAGGTCGCCTACTGGGAGTTTCAGTTCGATCAGGCTAGGATCGTTTTCCATAGAATGAGAGAGTTCTTTCAGGTACTTCGCTTCATCGATTTTTTCCGGATATACGAACTGATCGATGAAGCAGATGCAAGGCTTGTTGTTGTCGAGGAAGAACGTGGCTCTTTGTACTTCCTGGCTGACATTTTTACTTGCCGGCGCCTTGTACGTGAACTTATGGGAAGCGAGCGGGTTATTCGAGAATCTGTCGAGCTCATTCCAGTCGTCAAGGTGAAGCAAGCGGGATTCCCCTCCGACGGCATTCTCCTCTTTCATCTTCATCATCAGCAGCCAGTCGGTCGGTTCATCTACGAACGTCCCGTCGGTGTGCAGGGTGAAGAGTCTGTATGGCTGGCGCAGGTAAGAATCGCTGTTGTCGATGTGATTGACGGTGAAGCGGGCGTAGTATTTTCCGGACATCGCATCGAAGTTAGGGCTTCCGACCAGGTGGGTGATGGCGGTTGAGAACTTCACGTAATCATCGGGATCTTCCGTCTGTCCCTGTAAACCGATCGTGTAGCCGCCGGTTTCACGGTCGTGAAGAATATCCGATAGGACCTGCTGCAGGGAGTTGTTTGTCAGGGTGTTCAAGTGGTCGGCCGCAATATGACGCATGTAAGGGATGTATTCGAGCTGCTGTACGGAAATCTCCCTTGTCAGTGACAGGAATTCGCTGATCACGGCAGGGGCAAGGTCGACTTGGAACATCCGGCTGCTTTGTGGATGGAAATTCACTTCGTACGTATCTGTCTTTCTGATAAACTTCGATTCTTTTTTGGATTTTAGCATACTCATGGTTATTCCTCCTGAATTTTAGTAGGGAAAACAAAAAGCCAGTTATATTACAGGGATATCTCCCGTAATATAACTGGCTCGTATTTACCTGTATGCTCTACGGAAATAGAGTCGCGGTAAATGGACAGTTTATAGTTATTGATTGGATCTTACCTTAATTAAGGAATGAGCTGATCGTACTCACGGTTTTGAAAGGGCTGAAGTTTTCAAAAGGTGGATACTGATTTACTCGATGATCTAATCATACTGGTAAAAGAGAGATAAGTCAATTATTTATTTAAAAATTCTGACATTATGAGAATCGTCCTCTTTTAAACTTTGAAATTGCAGCTGCAGATCCTTCACGGCCGCGGTCAGGGCGTTGATCGCTTTGCCTCTGTACTGTGCCTGCAGGAGGGAAGTTGCTTCCTCCACCCCGTCCGCCAAGCTGATCCCCCTAAGTAAACGGCCGATAAAGTCGCTCCCATGTTCCGTTGCGAGTGTACAGGAAGCTTCCAGAATGACTCCGTATTTTCGTTCGATTTCTGCTGTGATCGTCAAAGTGTCGTAAACATTCTTTGCTGCCATGCCCTGGGGCAGGCGGGCGTGCCCGGCGATGAACACGATATTGGATGGAACCATGGCGCAAAACTCCTTTATGAGTGATAAACTCTATGAAATGATTGCCTCCGTCAAATGTTCCTGAGCCGCTATCCTCCTGACCACTTCCTTGCCGATTTCAATCGAAGCGGTGGCGGCGGGGGAAGGGGCGTTGCATACATGAATGCTTTTCTTTCCGATGACAATATGAAAGTCATCGACTAGATTCCCATCTGATTTCAGCGCTTGGGCACGCACCCCGGCCGGAGCAGGGACGAGGTCATCCTCTTTGATCTCCGGGATAAGTTCTTGAAGGCTTGCGACGAACCGGGCCTTGCTGAAGGAGCGGGTCATTTCATGGAGGCCTTCTTTCATATACCGGCCGGCAAGCTTCCAGAACCCGCTGTAGCCCATCACTTCGGCGAAATCCTTCATGGAAAAATCGGTCTTGTGGTAGCCTTCGCGTTTGAAGCTCAAGACGGCGTTCGGCCCTGCATCGACTTCGCCGCCGATCATCCTTGTAAAATGAACGCCGAGGAACGGAAAATCGGGATTTGGCACGGGATAGATCAGGTTTTTTACCAGATATCTCTTTTCCGGCTTCAACTTGTAGTATTCTCCTCGGAACGGCACGATTTTCATATCCGTCTCGTAGCCTGAAGCCTTTGCGACCCGGTCGCTGTGAAGGCCTGCACAGTTGATGACGAGGTGGGTCCTGAAGTCGCCTTTATCTGTTTCGACCACTACCTCATCGTTATGTTCCGTCACCTTCTGAACCTTCGTGCCGAGCATGATTTCCCCGCTGTGGCGTTTAATGATTTCAGCGAACTTCTCGCTAACCTGCTTATAGTTCACGATTCCGGCAGCAGGGACCTTGATGGCTCCGAGTCCCTTGACGTGGGGTTCGATTTCCTTCAGTTCATCTTCACCGATCAAGGTCGTGTCCAGGCTGTTCTCAATGCTGCGTTTATAGAGATTATTCAGTAAAGGAAGCTCCTCTTTTTTGGTCGCGACAATCACTTTTCCGCATATATCATGCTCGATTTTATGCTCTTGGCAAAAATCTTTCATTGATTTGCTGCCTTCCCGGGCAAACCGGGCTTTGTAGCTTCCTGGTTTATAATAGATGCCGGAATGAATCACGCCGCTGTTATGGCCGGTCTGGTGAAGGGCAAGCTCTTCCTCTTTTTCAATAAGGAGGACCTTTGCGCCTTCATATTGTTCAAAAAGAGCCATCCCGACCGACAGTCCGACGATCCCTCCTCCGACGATGATAAAATCATACATAGAGTCTGCTCCCTCCCAATGAGATTTTGCGAATCAAGCCGTCGGGACTTCCACCATCAAGAGGGGAGGGTATTGCTGCGAACCGAAAATATCCCCGTCTCCCGGATCTCCGCTCGGGCGGTCGCGCTTGATTGTGAATTTGATGGCATTGGCGGGATCATAATGGACGAAGTCGGTGATCTTTTCTTCAGGAATCTTATAGAGTTCCGATACCGATTGCTTAGACAGCACACCGCTGTTCCTGACAAGCTCATACTTTTCTTTTTCTTTAAAAATGATATCGAATGTGATTTTATCGGTTCCTGCGTTTTTGGAACGGATGGTTTTCGCCAATTCGTGTAATGGTTTGGTGGTCATGTTTTATTTCTCCTTTTTGAATGGATTATGATATTTCCCCTCGGCAGTCTTGCGGTCTCGGGGGGAGTGTCCTCAATGATAGCTTCAGGCTTTTACCAGTGATCCGACTTCTTCCACATGCACATCGAAAAGCTCCATCGGATCCTTCACCGGGATGACGTGATTCATCGTCCAGCTGTAGGAAGCACGTGCATAGATTACATCATCGATCAGGAAGGATGCCGTCCCGGCCGTCCCTTTCACTTCTGGGAGACGGGCATAGAAGATTTGACGCGTCGCGAACAGGGTCAATGCTTCTGCCGTTTCCATCGTATCGGCGATCCCTTCCACGACGATGCCCAGTTCATGGGATTTGATCTCCTTGACCGGCTCCAGGGCTCCCATTACGCCGTCCTTCCCGAACGTCCTGAAGTTCAGGTGGTAATCAACGCCTTCAAATTCCTTCGCAGTCTGCTCTTTGGCGAGAGAAAGGACCTGGTCGATATGCTGGATCGTATATGGATCGCGAACTCCGGCAATGCCGATGAATTTCTCACCGACTTTCCCTGCACCTTCCAGCTTCACCTTCACATCCCCGTCTACAGGGACATATTTGCTGCCGGTGATGCGGCACGTTTTTTCATCGAATTGTTCATAATGGCAATTGGTCATATCCAGCATGCCGCCTGCGAAATACTCATAGAACGGATTGGCCCGTTCGTACATCGCGTGGCCGGAAACCGAAGCGATCGTACAGCTTTGATCGGGGTGCATCGCAGTCACCTTGACGTCATCATGCGTGATCGTCCCGATGATGCTTTCCTTTGCACCGTACGGCTCTGCACAGAAGGAGGCGCACTCAAGCACTTTTCCTATATAGTAGGCATTCGCTTCCGGAAATCCTTCGCGGATCGCGGGTGCGGCAAAGATGGCACAGTCGCTCGAGCGTCCGCCGATGATGACATCCGCCCCCATATCAAGCGCTTTCACGAATGGGTGGATGCCGGCGACCGCGACGACACGCTCCGTCTTATCGAGGTCTTCTTTTGAAAGGGAATCCCTGCCGTCCAGTCCTTCGATGGTGACTTCATTGGCTAGCGCATCATTTAGGTATCCTTTATCTACTTCAGAGTAAAAATAAGCAAGTTTAAATGGAGGGAGGTCATGTTCCTTTGCGAGGTCCTTGATGATTTGGACGTACATATCCACCCGGCTGTTGGCCCCGGTATCGCCTGAAGATCCGACGATCATCGGGACGCCCTGCTCGCGGGATGCGAGAAGCATCAGCTCCAGGTCATGCTTCTGCCACTTATACATGGATACGGAACGGTCACCGCCCAGTGCGGAGGCGCCTATATCATCACTCCCTGAATCGCAGCAGTAATAATCGGGTTTGGTGGCAGCGGCGATGCGAAAGCTTTCTTCTTTTGTAGGGGCGAAACCAAGATGGCCATTCGGACAAAGTATGCGTAACTGTTTTTTCATAGTAAAGTATCCTCCTCTTTTTTGTTATAACATGTTATAACCAGTGACTACAGTGTAACGCCGTTTAAATTGTTTGTCAATTCAGAAAATGAAAAATATTTTATTTGAGGATGAAGTTTGGGGGAGTATGTAGTGGGGCCGATGTACCAGGTACAAACGGTTCTCCGTGTACCTGGTACAAATCGTTCTCAGTGTACCAGGTGTAAAATGTTAAAAATGTACCAGGTACAATCCGCTGTCCATGTACCAGGTACAACCCAAGAAAGAGAAGCCAAAAAAATACCCGGCATCATGCAGTTTACATGTGCCGGGTTATGAAGAACTTATATTGATCACCTTTATAGTAGGTTTCCTTGTATTCGAGCGGGGTTTTATCCTGATAGACGATGGATGTGACCCTGAACAGCGGGAAGCCTTCTTTAATATCCAGGATGCCGGTGATCGGGGCGTAGGCTGCCTGCGCTTCAAAGGTTTGTTCCACATGGGTGGGGTGCAGATCCATCTCCTCGTCCATTTGATATAAGTCGAGTGTGGAGAAGGGTTTTTCCATCTTAAGCGCCTGTTCTGCAGCTTTTTTCATTTTTTCTCCGACATGATGGGGGAAATAACTATTATAATAGACAACAGGGCTGTTATCTCCGTACCCGATCAGCTCGAGCCTTGTGACTTTCTCCATCACATTGATATCGAGCATCCTCGATAATTGAAAGTCACTACCGATTGTCCCGGTGCCGACTAATTTCGTCGAAGCGATCAATCCCTGCTGCTGGAGGGTGGACTGAAAATTATTGAATGAACTGAGCTCCTGCTGCATTTTTGGATGGGCCACAAATGTGCCGACCCCGTGGATCCGTTTTACAAGGCCTTCCCTTTCAGCCAGGTTGATGGCCTGTCGGACAGTGATCCGGCTTACATTGTATTGTTCAACGAGCTCCCTCTCTGACGGGATTTGCTGGTCCGGTTTGAGTTCCCCGTTTTTTATTTTTAGATGGATTTCATTTTTTAATTGCTCATAAAGCGGCGCCGATTGTTTGCGATCGAGCATAAGATCACCTTCCATATCTTGTTATCACTTATTATAACCACTGTGGATTCATTATGAAAGTAATTAATTTCAAGGGATAGTTCTTTTAGTAATTTAGGTTGGTTTTTCAGATTTCTAGTATATTTTTTTATAAAAGTGTTTGATTATTCAAAAAACTCTGCTATAATCTTCATTAAATGTTATAACCACTAAGGGGATGGTTATGACAATGACGCAAAGGGGGAACTATATGTGTTTGGAATACCTGCAGCCATCTTTTATTTACTTGCACTGATTGCATTTGTAGCCGTCTTATTTGTCTTGTTTAAACGTCCGATGTACGAGGTTATGACCCTTGCTTTCATCTTTATTGTGGTCATTTCCGGTGCATACGAACTTGCCTGGCAGTCGCTTCTGTTTCCGTCGACAAGCTCACTTTTCTATGCGATCTTCGCTTTTATGGTAGTCGCCATCATCTTTGATTCTACTAAAGTGGTGAACAGCATAATCAAACTCATGCTTTCGATCGTCGGAAGATTCAGGGGCGGGGCGGGATATGTCGCTTTGCTTGGAAGTACGTTCATGGCATCGTTATCCGGGACTGGCCCGGGGAATGTAGCGACGACAGGGGTATTTACCATTCCAATGATGAAAAAATCCAACTATCCAAAGGCGCTTGCCGCGACGACTGAAATGTCGGCAAGTATGCTGGGGAATATCATTCCTCCATCAGGCATCGTCATCCTGACTTTCGGTATCTTGAACGATGTCTACCCTGACAGCATATCGCTGAGCAGCTGGATGGTCGTTGCCTACGGAATCGGATTTTGGTTCTTCGTCCAGCGCTGGCTTACTTTATGGGCGCTCTGTAAGTATTACAAGGTGGAACCTGTTCCAAGGGCGGAGCTGCCTACCTTTAAGAAAAGCTTATCACTCGGCTGGCCGGCCCTTATTTTACCGGCATTGATCTTCCTGCCGCTACTTGCGGATTCACAGTTCAAGGACTTTATCATCGGCCGTATCGGTGAAGAGGGGGCTGGAGCGTATTCTTCTTCCGTCCTGATGTTCACTCCGGGACTGGCCGGGGCGTATGCACTTGCGATCGGGCGCAAAGCGCTGCCTTCGAAACGGATCAACTTCCCGAATCTCTTCAATATGTTCAAGTCTTCGCTGCCTAAGGTCGTCCCGATCGGTGTGACCATTTATATGGCATACGCGATTTCGCAGGTGTTTGTAGGCCTGCAGATGGAACAGGCTGTGAGAGAGTGGTTTGTTTCGTTCGGGCTCAGCACAACGGCTCTCATCATCATTCTGCCGCTGTTTTTCATGATTCTGGGCATGGTCTTGCCGGGTTCAGCACAAGTAGCCATCCTTGGTGGAGCGATGATCGCAGTCTTCGGTACTCTCGGAGGGAATCCGGTACTGCTTGCGGCGATGCTGCCTGCGATGACTGGGGCTCTTGAAGGAATGACACCGCCGCTTGCATTGGGGCTGTTTGTCGCGATGGGGATAGCGGGCTCCACTTTTAAAGACACGGCCAAGCTTGCCGTGGTGTGGGTCTTGCTGCATGTACTGGTGAGTATCATTCTTCTGGCTGGAATCATACCGATCATCGGATTATAAAAGGAGGAGACATGTATGTTGGCGAATTTAATGGAGAAAACATATACTTGGCTTGCGTTCATCACGATGTTACTTGGACTGGTTGTTGGATTGTTGTTCGGTGTCACGATGGTGATCGGCGGGGAAATGGGAGCCTCTCTTGCCGTATTCGCAGGTAAATTGATGACATGGGGCATCAGGCTGGCCGCAATCGCTGCTCTGGCAGGAATCGTCCAGATTTATCTAAGCAAGAACCATACTCTGACGATCAAGGGTGAAGTACACGATATGGAGACGGAACCCGAGACGTCACGGGAAAACCTGAATATGATTGAAAAGAAGGCTCTATAATGACAGCGTTTACACCGGATATGGTCGGTGTCACCGTCCATGCAGATGAAGGAAGTCATGATGATATTTACCCTGGTCATCCGTTACTATACGTCGAGAGGGATACCATCGAGCTGGTCAGGAGCGTGGGGCTCGAGCCATACCTGATTCCCATCTACCGTGATTGTTCACTTCCGCCGCTTGACCATTTAAAGGGACTCTTGTTCACCGGCGGGGGATATCTCCCGCTTAATAGAAGAAACTCGCAGCTCGCCGGTTTGAAATCGTCCGGGCCCGGCCGGTATAAGGCAGATAAGCGTTTGGTTGAATACGGACTGAAAAGGGGGCTGCCGATGGTTGGTTTCTGCAGGGGCGCCCAGATGATCAATGAAGTGCTCGGGGGCAGACTGGCAAGTATACCCGACAGCGGCATCGAGCATCACCAGGAACGTCAGTTGATACCACCCGATCAGCCTGTACATGATATCGTTGTCAGGGAAGAAAGCAGGTTTTATTCCATCATGGGTCAGTCAGACCTTCCCGTCAATTCCTTCCACCGCCAGCATATGGTCGAGCTGGGAACCAGCTTGGAAGCGGTAGCTTTGTCCAAGGAAGACAGGCTCGTGGAAGTATTCGAATCCACCACCCATCCATTCCTCTTCGGATTTCAATTTCACCCGGAGAAGCTGTGGGGGAGCCAGCCGGTGTGGATGAAGTTTTTTGAGGAATTTGCCTCGGCTGCGCATAGTTTTAAGCCGGTTCATACCGTATAATGGAGGCCCGTCCCTCGTTGCTTTAAAGCAACGAGGGACGGGCCTTTAAATTTGACAGAGGGACAGGGGGGACAGGTCTACTGTCCCTCGCCATAAAAGGGAAACCGTTCCCGTCCCCTTGTCCAAACTACTCCGTCAATTCCACATTATGCTCATCAGCGAGCCTTTCCAGTTCATTTGTATAATTTCTGATACCTGCTCTCCCATCGGCCAGCATTTCGTTGGCATCGGCTACCATTTCGTAGTCCTGCTGTTCTAAAGCGGCTAGTATTTTAATAAAGGCATTGTTCTGCAGATTAACGGCTTCGATGTAGATTTCATGTATTTCCTGCACCTCTGAAGTGGCAGGCTTCACTTCTTCAAGCTGGTCGAGAAAATCCTTGTATGCAGGCATGACGACGTCTTTAATATGAACGTAAGTTGTGTAGTCATCCTCATAGTTATCGCCTGTGACACTTTCGTATTCGGCCAACGCTTCTTCTTCCAGTACTGTTAGGTCTTTCAGGTCTTCATTGATATAGGTCAGTAAATCTTCTTGCACGGGGTCATTACTCCTGAATAGCTCGTGCTTATGTTTGGAGAGAATTATTTTTATAAAAAAAAGGTTGTATTTGAAAGTGGCGAAAAAACCATTTCCATACTTTCGATGAGTCTTTAGTCATATTGTCCCCCTTGTAAAAATCATGTAAAATTTAAAAATACAGACAATTGCAAGCGTTTGCATTTAAAGCGGAAAAGTGAGGGTCTACTGCATTGGGAGAAAGTTTAGAAAAATGACCAGCTCTTTTACATATTTGTGCAAACGTTTCCACAACCAGAACAATGAAAAACAATGGGGAGGAAAAATAACCATGAAGAAAGGAACAAAGCGGCGTTTCTCGATACTCATGACAGTATTGATGGTGTTGAGCCTGTGGCTGCCATACGTACCTGCACAGACAGCGGCGGCATCAACCGGCGGGGAAGCGGTGGACACGTCAGAAGGCACTGACAGCACCGTACGATTCACTTACATCCGCGACGACCAGCAGTATGACGGCTGGAACATTTGGGCCTGGAACACCGGAGTACAGGATGGCCAACTAAATTTTGATTCATATGAAAACGGGTTGGCGACAGCGAATATCGCAGTTGGACCCGATACTGAGCAGTTTGGATTTGTGCTGCGCAGTACAGAAGACTGGGATACTGCCCAAAAAGAATTCGGTGACCGCTTTATCAAGGTCAATAAAAACGACTCGCTTACGAAAGCTTACATAACAAGCGGTGTCGAAGAGATAAGAATCGTTCCCGATGGATCGGCACCTGTACTCGATCAGGGCGACGCAACTTTTTACTATCGTGACAAGGCTCTCTTTGCTGACGATGCCATGGACACGATTGATAAAGTAGAATTGAAGTTTAATGGCGAAACAAGGGAAATGACGTATGAGCCGGAAAATGAGCGATTCAAGGTTTCATATGAAGACATCCCGAATGGAAAGACTCCGTACTCTTTCCTCGTAACAAAAGATGGGCAAACAACCGAGGTCAGCGATCCTTACAACACGGTTGACGGCAAGTCCTATCTTGATTTTCAAAAAGGGGATTTGAACGTAACCGGGACTGTTGAACCTGGAGCAATTGATTACAACGAAAACGCTGTTCTGAACGTAGATATTGATGGACTGACAGAAGAGCTGTCAGTATCTAAAATTACGGCAGATCTTTCAGAGCTCGGCGGATCGAAAAACGTGACAGTCGATCCTTCGTTGAAAGAGGTAACGATCGCCGTCGATGACGATGTAACGGCCGGCAAAAAGACGATTCCTCTGAAAGTGGTCGACAGCTACGGCAATCCATATGAAGGATCGGCCGAAGTCGAAGTGAAAACAAGGCAGGTCGTTGGCGGCAATGATTTCGACTGGGATGAGTCAATCATCTATTTCATGCTGACGGACCGCTTCTTCAACGGCGACAAAACGAATGATGATCCCTACGGCTTGAACTATGACAAGTCTAAGCGCGGTTCCTATCAGGGCGGCGACTTTGAAGGGATCACAGACAAGCTTGACTACTTGGATGAGCTTGGCGTAAACACGGTCTGGATCAGTCCGATTGTGGACAACGTGAACTATGATGTCCGCAAAGGAGAAGGCGGGGAGCCATACTTTGCTTATCACGGCTATTGGGCCGACAACTTCAGCGAGCTGAATCCTCACTTCGGTTCGATGGAAGAGTTCCATACGCTGATTGACGAAGCCCATGAACGCGGAATCAAGATCATGGTGGATGTGGTGTTGAACCACACGGGTTACGGACTTAAAGAAATTGACGGGGACCTTCCTGAAGAGCAACGTCCAACCGGCTATCCAACCGACGAAGACCGCGCACGCTTCATTGATATCGTTCGTCAAGGCTCAGAAGTCGGCAGTGACGAAGTGGTCGGTGAACTGGCAGGACTCCCGGACATCATCACAGAAGACCCTGAAGTCCGCCAGCAGATCATCGATTGGCAGACAGATTGGATCGACAAAGCGACAACCGAGAAAGGTAACACGATCGATTATTTCCGTGTGGATACCGTAAAGCATGTCGACAAACCGACGTGGATGGCGTTCAAGAATGCGATCACGGAGAAAATGCCCGAGCACAAGATGATCGGGGAAGCATGGGGGGCGAGTGCTGATAATGATCAGGGCCTCTTAGAGTCCGGCATGATGGATTCCCTGCTTGATTTCGGGTTCAAGGACATTGCTAAAGAATTTGTGAACGGAAACGTAAAAGCGGCGAATGACAAATTGGCTGCCCGCAACGGGAAAATCGATAACACCGCAACACTTGGCCAATTCCTCGGAAGCCATGATGAAGACGGATTCCTCTATTCACTGGGCGGGGATGAAGGCAAGCTGAAACTGGCTGCTTCCCTGCAGGCGACATCGAAAGGGCAGCCGGTCATCTATTACGGTGAGGAGCTCGGCCAAAGCGGGGCGAACAACTACCCGCAATATGACAACCGTTATGATTTTGCATGGGATAAGGTTGAAAACAACGATATCCTTGAGCACTATAAGAAGATTCTCAACTTCCGCGGCGAATACTCGAAAGTTTTTGCCAAAGGGGAAAGAAGCTTTATCGGCGGAACGAAAAGCGATAAGTTCCTGATGTTCTCGCGGACGTATGGGGATGACTCGGTGTATGTGGGAATGAATGTCGGGGACGAAGCGAAAGAAATCACGGTTTCAGTCGACTCCCCCGATGCGGTCATCACCGACCATTATTCCGGGAAAGAATATCCTGTATCCGGGGCTGAAGAAGTGACTGTGACGCTTTCGGCAAAAGTAGACGGAGGTACCGCCCTGCTTACAGTTGACGGCGGTGCAATCACGGGTGCAGAAGCGGGCTCAGCTGATGGCGGCGAGCCTGAAGTGGAGCCGGTCCCTGAAAACAATATCCGCATCCACTACAAGCGCGACGACGGCAACTATGAAAACTTTGGTGCGTGGCTGTGGAACGACGTGAAAGACCCTTCTGCCAACTGGCCGACTGGCGCAACCATGTTCGAAAAGACAGACAGCTACGGTGCCTATATCGATGTACCGCTTGCTGAAGGAGCGAAGAACATCGGCTTCCTGGTCATGGACGTGACCAAGGGGGACAGTGGTAAAGACGGCGGCGATAAAGGATTTACCATTACTTCGGAAGACATGAATGAGATCTGGATCGAACAGGGTTCAGATAAAGTTTCAACCTATGAGCCTGTTGATTTACCTGAAAACACGGTCCGCATTCACTATGTGCGTGACGACGCAAATTACGAAAATTTTGGGGTGTGGAACTGGGGAGATGTAACGGCTCCTTCAGATGGCTGGCCTTCGGGTGCAGCTGATTTAACCGGAAGAGATCAGTATGGAGCTTATGTGGATATCCCATTAAACGAAAATGCGAAACAGATCGGTTTCATCGTCATGGATGAATCGAAAGGCGATGCCGGCAAGGATGGAGGGGATAAATCGTTCAACCTTCTGGATAAATACAACCGCCTCTGGGTCAAGCAAGGCGATGACACGGTATACGTTTCCCCTCATTGGGAAGTTGCATCGGGAATCACCTCTGCTGAAGTCGTTTCAGTAGACACGATCCGTCTGGGCTTTACGATGACAGAGGGATTGACCGAGGACGATTTGATAAAAAATCTCTCCATCGAAGACAGTGATGGTGCTGAGGTGGCCGTGGAAAGCGCTAAAATAACCGGCGATAAAACAGTCGAAGTGAAAGCTTCATTCAGTCTCGATAAACTCCCACTATCCATTACCTACTCAGGCAGAACCGTCTCAGCTTCAACCGGCTGGAGATTGCTTGATGAAATGTACGGATACGACGGGGATGACCTTGGCGCAACTTATAAAAAAGGGAATGCCACATTAAAGTTATGGGCTCCTAAAGCAAGCAAGGTAACGGCCGATTTTTATGATAAAAAAGATGCCTCATCCAAGATTGCCAGTGTCGACCTGACGAAAGGCGAAAAAGGCGTCTGGTCAGCCGACGTCAAAGCCAAAGATCTGAAAGTGAAAGACCTCAAAGGGTATTACTATCAATATGAAGTCACAAATGACGGTGTAACGAAAAAAGTGCTGGACCCATACGCGAAGTCAATGGCCGCTTTCACGGTGAACACAAATGGTGAGGCAGGTCCGGACGGCGATACGGTCGGAAAAGCGGCAATCGTTGATTTAAAGGGGACAAATCCGAAAGGCTTCTCTCAAGCCGATATTGATGGCTATGAAAAACGCGAGGACGCCGTGATTTATGAAGTCCACGTCCGCGACTTCACATCCGATCCATCGATTGAAGGAGACCTGGATGCAAGATGGGGCTCCTATAAAGCATTCATCGACAAGCTCGATTACATCAAATCCCTCGGTGTCACCCACGTCCAGCTGCTGCCAGTCATGGCCTGGTACTACGGTGACGAAACGAAGATGGGTGAAAGGGAGCTCGAGTATTCAGCCGGCGGCAACGAATACAACTGGGGCTACGATCCGCACAGTTATTTTTCACCGGACGGGGCTTACTCGGAAAACCCGAAAGACCCTGAACTGAGGGTGAAAGAGCTCAAACAGCTAATCGATGCAATCCATGACGCCGGAATGGGTGTCGTGCTGGATGTCGTGTACACACATATGGCACAGACAAGCACACTGAATGACATCGTTCCGAATTACTATGCTTTCCAGGACGAAAAAGGAAACTTCCTCGGAGGATTCGGTAACAACCTGGCTACAAACCACAAGATGGCTGAAAAGCTGATGGTGGATTCAGTGAAATACTGGTTCGAAGAATATAAAATTGACGGCATGCGTTTTGACATGATGGGGGACGCGACGTACCCTGCGGTGCAGAATGCTTATGACGCAGCCGCTTCCGTCAACCCTGACGCATTATTCATCGGGGAAGGCTGGAGAACGTTTGCCGGCCATCTTTCTGACCCTGACCTCATAGGAATGGGTGCCGATCAGGACTGGATGGACAAAACCGATGATGTCGGTGTCTTCTCCGATGAAATCCGGAACGAATTGAAATCCGGTTTTGGATCGGAAGGAGAACCGCGCTTCATCACAGGCGGCGCACGCGATATCAACACGATTTTCAACAACATCAAAGGCCAGCCGGGCAACACGGCCGATGATGATCCGGGCGATATGGTCCAATACATCGCAGCACATGACAACCTGCCGCTGTATGATGTCATCGCGCAGTCGATCAAGAAAGATCCGGCCATCCAGGAGAACAACCTGGAAATTCACAAACGTGTCCGTCTCGGGAACTCCATGATCCTGACGTCACAGGGAACGGCTTTCCTTCATGCCGGTCAGGAATACGGCCGAACGAAGCAGTGGTTCGGTGAAGGGGTGCCTGAACAGAAATATCATGAGCTAAAGGATGAGGACGGCAATCCGTTCGGATACTTTATCCATGATTCCTATGATTCTTCGGATGCGATCAATAAGTTTGATTGGGAGAAGGCGACGAACAAGAAGGAATTCGCCGTGAACTCAACGACGAGGAAGTATACTGAAGGCTTGATCAAACTTAGAAGATCGACAAATGCCTTCCGACTTGGTGAAAAAGAACTCGTTGATCAGAACGTAACACTGATGGACATCCCGGAAATCAAGGATGAGGATTTGATGCTGGCATATAAAAACGTCTCAACCGATGACACCGGCACGTACTATGTGTTCGTCAACGCCGACGACAAGAAACGCACACTGTCCATCGGGGGCTACGACCTCAGGGGTGCGAAAGTGTTAGTCGATGACGACGAAGCGGGAGTCAAACAGGTTAAACACAGATCTGGATTTAAATTGAAGAAAGACACCTTGACGATTGATCCGTTGACTACTGTAATCATCAAAGTGGAACAAAAAGGAAAGGCAAAAGGTAAGTCAAAAGATAAACCGGATAAGCAGAATGACATTCAACTTCCGCCTCAAGAACTGAAGTATTCAAAAAAAGTGAACTCATGGCTGCAGAGGAATACGGAATCCTTAACGCAAAAATTACGGAACATTTGCACCGGGTGAAAAATTGACCCGAACGCAAGCAGTCATCTTGTCTGATATGCTGAATTAATACATGCCCCTCCTTAATTGATATTAAGGAGGGATTTTTTTATGTAAGTTTTTGTCGCCAAAAAAAGTGTTATCAGGTCCAATTTTATACAAATTCTATCATTGCAAGAATATATAGTAATGGTAAGGCTTATTCTTTTAAGAATAAATCATATTTTTCATTATTAATTATGATACTATACAAAAACAGGCTATTTGGTGTGGTTCTTTCTATCTATTTTTTAAAGGTTTAATGTTTAGTAAGTAGTAATTACCTTCAGATTTTTTGCTAGATACAGTAAAGAATTATAAAAGGGGGTTAGGAAATAATGAAAAAGATTCTACCTAAACTCAGACTTAAATGGCATTCCCTGAGGATCCTCTACAATCAAGCACTCTTAGAAAGTTGTCTGGATAATCAGCTGCAAAAGCAATTAAAGCAAAAAATTTCTTATCATGAATTGAAAATTTTAGACCTTATGAATAAGAGAGCTTCAATTTAGTTCTTGCTATCTATGAATATTAAAGAACGTCAAAGAGACTCCTGCGTAATAGACTGTGCAGGAGCTTTTGTAATGGTCAAATTCATAATGAATTATCTAGTATTTTCGCTTTCGCCCCATATCTCCATTTCTTAACCGCAGAGGTAGATACGTTTTCCAGAGTGGCGATTTCCTGAATTGTAAGCATATGCAGAAAAGTATAGATAACCCACTTTTTCTGATTTTCAGTAAGATTAGTACAGTAGGAGAGTATCTGTTCTTTAGGAAAATAATCTTCTTTGCAATCATCTTGAATCTGTTCCCAAAACTCCTCCTTTTGATATACATTCCGATCCGCATGGCGGTGGTAAGTTGTCATTTCAGTCATGATCCTGCCCTTAATATAAGAAAAAGCAAATGCAGGGAAAGCCCCTTTTTCAGTATCGAATTTCTCATAGGCTTCCCAAAGGGCAATCAACCCCGTCTGATAAAATTCTTCTTTGTTCCTGTAAATGTTGAGAGAGTAGATGATTTTATGAATCATATTTTCGTATTGTTTTTGGACCGTATCAAATGAATCCAAACGTGCCTTCCTTCTGATCAGCGCGCCTTTCTATGAATTACCGGTAGCTTAACCTTATTAGGAATGCAGAACGTCGGCAAAAAGGGAAAAAGGATGTTTTAACAGGAGAAACTATGTGTTTTCAGAAAGGCAAATCCCTATATAAAAGAAGAAAAAAAGGTATTTACCTAGAAATGAAATAACAATAGAAGCATAACTGCTTTCAATTGTGTATATGTATAACTTGGAGGTGTACATATGAAGTTTATAAAAACGATAGTGATCACAGCGGCTTTACTCTTATTCCTTACACCATTCGCCCAGGCCGCAGCTTTGAAAGATATTCAGGAAGGGCAGAGTTTTTACAAGGAAATCTCTTATCTGCTGAACGAGGGCATCATATCGGGCTACATAGATGGAACGTTTAAACCGGGTGAGAAAGTGACAAGGGCAGCCGCTGCAGCCATGATTGGCCGCTCTCTTGGTTTTGAAGGGGTTCAGAGGGAGAGCTCATTTAACGATGTGGCAAAAGAAAGCTTTGCATCGGGTTATATTGAAGAAGCGGTGGAGAAGAATATCATCAAAGGGTACACGGATGGGACTTTTCGCCCGAATGATATTGTCACCCGGGGGCAAATGGCTATTTTTATCAGCAGGGCCTTCCAGCTTAAAGAGACAAAAGACATCCAGTTTTTTGATGTTTCAAAGAGCATGGCGGCCTATCCTTCAATTGGAAAGATTCTTTCGGCAGGAATCACGAATGGATACAGCGACTGGACCTTCCGTCCAAATAAAGAGCTGACGCGGGCAGAGTTTTCAGCCTTCCTGGCGAGGGGACTAAATGAAGAATTTAAGGTAACGCTGCCTGTGATTGAACCAATCAACGTAGACTATAAAATTTCTGGCGGGGAAATCGAAGCGAATCATCATAATGGGAAGCTCTTCGTCCTAAAACCCTCCCAGCAAATTCATTTAAACAAATTAAATAATGAGACCGACCGGGTATTGATCGATAGCAGTGTATTAAAATTTGAAGATCAAAATACAATTTCTGCAGTCAAACCGGGAGTGGGCTATATAACGATTATTCCCCGTGGATACAGCTGGGAAAAAGCCTATACGTATGAAGTACTCGTCGGGGAGAGAGAGGATGTAACAAAGTCGGTGATCAATTCGCATTTTATCGAATTAGCCAATGATGGCTACCTGAATGGATGTGAGTTCTCTGTAGATCAGGTGCGAACAGAGAATGTAACACAATATTTTTCAACAACGCCGAAATGGAGCGGGTATTACGAGGGTGGTTATGGAAGGTCGTATAACGGATGCATTTATTTCGGTTCCGACAGCAGTCCGGAATCCCCTATTGGTGCCATCGTGATGGAAGGCAGTAAAATAAATAAGATCCCCGGACAAATCAAACAAGTAATAGGGAAGCCTGATTACGAGGGATACAGTGAAATGGATGGATTGTGGACTATGTACTACCGCTTAAAGAATGGATATGAGTTATTTTTCAGTTTTAAAGATCCGTCTTCTAAACTGATGAATGTACTTTATAAGGATAAATCACTGGATTAAGTGGAGAGCAAGGAACGAATAGTCGTTTCTTGCTCTTTTTATGAATTAATATTTTGTCAAAAAATGTTGTCGATAAATGATTGTCGTAAATTATAGAATTTTCTGAAATATATGTGTAAAATATAGGTAAATAGTAAGGAGTGGAGGTAGTTAACCGATGCCGATGTACTATATGAAGGAAATATGGACTCCATTAAAGTTAATAGGAATCAAGTTTTACAAAAGTGAAAGCGGCAGCCTATATATAAAAGTGTTACAGCAGCCGAGAAAGCGGATATTCGGCTAGAAGCAAATGACAAGTTGATGGAGCGTGCGAGAAAGGCAAAACCATTGAAAAGTGGTGGCGCAAAACTATAGGGGCTTCCGTCCATAAGACGATGCTTGCCAGTTGCCGAATACGTCCTATTTTTACATATCGGGAAGACGATAAACCTTGAGTTATGAAGGTTTTTTATTTTGTCTTTTTTATAATTGACGTACACTATTTCTATACTTTATAGGCTGAAATTACCAAAAACACCACGGTAATTTTAGCTTATTTTTATGATAAAATTACCAATGGTGTAACATTCCAGATTAGTAAAATACATAAAAAAGGCTGTTTTCTAAAAGATTGTTGCTTTCCGTAAATAGGCTTGCAACCTGAATGCAGATTGAGGACGTGCTCTTTTCGAACTCAAGTTTAAACTAGATACGGACGGTCAACCCAAAAATACCCAAGTTTCGGTATTTTCTTGTCTGTATAGCAACAAATTATGCGAAAAGAGCCTAAAAAAACAACTAATCTTACATCTAGAATACTACATAAAGGAGAGAGAAAAAATGGGTCAATATTCTAAACGATTACGTAAGTTCTTGTCTGCGGCAGCAATAGCAGCGACTATAACGGCAGCCGTTCCGACAGCTTCGGCATTTACATTTAAAGATGTATCTGTAAGATATGAACTTGCTGTTGATTATCTTGTGAGGGAAGACATTACAAACGGTCTTTCTGAATCGAAGTTCGGCATAACTGAACAGATCAAGCGTGCTGATGCAGCTGTCATGATTGCCAGAGCTTTAAATTTATTAGGGGAACAGGCACCTGATGCAGGGTTCAATGATGTCCCTGAACGTGCCAAAGACGCAGTTAATATTTTAAAGCAGCAAGGGATCATCAATGGGAAAACATCAACTCGTTTCGGTGCAGATGATACCTTAACCCGTGGGGAAATGGCTATTATCATTGCCAGAGCCTATCAACTAAAAGGAGAAGCGGGTGTCCCGTTCGTTGATGTGAACAACCGGTATATGCCATTTGTAAAGGCGCTCATCGCCAATGATATTACACAGGGAAAGACTGCGACATTATTCGGAACTGACCAGGAGATCACACGTGGTGAGTTTGCGCTTTTCATTTTTCGTTCAGAGTCCCCATATAATCCTGTATTCATTAAAGTGATTGAACCGGAAGATATTACAGCCCGTACCTATATGGACGTGTCCCTTCCAAACGTCACCCTCCTTATGCGGGGAAATAATCTTGAAGAAAGATCGGTCGGCTGGGAAATGATTGATTACAGCGAACCTGGAGAATATATTCTTCATGGGGATATCAATGGAACAGACCTGAAAACATCTTTAAAATTAACCATTGAAACGACTCCTGAGGCAATCAACGCCCAAAAAGCGGACGATATAATAGCATCTTTACCTGAAACAATTACGTTGGAAGATGAAGAAAAAATAAAAGAAGCAAGATACCTCGTGGATGAAGTGCTGCAAAGAGGAAGTAAAGATATGATTAAAAATCTTTCGGTCCTCGAAAAAGCAGAACATTCCATTAAACTTCTCTATGCAATTGAGGATGCTGAAGAAGTGATTGCGGCATTGCCGGATACCATCACTATGAAAGATAAAGAAAGTGTGGAAGCTGCCCGTGAAAAGGTCGATTCCGTTCTCAGCATGGATGCTGAAGCCGCAATCTCCAATATCAAAAAACTGGAAAAAGCAGAACGTACGCTTCTTCTGACGGGTCTTATTAACGAAGCAGAAAAAGCAATTGAAGTGATCTCAAATCCGGTCACTCTTGATGATGCAGAAGCGATCGAAACGGCAAGGGCTAAAGTAGATGAGGTCCTGAAAGTGGATCCAGAAGCAACTATTAAAGGAATTGAACATCTGGATGAAGCTGAATCCGAAATCGTGATTCTGAAAGCTGTGTATCAAGCGGAAGAAGCGATTGCTGCTCTCCCTGATACCATTACTTTAGATCATCGCTCTGCTGTGGATGCAGCACGTGAAAAGGTAGAAGCTGCATTAGCACTTGATGAAAACCTTGCAATTAATGGGCTTGGTAAACTTGAAGCAGCAGAGGGACGCATCCAAGAATTGCTTATCGAATCTGCACAAGTCATGCAAAAATGAATACAAATAAAACCTACCAACTATCAGCAGTGATCACACCGGAGGAAGCTGCCGGAGGACTTAATGTGACTTGGACTTCAGATAACCCTGCTGTAGCAACTGTGGATGAAACCGGTCTGGTTACTTCCCATGAAGAAGGATCCGCAGTCATCACAGCAACGCTTTCAAATGGAAATACTGCAGAAACCGTAATTGAGGTCTCTGACAGACCGATGCTTACATTTGGTCACGGCACCAGCCAAATCAACAACGTTATTAAAAGCTTGAGCACTTCCTTTAATAATATGAGCGAGAACACTGTGATTGTAAAGAAAGTTGAGATTTTTGAAGGAACGACGAAAAAATCAGAGTATAGTCAGGCAGATCTCAACAATGCCGGAATCGATACAGAAATTTCTCAATACGAGAAGTTTGGAATAAGTATCACCTATAATTATGGCGGCTTGTTGGCTTCGAATGGAGTTTACGTTAAATACACTGTTCAATCCGGCCAGGGTACGTATGAATTTAAGTCCGTTATAAAATAGAAGAATAATAGAAAAACCCCTTCTTTTTTCGAGAAGGGGTTTTTGGCTATCATATGTATAAAATAAAGAATAATAGCGGTAATGTTGGATTAAGCTCCCATCCGTTCTTTCGTGCTGTTTTCCTTGATGGTTTGAAGAGCCTCATGCATCTTAAATAATACGATAAGAAGTTCACAATAAATACGTGTGAGAAGCGGATCGATCACAATGGTAAGTAATCCCCCGAAGATCTGGATTCCACCGCTTGCTGCTCCTGAAATAATCATAATAAGACCGGAAATAACTGAAATAACCACGCCTACCCAAAAGATCGCCTTAATGATCGTGGGCGTGATCATCTTATTGAAGTTTAGAAATTGATCCATGTTTGTCACCTCCTTTTATAGGCATAGGGATATATAACTATATAAGTAGGTTAGGAACAAGACTATTTTAACTTTTAAGGGTTATTAAGTTAAATGCATATAATATTGGAATTTGAAGGTGTATAGATGGAGGGGGAGTTAATGCATATAAGTTAACCGTATAATTGTGCTGATTTGTATTTTATAATGAACAAAATGTTCTTAATAATTTACAAAATAATAAGAATAATAGAGATAAATTGAGAAAACGAACGATAAATGTTCTTTTTAACGAATAAACGGCTGTATTTAAGGTTTTTCAAGTTGTGACATTTGTCTTATACTTCAAGTGTAAGGTTCGCTAAAGAGAACAAAACAAACTCTAGATCGAACCAAAAAAACTAAGGGTGAAAACAAGGAGGAATTCGGAAATGGGTATTAAGCAAAAATTAGGTTTAGGCGTAGCATCAGCAGCACTAGGGTTAGCTTTGGTTGGGGGAGGTACATATGCTTACTTTAGTGATAGTGTAGATACTAACGCTACCTTCGCAGCAGGTACTTTGGATTTGAATGCAGCACCTACTGAAATTATAAATGTTTCAAATATAAAACCAGGGGATACAATGTTGCGTTCATTTCAATTAAAAAATGATGGAAGCTTAGGTATTGACTCTATTAAATTGGCTACTTCCTATACAGTTAGCGATGCAAATGGTAATAATGGTAACGATGACCTAGGGGATCATATAAGAGTGAACTTCTTAATTAATGCAGATAAATTAGATGCACCTATCTTTAGTACAACACTATCAGACTTACAATCCATGTCACCTGATGTTATTGAAGGTCATATCTTCTCACCTTGGTTCGAAAGAATTGGAGGGAACCTTGCTTCTGGTACATCGGATACACTTTATGTTCAATATGAATTTGTTGACAGTGGTACAGAACAAAATCAATTCCAAGGTGATTCTTTACAACTTAAATGGACATTTGAAGGTAAACAGGGTGAAGGCGTAGCGCGATAAAAAAATTGGAGAAAGGTGGGGATTCTCCCACCTTTCTTATCATAATTAGTACAATAAAAATTAGTTTTCTGAAGAAGATAAAACAATTTATCTTCTTCAAAAGATTAAATTTTTTTACGTATCCAAAGGATGTGATCCCCATAAGATTCCCAAGAACTAGAAAACATAAAACCCCATTCAAAAAGTGGAAGTTGCTCTGTCAATTAATGGCCATCTGGTATGCAACTACCATAACTAGCTCTTTCTTAGATGGAAGTACGGGTGCATATTTTAACGATCAGGATCAAGTATCCGGTGTTATTACTACCGGCACATGGAGCAGTTGGGATAAAAGCTCTTTAAGCTTCCCGAATAAAGATCACGAAAGATCAGTCGAAGCTTGTACCGCGACAGAGATTTCTGTGAGTATTAAAAACACAGGAAGTACAATGGAAGGTCCTACAGAATATGCGGTATACTATGCAGCTAGTGGAAATCCTATGAACGGAAACAGCATTTTCAATGGAAACATTCAGCCGATAGATGGAGATAGTACAACTACTCTAAGTTTGTCTGTCAATGAGCCAGGAAACTACAAATTCAAAGCCTTACAACGCCCTGGGCACGGAAACAAAGAAGACACCCGACACGAATTATGGAGCGAAACCATCACGATCACTTGTGTACAAGAGACACTAAAAGACGAGGGTAAAGGCGGAGGAAAAACCAAGCCAGAACCTCCAAAGAAAAATGATAAACAAGAAGAGCAGGAAGTAACAGTTCCTAAGGAAAAATCACCAGAGCAGAGTAAAGAGGAAAATAAAGAACAACCGGCACCACCTGTAGAAGAGAAGCCAGCCCCTGAAGAACCCCCAGCTCCAGCAGAGCCTGAACCAGAGCCGGCTAAAGAAACAGAAGCTAAAACGGCAAGTGAACCAAAAACTGCACCGCCAGTTGAGAAAGAAGAGCCTGTAGACTCTACCCCGGATGATAAAGAGCAACCATAATAGAAAGGTAAGGGAGATACCAATGAAATTAAAATTAGTGAAAAAAATAGTAAGTACCAGTATTACAGTGATTTTGTACGCTGTTCTGTTCATGATGATCTTCGTAGTCGTCTCATCTAAAGCTGCCGGCGGCGAACCTCAGTTCTTCGGGTATCAAATAAAAACGGTTTTGTCTGGTTCGATGGAGCCGGGCATCCAGACTGGATCGATCATCGCAGTGAAGCCTGGAGGCGATATGACCCGCTTCAAGGAAGGGGATGTCATCACGTTCAAAGAGAAAGAAGACATTCTCATCACCCACAGAGTCCTGGAAGTGATCAAGAACGGGGAACACGTCATGTATAAGACAAAAGGTGATAACAATGATGCGCCTGACCTTGAGCCGGTACTATCCGAGAACGTCGTTGCTGAATATAAAGGGTTTACCGTTCCATTCATTGGATATTTCATGAACTTCATGAACTCGAAGAATGGTGCATTGATGTTCATTATACCTGGTATCCTGCTCATCCTATATTCAGGCTTTACAATTTGGAAAGCCATCTCCACCATCGATCTCTCATCAAAAAAGGATGAAACGATCGAAAAG
The DNA here is from genome assembly GCF_045897515.1 of Rossellomorea oryzaecorticis. Taxonomy (NCBI): domain Bacteria; kingdom Bacillati; phylum Bacillota; class Bacilli; order Caryophanales; family Bacillaceae; genus Rossellomorea; species Rossellomorea oryzaecorticis. The sequence continues at coordinate 3,218 of NZ_JBJOSA010000028.1, read as the reverse complement.
AATATTTCTTAAATGTTATCCCAAGCCTTTACACTGTCTGGTGTAGAGGCTTTTTTATGAAAATATGTATTAATTATCTGATAGAATGTGAGAAGAGCTGTTTGAAAATTTTAGTGAAAAGGAAGAAGCTGATGAAAAAATCAATCCCTGCTGTATCTATAATTATATTAATAATTACCCTCTTATTAATTTTATCTAACCATTTAAAGTCTCAGCAAGAACACACATTAGATTCATACTCAAGGTTTCTTAAGGAGCTTGAAATCCATACTCACGTGACAGAACAATATAGTAAGAAGCAAATCACAAAGGACTATTATAATACAAGTTCGGAATATATTAAATTAGCCTTTGACCAATTATACTTTGTGGTTGAAGCAAATTATCCCTCTAAACTAAATAGAGAAAAAGAGCATCTTCATCATTTGTTCAGTCAATATTGGGAAGCACAGGCACAGTATGCAGTCAGTGAACAAAAGGAGCTGGAAAGAAATAGACGGTACTTAAACGAAACGTATGAAGACTTTGTGGAGTTTAGTGAGGAATTAAGAAACTAGTACGTTAAGGTTGGGTGCAATAAATTCTAATAGACCAGTTGTAACAGAATTCCTTTTTAGCATTTTTTACAATACTTTATAAATAGACAACGTTCGACTAAATCAAAGACGAAATTTACAGAAATATGTAAAAATAACTGGTAATAATTTCTTGTTGCGTTATAATAGGTATAAAGTTGTGTTTCTCGTTATTTTCTGATAAATCCAACTTACTCTATTTTCGAAAAGGATGGTGTTGGCGGTGAGGAATGGGAATGGCTTGATCACATCGACCACAATGGCGATGTATCCGGCATATCATGAGGTGTACCAAACAATTTTACTAGATTTATCAGGAAAGGAGATTTTCAGCGAAAAGCCTATGTTAAGATTGATAAAAGAGGCATGCATGTCTAACGGTGCTTCTTATGACGGGAAAATTAAAGCGGTACGGCATGCACTTCGATATCATAGAAAGACACCCCTGATGATTAGTAAGGAACAAAATATTTACGCTTTTCCCACCATGTCCCCTGAACATTATGACTGCATCTGGTTATTCCACTTACATATTAAAGAATTCACCTCTTCTGGAAATACAACACTCATTCACTTTAAAAACGGCTTCTCGTTTGAGATAAAATCTTCAATTGACGTCCTGAACAAGCAGCGGGAGCGGTCGGCTACCTTGATGAACTATTTTGCAGACTTTCCTCCATACAATGATCATAGACTGACAGAGCTTCATCCTGCTGAAGAAAATGTCTTTCAGCACATTCACTTGCCAATACCCAAAAGTCCAATAACTATAGAAAATCACTTCCAAACATAATAGTGCAATTCAAAAGAAGACTTGATAAAGGCTTCTTTTTTTCACGCCTAAAACAATTAGCAATGGGGCAGGCAGAAAAAGAAGTCTCCTGTTCTGTCTATTTCTGTTATGATAATAAAAAAGAGAGAACGAAAAGTCGGGAACAAGGGGATGTCTTTAATGGCTGGTACTTCTGATAGATTGATATCTTTTTTGGATGATCATTCGGATGAGTTTTTACATAATTGGAGAGAGAAAAGCGTGATTGCAGAAAATGATATTTACAAAGAAGAAGTCCTTCAAAACGGTCTGCGGATGTTTCAGTTGGTTAAACGAGCGATTGTAAATCCGTTGAGCGAGGATGAAATCACTGCGCTTGCCTATAAGACAGCTCGCGAACGAGTGCAAGCCAATGTGAATATCAGTGATTTTGTTTACAATGTCAATATTGGGAAAAGCGAAATCATCAAATGGGTGAGCAGATCTGGGATTGAATGGACAGAGCTACAGTCTTACTTGGAGCAAATCAATTCACTGTTTGACCGATTCTCATATTTAGCGGTGAGAAAGTACACGGAAATACGGGAAGAACAGCTTCAGGAAAAAGAACTCTATATCGATCAGACCCACAAAGAGCGGCTTACGATACTTGGGCAGATGAGTTCCAGCTTCGTGCATGAATTCAGGAATCCCCTCACCTCCATTATCGGTTTTACTAAACTGCTGCAAAATGATTACCCTGATCTTCCTTATTTGGATATCATGCAGCATGAACTGGATCAGCTGAACTACCGCATTTCGCAGTTTCTCCATGTATCCAGAAAAGAAATCATCGACAGTAAGAGAGAAGAAATCGATCTTTCACGACTTTTCAATGAGTTGATCGAATTTCTGTATCCAAGTCTTTTAGCTGGAGAAGTGCTGACAAGCGTCAATATTGACGCTGATGTGAAAATTTCCGGCAATAAAGATGAGCTCAGGCAGGTTTTCCTGAACCTCATCATGAATTCCATTGATGCCCTCCAGCAGGTCGAAGATGAAAGGGAAATCTCCATTGAAACAATCATAAAAAATGGCCACCTAAACCTCAGCATCTCTAACAACGGTCCGCAGATTCAAGTAGACACGATCAAGGCGATTTTTGAACCGTTCTATACAACTAAAGAACTTGGAACAGGTATTGGGCTCTTCATTTGTAAAAAGCTGATAGAAAAGCATGGCGGCGATATATACTGTGATTCTTCTGAGGAAAAGACCACCTTTACCGTTCGGATTCCTTTACCGCAAGCAGCATCAATATAGTCGAAGAAAAAGTTCCGGGATAGGATATCCCGGAACTTTTTTATTAGACATATCTAGGTTTATTAACGGAATAGAAAAAGGCACCGGCTCACCAAGCCGATGCCTCTGGGATGATGGCCTGTATACAGCTTACAAACCAAAATCTTATCGTGATTATATTTAAACATTTTTATTTGGTACATGTCGATGAGTAAAAGGTGGTATTTATGGTTGGTAATTACATTTATAAATAAGGATGGGGAAAAATAGATCCATAAGACTCATAGATACAATGGGATTTCATTTTACACACAAAAATTCAGGTTTAAAGTAGGTGTTAAAGGCAAAAGAGGTTGAGACAAAACTAAAGAGTTACCATCCAAAGACGAACAATCTGAGTATAGGTTCTTTTTACCGCTAATGATTTCCGTGCAAGACTTCGCTTTCCGCGGGTAGCCCGTGAGCCTCCCTCACGATAATGGCAGGTTACTTAAAATATCTTTGTTTTTCTCTGGATTTCTTAAGTGTTCAACAGAAGAGACACGGCATGATCAAACAGATACACCCAAATTTAAATATATCTGGAAACA
>NZ_JBJOSA010000027.1:0-44131 GCF_045897515.1 Rossellomorea oryzaecorticis | reverse complement strand
CTTCAGCTAACCGTTACTACTGCCTTCACGGCTCGGGACTTGAACCCTGTAGATTGTGCGCATGCCTGGCACACACAGAAGAACAGGCCCCCTCGGGAGCCTGTTCTTTTCATATATGCCTCTTCTCCATCAGATTGATTCCAACGCCGATCATCAGCACACCCATTAATATCAGGATTGCAACGGGAAACATTAATTGTTCTGCACCCCATCCATTAATGGTTGCTCCTTTCAATGCTTCCATACCATAAGTGATCGGCACCACTTTCGACAACGCCAACAATATGTTAGAAGTGACGATTTCAAGCGGCCAGTAAGCCCCGCCGATCATCGCCATGCTTACAGCTACAATCGGGATGACTGCGTTGAAATGCTGAACTTTTTTCACCAGTCCGGTGATCAGCATCGACAGTGCCACAATGGAAAAGACATAAGGAATGAGCAGAAGCAGGACAGTGGTGAATCCGCCATAGAATTCCACATCGGTTATATACCTGAACACGAAGAAGATCAATAGCAGCTGGATATACCCGAGGATAAAGCTGTAAACCAGGTTCCCGGCATACATTTCCCACTTGCGTATCGGCGACAGGATCATCCGGTCCCAGACCCCTTCCCTTTTTTCAAAAAGGATCGTCGCGACATTATAAGCGATCGTGTAGATGACAAAAAACAATGAAAAGCCAAAAAGCGACTGCAGTTTCGGGTCATAGATGAACGTATCGCTGCCTTTGAATGAAGACTGATTGATTGAAAATACCGGGGACGATTCTGCTTCTGAATACCATGAGTCCACCTCTTCTGCATCGATTCCTTTGGAATCTGCAGACACTTTCAATGCTTCCCTATGTGCTATGCTGCCATATGCTTTACCGACTGCCTGCTGCAGCAGGGAAGTCGTGCCGGTTCGGGATGAAGTGATGATATTGAACTCACTTTCTTTTAAAATGATGCCTCCATCCCTTTTCCCTTCACTCACCAGCTCTGTTAACTCCTCCTGTGTCACCTCATGAAAAAGGAAGGCTTCTTCTTGGGACAGCTCCTTAATAACTTGGTCTGTCTTCGCGGATTCACCAGCAACACTGTATGGAATCTGAATTTTATCGACCCCGCCATTACTTGTGAAAAAAGCAAACATCACACAGACCGCTGACATGATGACAAAGAGCCAGGGTTTTCGAAGGAACATTTTCATTTTCGCAAAAAGGATTCCGCTCATTTCGCCATTCCACCTCTCTTCGGGAATAGTAACGCAGCTGCAGTCAGGATAATGAGGGTGAAAATCAGCAGCGTAAGCATTTCACTGTATACGGATGATAACGGGTAGCCCTGGAACAACTTGAAATAGGCTGCCATGCCGGCACCATTCGGTGTGAGTACTCCGACTTTTTGAATAAAGTCTGAGGAGAACATTTCTCCAAAACTCCCGCCGACAAAAGCAAATACCGTGACCGCAACAGTAGAGAAAAAGTTTGAGAATGTCTCAGAATTCGCCCGATAATTTAACGATGTCAACAGTGCCCCGATGCTCCCCACTGCCAGACTGAGTGCAGTCGTCACCAGTAAAAAGGAGCCGATATCAGGCCATGTTACATCAAAAATGATTGCACAGACCCCAAAGAGGATACCCAGCTGCAAAATCGCCAGAATGACCGTGGTCACCAGGATGCTGACAAAGTATTTCCAGACCGGGACGTTCGCCAGTATCATCCGGTCGAATACGTGGTCCTCTTTTTCCTGATAGGCGAATGATCCCATATTGGAGGCAATGTACAAAACAAACATGACGCTCATCCCTACCGCAAAATAAGTCACAGAAGTCAGGGGTTCCCGGTCTTCCACATTTGACACCGTCCCCTTTACCCCGGTATCCATTGTGTCTGTACTAAGAGCGGTCTCACTGGACCTGCCGATGACCGCGGATAGCGAGTATTGCTTCTGAAAACTCACCAATAAATCTTCTACTAGATTGGAGGTCAGTTCTTTTCCTTCGTTCCGGTAAAGCTTGAGCTGCGGAGTCTGTTCTCCTTCGAGGAACATAGAAGAAAGACTCTGAAGCGTGAATCCCTCTGGAATTTCGATGATGGCAGAGTAGGAATCGTCCTCTTTCGTCTTTGCCAGGTCACCCGGCTCCACCTCATCGACGGATATATATTTTTTCAGTTCCGGCCTCTTTAATACCTCACTCTTTAACAGTTCAACCGGCATTAGCCTTCTGGCAGATTGAGAGACGGCTTCCCTTGCTTCCGGGGGAAGGGTGGAGGTTTCCAGTTTCTTTTCAAAATCTTTTAGTTCCTGTGCGCTGTCCCCGTGTTCAATGATCGCTACTTTTGCTTTCACGCTCACATCTTCCCCGTTCATCACGCTGCCGAGGGCGAATCCGAGAATCGTGATCAGGATGAGCGGCATCCCGATCAGAATAAGCAGGACCTGTGGATTCCGGATCATCATGAGAAGTTGTTTTTTTATGAATTGGACAATCATCTCTTACCCCTCCTAATCCCTCAATGCTCTTCCTGTGAGATGCAGGAATACATCTTCCAGGGTCGGTGTCTGCCGGTCGATCGTGACAATGATGGCTTCCGTTTCATCAGCGATTTGAAAGATCTGATTGAATGGGTGCACTTCTTTCGGAATGACGACCGTGACCGTTTTCTCATGGGAGGTGACGGACTTGAAGACTGCAAGTTCTTTCAGCTTTTCCACAAATGCCGGCGAATTCTTATCCAGCTTGATGAGAATGGTAGATTCAGAAGAAAGGATAGACTTGATTTCATCTTTTGTTCCAGAAGCGATAATGGTGCCTTTATCCATGATATAAATACGGTCACACAGGAACTCCACCTCTTCCATGTAATGACTGGTGTATAAGATCGTCATGTTTTTTTCCTTATTCAGCCTTTTTACCTCTTCCAGGATATAATTTCTGGATTGTGGATCGATTCCCACCGTCGGTTCATCCATGATGAGGATTTCAGGGTCATGCAGGAGTGCCACCCCTATATTAAGTCTTCTCTTCATTCCTCCAGAGAACGTCTTTACAACATCGTTCTGGCGGTCTGTCAGACCGATCTGCTCTAAAATGTCCTTTATTTTCCCCTTTAATTCCCTGCCGCTCAGACGGTGGATCTTTCCGAAGAATTCAAGGTTCTCTTTAGCCGTTAAATCGGTGTATAATGCAATCTCCTGAGGGACCACCCCCAGTACCTTTCTCAGCTTACCCGTCTCTTGAAGGATGCTGTCATTATGCAGTCTTACATCTCCTTCTGTCGGGGAAATGAGTGAAGAAACCATGGAAATCGTCGTTGATTTCCCGGCTCCGTTTGGCCCGAGAAGCCCCACTGTTTCTCCTTTCTCCAAAAAGAGATTCACACTGTCCACCGCTTTATTTTTCTTGAAACGTTTTGAAAGGTTCACCACTTCCAGCATCAAATCAGCCCCTCTGTCCTTTATACTCTTATTGTATTTCGTATAATTAAATCCTCACACTTACCTCTGTCACTACTTTGCCTGAATCGGTATGACCTCCGTCACTTTTTAAGAAAAGTTCTTTTGCATACTTTGTTGTTTTACACATGGTATTTTCAGCTTGTCTGTCCTATTATTGTTGGAACTTGAGTTCGAAAAGAGCACGTCCTCAAGCTATATTCAGGCTGCAATCAAATTTTTGAAAAGCAACAACCTTTTAGAAAACAACCTTCAAAAAGCGCAAAAAAATGACCGGCCCATGATCGGGTCAGTCAGGCGATGTCATGTTTGACTGCATATATAGCCAGCTGTGTCCGGTCCCGGAGTTCCAGTTTCTGAAGAATCTGGGTCAGGTGATTTTTTACGGTGCCGACGGATAAATGAAGCTCACCGGCTATCTCTTTATTTGTCCTCCCCTGGCCCACCAGCCGGGTAATCGATAGCTCCCTTTCGGTTAAAGGATGATCTGCTTCAGGGTTTTTCTTACGGGACAGCAGTTTAGGAACCACTTTCGCTGCCACTTCATCCTGCAGGCTCATGCCGCCTTTCAAGCAGCTGTGTATGGAACCGATCAGCTTATCCCCTTGAGAGGTTTTCAGCAGGAATCCGTTCGCTCCTTCTTTTAACGCCTGCAATGCATATTCATCATCATTGAAAGTGGTCAAAATAAGGATCTTCACCTGTGGCCATTGTCTTTTTATGAGCCGGGTCGCTTCCAGTCCATTCATTTCAGGCATGCGGATATCCATGACAACCAAATCAATGACATGAATACCCATTTGATCGACGGCTTCACATCCGTTTTCAGCTTCGGCAACGACCCTTAACGCGTCGTCCTGTTCAATCATCATTTTCAGACCCTGCCTTACGATCCCCTGGTCTTCAACCAATAAGATCCTCTTCATGCCGTAGCCACCTCTTCCAACGGGAACGCCCCTCTCAGTATGAATTCTTTATCTGTTTGATGGATTTCAAGCTTGCCGCCAAGCTCCTCCACCCGTTCTTGCATATTGGTTAATCCGAAGCCCATTTGGAAGGGACGGACATCATCGAGTTGATTGGTGATTTTAAAATGGAGATGCCCGAGCGCCGTCTTGCCGAGCATCACCTTCACTTCCTTAACGGAACTGTGTTTCATGGCATTCGTTATCCCTTCCTGAATGCAGCGGTACACCGCAATATTCTGTTTGTTCGACAGCCGGGTTGAGAGCACCCCCTGCTGGGTCGTCAGCTCAACCATGACGGCACTTTCCGATTCCAGTTTCCTGATCAACTGGATGACAGATTGGATTCCTTCGATTTCCCCTTCTTTAAGCGCCTTCACCGCTTCCCTTGTTTCATCCAGGCTGTCTGCGGCAAGGTTTTTTATTTCTTTGAAAAGGGAACGGCCATGCTGAATGGATAACATCTCGATTTTCATCAGGAGTGCCGTCAAATTGTGACCGACAGAATCATGGATTTCCCTTGCAATCCTCGTCCTTTCCTCGGCTTTTGAATTCCGCTCCGTAACATACAGCACTCTTTTCAGCTTCCTGTATTCTCCTAGCAGCTGATCATAAAGATTTCTTTGTTCCTTCAAATCATGACTCCCCTCATTCACTTTCCATGTCATAAAGAAGAACATGGCGAAGAAAGGGATGACAGCAGGTGTATAGGAATCCCCAAAAAGAAAAGCTTCAATCCCAAAGAAAAGAATGCCACTATACATGAACATCCGGTATGTTCCGGGAAGAAGCTGGATGCTTGCTTCAAGATGGAAATAACAGAAGATGCACCAGGCCAGCAGCGGTTCCGGGCTCACTAAGCTTGAAATCAGAAGCAGCAGGGTCTGGCATATGTAAAGGAAAAGCCTGCTCCTTGAAACAGGTGTGATGAAGAAGAGTGCAAATGAAAGAGAACAGATCAACATCAACACAATCATCGAAATGGAATTTTGAGAAGAATCGTAGATATACGTCCCCCAAAGCACGCTCAGAAAAATTGTCCGTACGATAATAGCTGCCAACAAGACTCCCCCTTCCCCTCACTTACTTTGAAACTACTAAAACAACAGGTTCAAGTCAATAACATAATTGGTATATTTCAGTGCGGGTTGGCGGATTTTCATTCATATTCGTCCTGAATGCCAGATATACCTATCTAATGATTGATTGAGGAAACTGTTTGTTTTAGTTCGTTCCAGCAGTTGATTGGAGTGCAAGACGCAGACTCCTGCGGGAAAAGCGGTGCTGGTGAGACCCCGCAGGAGCACAGCGACGAGGAGGCTCACCGCCCGCCCGCGGAAAGCGAAGTCTTGCACGGAAATCAACTGCGTTGTATAAAACCGGCATTGCCAATTCCATCAGATAAAAGCATAATAAAGACATAGAAAATTAACGGACTGAGAGGAATGAGACCATGAGTGTACATAAAGACATCACTAAACATTCAACCAGGCAAAACCAGCTTGTACAAAAGTTTATGAAACTGGACGAAGAACGGGAGATGGCGATCGATGAAGCGGTGAAGCTTTGTCAGGCCGGCGAGGCTTTTACGACAGACCGGATCAACGAGGCAACCCGGGAAATCAACACCCTTGCACGACAGGGAGTCGTTCCGCAGAGGAAAACAGTGACCGTTGAAATGGTCGAGGAGTATGCAGCAAGGCTGAATAAACAATAAAGAAAAGGCTGACCCCGCAGATTCGGGGTCAGCCTTCTTCTTATTATGCTTTTAACGCACTGTTCCAGCCGTCATAAACGAATACCGGCTGTTTGTCATTCTCTGCTCTTTCGACGATGACGTAATTTTTATGGGCGACAACCGTCTGGTTATCTGGAAGATCCAGTTTCTTGGCAGTCTCATTATCTACTTTAATGATGACGGTGTTTTCTCTTAAAGTGGTCACCACTCCGTTTACTATATGCTTCTTACGTTTGAATTCAATTTTATCTCCAAGGTTTGCATAATTTTTCGAGTACACGAAGTTGTTATTCATTTGAATTGTCTCCTTTTATAATTAGTGGTCTATGGCTCGATCTATTTAAGTTGATTGATTATAATTTTCTTACCGTATTTGTACCACTTGTTGAGAAAATTCAAACCTTTTCTGATAAAATTTTTTCCGAAAACTATTTTCTATACCCTGCCAGTCCACTTTCAAAAGCTTGCCTGTCTCCGTTTTCCGCCCCAAACAATGCTTCCTGCAGTGCAAACGTACTCTTGTAAAAATGGATTCTCTCTTGAAATGAAATTATTTCAGGATAATGAGGAATCATCATATTCATAAATTCTTCACCATAGCTCGCTAATATCCCCGCCACATCATAGGCAGGGTCCCCGATACCGGCCCCGCCGAAGTCGATGATGCCGGATACCCTCTCATTCTCCCATAGAATATTCGAGCATCCGAAATCCCCGTGCACGATACTTGCTTCCGCAGATTGAAAGGACCTGAAATAAGCAGTAAAGCGCTTTTCCGTTTCTTCAATCGCCTCCTGTTTCATGAACGGAAATACCTTTGTCTCCAGCCTTCTATACAAATCTTCCATTTCTTCAACGACCGGATTCTGTTGAGCCGGGCTGAGTACAGTGTCCGCGGGAATGCTGTGCAGTTCTTTAAGGAATACAGCCAGGTCCCCTGCTGCCTGCCGCCTCCCTGTATCATCAAGGCCTGTCATCTCTTCTCTCCATAATGGAGATCCGGGTAAAAGGCGGTAAGCTGTAAAAACCTGTCCCGGTTCTTCCGGTTGAAAGGATTGAAATTCCGGCTTCGGTACAGGGATGGAGAGCTTTGGTGAGACACTCTCCAGAATCACTGTCTCTTTCTTCAGCTGTTCGATCCCCCCTTTATACTTTGGAAACCGGAAAACCCATTCGTCATTGATGATCAACACATCATTATTCTGACCTTGTTCATTTTTAGAGTAATGGTGGATGATGAAGTTCGGTATCTTCTCTTTAATAAGATTGATTTTATCTTGCATATTCTTCTCCTCTTCCTGACACATTTATCATTTTCCTTATCTATTAATTTGATGTCACTTCGTTAAATACCTTTTCTGCTATAAAAAAGACGCTCTCCGTTCAGTAACGGGTTCGGTTTTCGAGTACAAAAACTTGATTCGCCCGTAATTTAGCAGTCCAATTCGTAACTATATTGGACTGCTTCTTTTTGTTGATATCAAGGTTTTCAATGATCTTATAAGAGTTTTAGCACCCGAATTCGCACTCCTTTTAGCAAGGTGACAGAAGTTATTGGCAACGTGTGTATTCGAGTGCTTATTGATATACAAATCAAGGCCTATTCAACTAACGGGGCAGTTTTGTCTAATTTTAGATTTTGGGGAAAATGATGTTTGTTAAAGTAAACCAGCAATAAAGCATGCTGCTTAGATGATTCTATTTTGGCGGTAAATTTATAAGCGGAGAAATTCCGTCTAAGGCAGCTGGAGGAGGGTTAAAACGCTGAAATAAGGGGAGAAGTTCCGCTTAACTGCTCAATATGTAACAATATTTAATGGATATTTTACTATAAGCGGAAAAACTCCGGCTATTATTCGTGAAATAGCCGCATTTTTCGATTTAAACGGAATTCTTCCACTAATTTTCAAACGCCAGGGAACCGGCTCTCCTTGTTCTACATAAGGGTGCTAATTATTAATAAAGAATGATGATAAAAAAGCTCGAAACATAATGGCTTCGAGCTTTTTTACGTGCTCATTTCACTGCTAAAGTGTCTACTAATTGAACTGGAAATTACCGTGCGAAAGCACTGCTAATTCAAATGGTGTACTTCAAAACCGAACCCGTTACCGTTTCAGGGAACGTCTTTCTCCTTAATAAGCCAGTGCCTGCTTCTTTTCTTCTTTCATCAAGACAAAGCAAAGGAGGATGCCGATCATGGACAGGAAGGCGAAGAATAGATACACGGCGTAGATGGAGAAGGTCTCCAGGATAAAGCCTCCCACAAACGTGCTGAACCAGTTGCCGAGTCCGTTTCCGATCGCCGAATAAATCGTGACGGCCGTTGCGGTGATGTGAGCGGGCGTAATTTCCCGGATATAACGGAGGCCTGCCGGGACGAACAAACCGATCGCAAGACCCTGCATGACAGCAGAGCTGTATACAAGCCACAGGCTCGGTTCAGTGAAATAAAAGAGCCAGCGGATCATGGAGGCAGCTCCTGCGAGGGCCGCGACCGACAAAAGTCCGAACCTGTCGATCCAGCTGCCTGCGATTCTCATGAACGGAACTTCCGATAATACAGCAATCAAGAATGCGAGCCCTATCCCTGCATATGTCCCGCCCGAATCTTCGACGAATAATCCGAAGTATGTATTATTGGCGAGATTCGGTCCGAATACCATGAAGGTGACGACCAGGAATATGAGGAATTTTTTCAGTCCGAACAATTCTTTCATACCCGCTTTCAAATCGAGCTTGGCCGAGGCTCGTTCCTTTGGGAACCGGAAAGCAAGTACAGCCGACAGCACCAGACATATGAAGAATGTATAGAAAATGATAGTCGGGCCGATGAACCCTTCGGACAGTTTTCCCATCACATATACCGCGACACCAAAGCCCAATGAACCAAATAATCGTATATTTCCATAATTATATTTCACTTTACTCGTATATTTCAGGCTGATACTGTCAGAAACGGGTATGATCGCGCTCTGGAAAACAGCGACAAGGATGGCTGTCAGGAGAATCCCGTAATACAGGTCAGTCACCAGGTATCCCAGTGCAAAAATCCCCGCAACAAGTGACGTAAAAGAGAGTACCTGGGTCGGACGGTTTGTCGTGTCGCTCACCATCCCCCAGACCGGCTGAAAGAAGATCATCATGATGGGTCCGATCGACATGATGGTCCCGATCTGGTAGCCATTCAAACCGACACTTTCACTTAAATAGACGCTTAACAGCGGGTATAGACTGCCCACCCCAAAAAAAGTCAAAAAATAAAAGCCTTGCAAAGTAAAGACTTGATTACGCACCGTTTTTTCCACTTCCGTATCCCCCAGATGTTTTTTTATCCCTATAATACTAGACCTATTTTAGAAGATTGTAAATCCTTTTTATGGATAAAAAAAGACCCTGCGTCTTTCGTCCATTATAAAGGATCCTGTTAGCATAGGGCTTCCCCGGATTGGATCGAATGGACTGGAAATCTTTTATAGTCCCATTAAAAGAATACGGACAAATTTACGTTTGACTTTTTCTCTTAAACGCCTTAAAGTATGTAAGTATAATTTTTAAATGAATATAAACGTATTCTTCTTATCCAGAGAGACGGAGGGACTGGCCCTGTGATGTCTCGGCAGCGGACTCATTTTGAGTGCTGTGCCACATCCAGCAAGCATGATGCTTGAAAGATAAGGGGAGAGTTTCTTTTAATGGAAACCTCTTCTTACCCAAGAAGAGGTTTTTTATTTTCCAACACCATATGCCAAAGGAGTTGTTCAAATGTTTAACGAAAAAGGAAATTTTCTGGCGTTACTGCCATTAGTCATATTTGTTGCACTGTTTCTCGGTGCGGGAATCATTTCAGGTGATTTCTACGCATTCCCGGTACTCGTTTCCATTATTATCGCAGCCGTAGCGGCACTGCTTATGAACCGTAAAGAGTCACTGAATGCAAAAGTGGAACGCTTCGCCAAAGGGGCGGGACACCCTGATATCATGATCATGGTGTTCATCTTCCTATTAGCAGGGGCATTCTCCGGAGTCGCTGAAAAAATGGGTGCCGTTGATTCAACGGTGAACCTGGCTTTATCTGTACTTCCGGAAAATTTGATTATCGTTGGTTTGTTCATCATTGCAGCATTTGTTTCATTATCCATGGGGACCTCAATGGGTACGATCGCAGCGCTTGCGCCGATCGGTGTGGGAATCAGCAACGGCACTGACATCAGCATGCCTATTGCCATGGCAACAGTCATCGGGGGTGCGATGTTCGGTGATAACCTCTCCTTCATTTCCGATACAACAATCGCGGCAGTGCGCACGCAGAAAACAGAAATGAAAGATAAGTTCAAAGTGAATTTCTTCATCGTCCTGCCTGCTGCCATCCTGACGATGCTCATCTTGTTCTTTATCACGGCAGGCAATCAGTCTGCGGTTGAGGCAGGAACGTATGACTGGGTGAAGATCCTCCCTTATCTCGGTGTCATCATCGGGGCATTGGCAGGACTAAATGTGTTCGTGGTGTTATTCGGAGGCATCGTTCTTTCAGGCATCATCGGGTTAGCCGATGGAAGCTTTACCCTTTCGAGCTATTTTGGAAGCGTCGCTGACGGAATGACAGGTATGGCAGAAATCGTCATTCTTTCCGTCCTGATCGGAGGCGTTGTAGAACTGATCCGGTATAACGGCGGCATTCAGGCGCTGCTTTATCTTGCAACACGCAAGATCCGCTCGCCAAAAGGAGCCCAGCTTGCAACTGCAGGACTTGTAAGCTCAACAAATCTTTGCACTGCGAATAATACAATCTCTATCATCATTGCGGGTCCGCTTGCGAAAGAAATCGGTGATAATTACGGTGTCGACGCACGTAAATCGGCAAGTATTCTCGATATCTTCTCCTGCTCCGTGCAAGGCCTGATCCCTTATGGAGCCCAGGCGCTGCTCGTCGCAGAAACAGCGGGAATCTCTCCACTGAGCATCATTGCATATGCTTTCTATCCGATCCTGACAGCAGTATGCGGATTGGCTGCGATCCGCTTTGCGCTGCCGAAGTTCACGCGGGCAAAAGCGCCAAAGGCAAGCACAGCACGCTCATAATATAAAAAGAGACAAAACCGATTAAGGATTTGTCTCTTTTTCTTTTTATAACAAGTCATTCACGTGATACAATTTGCCGGACTCCACGTCTTTTTCCGTTACAAGATCCACAAGGGCGCCAGCTACTGTATCCGCACCCCTCAGCATCCCCTGCTCCTTGTATCGCTTGAAGTTTTCTACATCTGCGAAAGCTTCTTCAGAAGAAGAACGGATGGTGCCCTGCATATCCGTGTCCATCACTCCCGGACTGAACGCAATCACTTTGTGGCGGCTGCCCATTTTTGAAAGTTCAAGACTGACGGTTTCGGTCAGCATATTGATGCCGGCCTTCGTGGAACAATAGGTACTCCACCCATAGACTGGCCTGCTCCCCGCCCCGGAACTCACATTGACCATGATCAGCTTGCTTCTATCAGATTCTTGCAAGGCTTTCAGCATTTCATTTGTAACAATCATGGGGGACAGCAGATTGACATTCACGCTTGTCTCAAGATCGGCATTCTCCACCTGCCCCGATGGATTGATAGGTGTCACCACTCCGGCGTTTTGAATCAAAAAGACTCGTTCGGCGTTGGCTTCCAATACTTTTTCTCCTGCCTTCTTCGCTGCCTTCCCGGTTTCATCGGGATTGGAAAGATCGCATCGCACGAACTCATAGGAGACTCCTTCTCCTTCACACATCGATTTTAGTGCCTCATTATCCGATCTTGAAATATTGATCAGTGAAATCCCCTTTTCAATGAAGAGCTTTGCGATTGACTCCCCAAGTCCCCTGGTGGCACCCGTTACGATTGCATAATCCATCCTATCCTCTCCTTTCTTATATGAATTGATTATATAGGAGAATAGGTGAATCAAGAAAGTTTTTCGTCCTTACCGCTTCTCGTCCCAAGCCTTTGTCGGACGGTCAGTGGGATAGCCGTGTTCAGCCCTGTATGCTTTTCTTTCAGCGGTGAAGTCCCACCAATTCTTTTCACTGTCAGGATGCCGGGCATGGTGGACAACACAACGTAAGGAATCTTCTACACAGGGATCCATCCACACTCCGTATTTTTTCTCGAGTGCGATAATGAGGTCTTCCCCTTTTTCATCCTTGATCTCTTCAAATGTATGAAACTGCAAATCTTCGACGACGTTATGGGCCATGTTCGGACCGATGGAAGGAATCTGCTGGAAATTGGACATCCCGACCAGATATCGAGCTCTTTCAAGCGGGATCCCCAGTCTTTCACCCAGTTCTTCCGGGGAATATGTGTTGATTTCCTTCAATCTTATTTTTTCCCGGCGCAAGGAACTTCTTTCTTCATCCGTCAAAGGAAGCTTCGGACTCTTAGCGCTCATTTTTCACAACTCCTTTTACCCTTTAAAAGTCTGATGATTCGTCAATTTGAAATCCTCCATGACCGGTTGGTACTCTTTCCTTTTCACACGCTTCTTTTTGCTCTTGATCGGTGTGTTGTTTACGAGTACGCCGACCTTCTTCTGCTGAATTTCCTTCACTCCCTGGACGATGAGCTGCATCGCGATGATAGCGATCATGAAAGCAAAAAGCGGGGCAAGTACGACCCAGTATTTACCCGTCATCAGTGAATACCTTGCAGAGCTTATCAGCCCTGACCACTCAAAGGTACCGGTCTTAGGCGGGTCAGGCATGTCGCCGCGCGTGATGATCGTTCCTCCCAAGAATAAGTGAAATAAACCTAGGTGAACTAATATGAGCAGCGTCTGAATGAATTGATGGCCGAAAATAATGAATAGCCGAGGTGCCAAATGGGGGAATAAATGGGTCCACAGCAAATGCTTATTACTTCCTCCAAGCAGCTTGGCAGAAAGAACAAAGTCTTTCTTTCCTATCAACTTCAATTCATTCCCGATAAGCACGGTGGTTAAGGGTAATACCAGTATCGTCAGCAGGATAGCTTCAAAAATCAGCCGTTCAAATATTGAATTTTGAAATCCCTGAGCAGGAGAACCCCATAATACGGGTCTCAGCAATAAATAAGCAATCAAACTCAAAGGAAGGAAATGGATGGAATCCACCATCCGGTCCAGCCAGTTTTTCCGGTATTCTTTTAAATGAAAGTGATACACCACACCAAGGTAGAACCCTCCTACGACCCTTAAAAACGCAACGATCAACGCAAATAAAAGTGTATATTTAGCCCCCACAATCATTTGATCCATGATGCTGTATCCAAAAAAATCAGATCCTAAAATCATCTCTTTGGATGGAGGATGCGGCGGTGCTGAGATAATCCGCCCTTCATCATTTTTCATGTAATTAATAAAGTTGATAGGTTTTTCTTTAAACAGCGGAAATATGAAACTATACGCGATCATGATAAAAATCATGCTGAATCCGGCTGCAAACTTAGGGTTATGCATATGCTGCCACCATAACTTTCTGAGGGTGGCAGCCCATACCCATATTCTCCATTCCCGAAAGTGATTGCGGTCTTTCTTATATTTAGTAAGGTCTTCCCCGCTTCCATCATTCACCCACAGATATACTCCTTGATATATGACAAAGAATGGGGTGAAAATGAGTAATAGGGAGACTGCAATGACAATCGGCCTGAAATCATCAGTGATGAAGTACGTTATTCCTCTCGTATTAAAAATTGTTTCGATGATGAACAAACTTGAGAGCATGCCCCAGATAATGATTTTTCCATGATAAAAAAAGCTCGGTGACACATTTTTCATTACATGTGAACGGAATATTTTCCATTTTGATAACCCTTTGCTTTGTGCGAATTCAATATGGGGTTTCATAAATTCCTCTTCTGTAATTAAAAGAAGAATCCGAAAAAAAGAGATCATCGGTATGACAGCGAGAGTAATCATCGGGGCAAGATATACCGTCTCTTCCCCGTAAGCGGTAAATAGCATTAACTCAACACCGAATTTTTTGAATATAAAAACAATGAATAATTGGAGAAGAAAAGCAAACATCAGATCCGGAACAGTTTCAAGCAGATTTAGAAGCTTCTTGATCGGTTCAGTCAACCAGCGGGGCAGAAAGACGGTAATCAAATTTAAAATTAGTGCAAGCCCGAGACCTATGGCCAAAGCTCCCCCCAAAATCTTTAAGGAGTATAGGTATGGCGTCCATAGAAATTCCAACAGCTCAACAGGTTGATTCTTGTAATAATAAATCCAATTCTCCGGCTCAATGAAATAAAATATAAACTTGATGAATTCTTCGAAGTAACCTATGAAGTTATACACTCCTCGCTCACTGAATGCTTGAGGAGCTATACTAACAGCCAAAATACCCATCAAACCAAGAAAATAATAAAATATCATTTTCATCGGAAACTTCAAAACCCTCATAATAATCCCCTTTTTCCTTTTTCTTCAGTTTAAAGGAAGCTGTAAATTTTTTCAATTTCATTTCAATTAAAACAATTTCATTTCATATGAAGTTTCCGTTCCCCGACAACTCCTATTCAAGCCTTTTTGTTATTATGCAAGCAGCTTACTCGGCTTCCCGAGAAAATATCCCTGCCCAATGGTAATGCCAAGTTCTTTGGCTGCCAGCATATCTTCTTCCTTTTCAATTCCTTCCAAAATAATGATTGCATCATTTCCGTAAAATTGTTGAAAGAAAGAGATGAATCTCTGTTTCCTTTTACTCCAGGCAAGCTCTTTGGCAAAATACCGATCAAGCTTGATGATATCGGGTTCAAATTCGATGGACTTCTTTATCGAGGCCGTCCCTTGTCCGAAATCATCAATAGCATATAAAACATCGTATCGTTTAAGGCTTTTCAGCGTTCTCAACAATAAAGGGTTCTGCCAAAGTTCGTCCGGAGTCGATTCATTCAATTCCAGGATCAACCGGCCGCGTGCTCCGGGGTATGTTTCCATGAGATGATCGAAGTAAGTGTGGAAGCTTGGATGTAAAAGTGTCGTCACATAGACATTCACGAATAGCTTCCCGCTTCCATTGTGATGACCGAGAAAACCCTCGATTGCCTTTGTGATCGACAAGGTATCCAGCTTATATAAGATGTTCGCCCTCATCGCTGTCTGGAAAAGCGTTTCAGGATTTTCCTTATGGGTATTCCTCATCAGCGCCTCATATCCATAAAGCGACGGGGTATGCCCCATCGTGAATAACGGCTGATAATCATGATAGATATAGTCATTTTGAAAAATCGTAAAAATATTCATAAATCCCCTGTACTTTCTTTGTTAAGAGTTTTTGGACGTTTGAACGGCATAAAAAAAGACCACATGAAAGAACGTAAATTCCTTCGTATGTGGTCGGTTGCGCCACTAGCTCCCCTGAATGCAAGCGCCCATCTATCAGTCAGGTTCACAGCTCCCAATGCGAAATGTATCATTTTATGTAGAATAAGGTCTTATTAAGTAAAATATACCATAAAACTAGTACATTGGGATTATTTTTCTATTATTTATTTGAAAATTTAGAATCTGGTTGTTCATCTGGAGACATAAGGATTTCCCTTCACCCAGAAGCGCCACGGATAATCTTTTGCTTCCCCCGAGTTATCGATTCCAATTCTTTTACCGGCGGCAATCTCAGGCGGGGTATACCCTTCTGATATGATAAGCGGGGGTTCAGTATAGAACCTTCCATAGTCCTCCATCGTGATCCCTAATGCTTTCGTCAATTTGCCCGGGCCGCTCGTCCAGTTTTTCATCGGATGGCCCTTCCTTCTCTCTGTCATTAAGTCGAGTCCCTCCAGCGGTTCGACTGCCCTTATCAGGATGGCATTCGGCACCCCGATTTCTGCAGCGACAACATTCACAAGGCAATGGGTATGCATCAAATATGTATAAACCCGGCCGGCTTCATGAAACATGATTTCCGTCCGTTTTGTCCGGCGGTTGCCGAAGCTGTGGGCGGCCCTGTCTTCCGGACCGAGATACGCTTCTGTTTCCACGATATAACCCGAAGCGATTCCTTCTTCGGTTTCCTTCACGAGCACACATCCTAATAAGCCCTGCGCCAGTTCCAGCGTGGGCTGCTCGTAAAAAGAGAGAGGCAGCGGTGTGTAATTCATCGTTTCACTTCCTTTCATTCTTCAACCTTCATCTTATCCTTCCTCTTTTCCCTGGGAAAAAGTCATTTTAAAGGCAGGATACCATTTCCCTTTTCCTTATTTCCTTAAACCGGCAAGCAGCTCCGGCGGAATGGCTTCCACAAGCCGGCCATTCCTTCCGGTGGTTGTTTCTGCCTTGGCCAGGGCATTCCAAATCGCTTCTTCGACACACTCAACAGCCATTTCGAACAGGGTAGAAATGAGCTCTCCGTCTTCTTTGATGAACGGATAAGTGGTTGTATTGGACTCGTCCGGTTGATGCGGGACCTTATGGGCAGTGGAGAATGCGAGGACAATATCACCGCTCCCGTGCGCAGCATACGATCCGGTCCTGGACAGGCCGAATGAAGCCCGCTTGGCCAGCCGCTTGAGCTGTCTATCATTCATTGGGGCGTCTGTCGCGAGGATGATCATAATCGATCCGTCGGGGACCTCCTGTTCTTCCTTCGGGAGGCCGGTATCGAGGGAAAGGTCCCGCCGCCTGCCGAAATTAGCCACTACTAATGCTCCTACAGTATATTCATCCGCTCCAACGGTGCCTCGCCTCGAGCTTGTCCCGGCGCCTCCCTTATACCCAAGACAAAGCATCCCGGTCCCCGCCCCGACACATCCTTCATCCACCAATCCTGAACGGGCATTTCTAATCGCCTGGCATGCATCGTCCGCAGTCACATGAAGCCCCCGGATATCATTCAGGTATCCATCATTGCACTCACCGACAAACACATTCACCGTCCCTGTCGTGTCTCCAATCTCTGGACACTGCTCCATCAAAAACTCTACGGTCCCCTTCATGACATCACCGACTGAAAGTGTATTCGTCAGCATGATCGGACTCTCCAGCACGCCCAGCTCTTCGATTTGGATCGTGCCCGCGGTTTTGCCAAACCCGTTGATCACATGGCTCGCTGCAAAGACTTTTTCCCTGAATAGATTCCCTCCATGGGGCAATATAGCCGTCACCCCTGTCCGGACCACCCTCCCATTTTTCTCATAATGAAGCGTTTGATGCCCCACCTTCACCCCGCCAATATCCGTGATACTGTTATCCGGGCCGCATGGAAAAGAACCGATTTCCACACCGAGGTCCCGAAGCCTTTTTCTGTCCGTCATGATGAACCCTCCTTATTTAACATGGTTGTTTATGTATTCGATTGGTGGTTGGCAATCCCCTTTTTATAAGTATCAAATGTCCTGCCAATGCGTGGTGCCAGGCACAAACGAGGCATTTTGTTCCTGGCACAACCTTGATACCTTGTACCTGATAACTACCAACGCTTCGTACCTGGTACAAAGTGATCTAATGTACCAGATACATCGGCGCCGGGATCCAGTTGATAATTGGTTCCTGGCTCAAATCATATGTTTTGTGCCTGGCTCAAAATCCCCATTTTGAGCCAGGCACCACTTCGGGAATTCCATACAATCTCAGAACGTCTTTTCCTCCCCCATTTCCCACATATTTCACGGCATACCCCTCATCCCGGGTGCAAATATTAAGAACTGTCTCGACCCGCACCGGACGGGAAAATGCAATAAAAACAACTGGAGGAAAAGGACTTGAAAAAACATTTTAAATGGTTAAGCATATGCACAATGATTCCCCTTATGCTGTTAACGGCATGCAATACGAATAACGGGGATGACAACCTCACCGATACTCAAAACGTACGCTATGACCCTGTGAACTACAAAATGCAGACAGACCCCGTACCGATTTAAATCAGGACAAAATGGCTGATATGAACGGAAATAATGTAAACGAAGGTAATCAAAATGCTCTTCACCGCTTCATGGCCCCCATTGACCCTAATGGACAGTTACGAGAGTTCACCCACTTAGACCCGGGTGAGGATTTCACCCAACAGGGCGGAGAAACTGCTCAGGAACCAAACAAAGCACAACCAGAACCCAATGCAGATCAGACTCAGGAAGAAGCTCAGCCTTCAGAGGCAAGCGGATTTGTGAAACAGGTAATCGACTTAACGAACCAGGAACGCAAAAAGAACGGACTGGGCGAACTTAAGACAGATGGAGAACTTTCCAATGTGGCTGAAATGAAATCAGAGGATATGAAAGATAAGGACTATTTTTCCCATACCTCTCCGACTTACGGATCTCCATTTGAAATGATGCAGAATTTCGGGGTCCAATATTCATCTGCAGCTGAAAATATTGCAGTTGGTCAAAAAACCCCCGAATCAGTTGTAAACGCCTGGATGAACAGTCCCGGTCACAGGAAAAACATCCTGAACGGACAGCTGACTCATATCGGTGTCGGAATTGCCAAGGATGACAGTCAAGGTATGTACTGGACCCAGATGTTCATCGCGAAGTAATCGTTCACTGAAAGACCCATATACTAAAAAATCCGAACTCATTCGAATTCTCCTTAAAAGAATATCAAATGATTGTTCGGATTTTTCTTCGCTTAAAACACTTTTTCCCGAATTGCTTTCACAAGTCAAGCTTCATAAATTTATTTAAATCTCGGAACCCCATTTTTTCGTACAGCTTTATCGCTTGCTCATTGCTGCTGTAGACATTTAAACGGACTTCATCATAGTTCATCCCTTTCAGCTCTTCTGCTGCCTGTCTCAATAAGGATGAAGCCAGGCCTTTGCAGCGAAATGATTTTTTTACGTACACATCATTGATCCATCCGATTTCTTTTCCACTTATCCAATCGGTGCTTTTATCTACCTGGACCCAGCCTGCCAACTGTCCCTCTATTCTGGCAGCAAGAAAATAAGCACCAAATTTTTTGGAGTGCTCATAAGCCTTTATCATTTCTTCCTTATGATTTTCAAAAGGAATTCCTGTTGCCTCTTCTCGGTTAACCCCTGCCAGTTCATAAATCTCGGTAATTTCTTCTTCAGTAGCTCTTCCAACTGTAACGGACATGAATGATCCTCTCCTCTGGTAATGACAGATTCATTTTGATTATAAATCAGAATAACCCAAGAAAAATATCTTTTTCTCTTTTCGCTAAGCATTGCTCGCTATCCAATACGCCTTAAGTCCGAGTGAAAAATAATCCTGCAGCGTCATTGTTGGAAAGGGATTCTTCGCTTAAAATGATAATATAAATTGGAAAATCAAACCAAAGTGAGGGGATCCAGATGAAAAACATCTTTGCTGTTATCATTGCACTATTGGCGTTAGGGGCACTTTACACCATCTTAAATGATCAGACATCGTTGTTTGCCAAAGAAAACAAATCCGGAGATTCAATTGAAGTCACAAGTGATATTGATTCACTTGAGCTGATGATGGAAAGCGGGCAAACGGAAATCATTCCAACAGATGCAAATGAGGTGAAAGTCGAAATCGACGGGAAAGGAAAGCTCTCCCTGAAAGAAAAGGGAAATGCAATCGAGGTCAAGGTTAAACATAAATGGTATCAATGGATATCCTTCAATCGCAAGTCGGATATCAACGTCTATATCCCAAAAGATTATGACCGCAGCATGACCATTGAGCTGGGTTCCGGGGAAGTCGATTTTACAGGAGGTACTGAATCCGCTCCAATGAAGCTGGATGAACTAACGGTAAAAATGGGTTCAGGCGACATTGAGCTTGCAAATCTGGAAACAAAACGATTCAGGCATAATGGGGCTTCGGGTGACTTTATTGCCGATCATTTAAAAACGGAAGACGGAATGGTGGATCTCAGTTCAGGAGATGTCGAACTATTACATTATGAAGGGCCGCTTAAAGGCGACGTTTCTTCCGGTGAACTCTCTATCATGATGAAGAAGTTGACGGGAGATATTGAATTTGATGTCAGTTCAGGGGACGTAAACCTGGATCTCCCTGAAGATGCTGACTTTGAACTCGATGGGCATGCAAGCAGCGGCGATATTTCCACAAGCTTTCCATTAAAGAATAAATCCAAAGAGGGTGGCGACCTGTCCGGCACGGCAGGAAACGGAAAGTATGAAGTAAAAGCTTCTGTCTCCAGTGGCAGTGTGGATATTTATTAGGGAACCCCACAAGAAGTGTCAGGCATCGCTGCCTGACACTTTTTTACGCTTTATGATGAAACGGACATTTGCCCTCGATAGGTTTTATATCATCACCGATAAAATACTGCTTCCATTCTCGGTGCTCGGGATCTCCATAGTGGCTGATATTCGGATGCTTCGGCAGTCCATCCCATTTCTCCACCCGCTCCCTTACTTTCTCGCGGGACATGATTCCGCCTCTGGAGGTGCCTTCAAGCCCTTCAAATATTCTCCTCGGCTGAAATCCCAATACAAGGCTGTTACCGAGGTCTCGTGTTTTCCGCTGCTTGTAGGCAGGGGTATTGCCGAAAACGAAATACGGCTCTTCAGCAAATGAAAAGGCCCATAAATGGTGATCGGGATCTTCCGGATAATCCTCAGGCCATGGTTTCTCATCCTTATCATGAAGGAACTGAAGGATCTTCCAGAAATAATCCCTGTAATAAGGGATATCCTTCTCTTCTTTCTCGGGTTCGACAAATAGGAAAAAACCGTGGCGTATGAGCCGCTCACCTTCCGGGATATCGAATAGAGAATTGAATTCCTCAAGGGTATCGGGGAGATGCTCCCAGTCATCATGACTGATATAGGAGTATCGCAGCTCCCCTTTTTTCTCGCCTGTCATCCCGAAATAGCAGGGGAATGTCTTGTCCGTGACCACTTCATGAAACTTCTTGTATTCCTCTATCACCCACTGAGGCACAACCTCTGGATCGACCATATCTTCTTTCGTAAATAAGAAACTTCTTTTGTCTGACACAACTGCCACCTCACATTTTTTACAGATGGTAGTTTGTACCCTTCGATAAGCCGCTGTAAACTAATCCTTGAAGTAAAAAGGAGAAAGCAGCCTCAGCCGTTTTCTCCTTTTGTTTCAATCACCTCTGCTCCAATATCCTTTCCTATGGCAAGGATCGACTGGTTGATGCGCCAGACATAATAGAGATGGTGGATAATATCGAATTGTGATTGAAGCCTGCTCGGGGCAAGCTTTTCAATTGCAGCACGTTCTCCGTTCAGACTCATGAGCCGTCCTTTGCTCTCAGTTCCTTTCAACAGTGCGCGCAGTGTTTCTATGTTACCAGTCAGCTTGCTTTCCGTTTCATCAAGGATGGCATGCAGGTGCTCCGTCACCTTCGGATCCGCTTTTCGGTTCGATGAGGCCAAAAGATGTTTTGCATAATAATTGATGGCAGTCGTCACCGTGATCCATCTTCCGATACCCGACCTCGTCAGCGCCCCCGGTCTCTGTAGGATCGATGCCGCTTCGTCCCTCACAGCCTGCAGCTTTTGATCAAGGTCGAATGCCTGATCGGCAAGGGGCGTGCTTTCGGTTTTCATAAAGCTCTTTAAATAGGAAGAAACATAGCTTTCCAGCTCATTAAAGAACTCATCAAGCGAATCTCCGAACTTATCCCTGGTTTTCTTCGGCAGTACAAAAGCCGATACACTGAGGGCGATAACAGCTCCGGCAATCGTATCAAGCACCCTTGCCCCCATGAGTTGAACGCTGATCCCGCCCAGCAGCAAGTCATACATCAGGGCGATGAGCATCGTTATAAATAAACTCATCATTGTATAGGAAACGGAAAATAAATAAAGAGCCAGAAATAAGACCAGGAATAAAAGGAAGACCTCAAGTTCGGATTGCCCGGACACAAGCCTCGCAGCACCGAAGCCGATGATCGCACCGATCACCGTACCGACCGAACGCTGGAATCCTTTCATATATGTCCTGCCCACCGATTCGGTACCGATCTGGATGATAAACGTAGTCAGGAGCACCCAATACGGCTGGGTCGGGGAGATGATTTCGCCGACGATGATCGCCAGGGTCCCAGCGACCAGCGCCTGAATCCCTTTTCTCGTCTGCGGCTTTAGTGACCGGTCTTTATCGGGTTCTTCTTCTTTTTCTTCCTCTTTTTCCTCAGCTGCTTTTTCAGCAGCTTCCATTTCGGCGCGTGGTTCTTTCAACGATTCCTGTATCGTCAGTGCCGCCTCCAGCACGTGATTGGCGATGGATTCGATTCTCCTTAGAAGGTACACCCCTTTAGGTTTATCCTCCTGATTAAGGAGCTCCGTCAAAAGCAGTCTGAGTCCTTGAATCGCTTTTTCCGCTTCCTCCAGATTGTGAGGCTCATAATTATGGGCGAGCACCTCTGCATCCCTCAATGAGCGGATGACCCAGATCAACAGGCGCCTCACTTCAATCGATTCCAATGCGTCGAGTTCCTTCAGCTGCCGGAGCGAATCCGTGAGCGTCTGGACAAGCATCTCCGTATCGAACACATATAGCCGCAGCTGGGACGATTCAATACCTGGCCATAGTTTCTTCAAATCCTCATCATTGATTTCCGAAGATACGATCCGTGCATAGTCATTTAAGCGGTTCACATTCCGATAGAGAACCTTCCTTCTCTTCCCACTAGTCTCCGGATCTTCTATCATTTTGATGAGAATCGTAAAGGTGAGATTCGATTGGATATGAAAGGAACGCATGCTCCTTCTCAGAACGTGCACGGATCCCCTGAAGAGGACAAAGCTGTATACAAATGCATAGACCGCCCCGATCACGATCCCTATATAAAACCACATTAGATGAGCGGCATCCAATTGAAGGATGAACGACATATAGATGGCCATGAACCCGGCCATCCCCATTGAAAAATAGCGGATCGCAAACCTTGAAAAGTAAAAGGCTGAAAAGATCACCAGCACCATCAAACCATTCACAAGAAGGCTGTAATGTGCGAGCAGGGAACCGATTGTGATCCCTAAAGTGACCGATACCCCGATTAATATCGTCGTCACTTTCTTCTTCGCCTCGGTGTCATCCATCACGATCATGACACCGAGCATGCCGACCAAACCTGCAACGATGGCCGGAGTGATTGTCGGATAATCCCACATATTAAGAAGAAAAAGCGTCGTGAACACAGCGGAAATCAAACTGATCGTCGCCTTCCCGGCCTGCTGAAACCTCTTCCTTCCCGGGTCGGATGCCAAAAACCTCCCCAGCCATACATGTTGTCTATGTAAATGCTTCATCATCTCATCAACCCTCTGCCCTCAATGCTCGATTTCTACTATCGTACCCTTCTCAATAAAAAAGTAACCTGGACTGACTCGGTCAGCAGGTTACTTTTAGTGTTGGTGCAACATAAGGAACGATTCCTTTATGTTATTTTTTCGATTATACGGGTTTTCGTGTATACGGTAAAGCAATATGCTTATCATTGAAGGTCGAGGAAGAATGTCTCCAAATTAAAAACCCATTACCGCCTAAAAAAAGCGGTAATTGTTATCTAACAAAAAAGTTCTATCGTAACATATCTTCTAACCCGCAATGTTGCGTTACATTCAAAAATATTTTAACAAAAAAGATGTATCTTGGATTGACCTCAATATTTTAAGGTTTTTACAAAAAAGTTCTATCATTATCAATTATCTGTTGAAGAATAGGAATATAAAAAACTCACCTTAGATACTGAGGTGAGTTTTCTTCATAGCAATTGAATCAACTTGCTTTTCAATTTCATTATTTACCCGTTCAGAAATATCAGGTTTTAATCCAGCTCTTCTCATGATCATCCATTCCTTGACTTCGAGATTTTCCTTTTCCAAAACTTTTGCCGCCCAATAAACCCTTCTTATTTGAAAATCGTCCACACTTTCAGTGACCCTTTGCAAATACTTCTTTGTTTTAGGCAGTTTATCAATTTTCTTTTCAAGTAATGGAAGTTTATTAATTTCTTTCCCGATGCTCGATACCGTCAAACGGACTGGTTTTTCTTTTGCTAACAATTCTTTTGTTGCATTTTTGACCTCATTTAAAACTTCCTGATCTCTTTCTTTCCAATCAACTCGATTGTTCACTGGTGTTTGTTTCTTCTTGGTTGGTGAATGTTCATCAAGCCATTCTCTTTTATTTCGATAAAGCCAAGTATAAACAGCAGGAGCCGATTTTCGCAATTCCGTTTTGGAATAATCGGGATAGCGGATTTGCAATTCTCTCCATGTTTGTTTATAAAACTTTTCATTTAAGACCTCGGTTTCATCTTCTATATCTTCCTCAATCGAATGGCTAATTGCACCAAAATGATTTGCATATTTGATTACCGTATTTGTATCTACATTTAAAAGTCTTGCTGTTTCGCGGTAGCTTTTCTTTTCTATTCGAATGTACTCTTCAAGTTTTTTCATCCATATATCGCCAAAGTTCTTGATTCTGCCGATTTTTCTTTTGTCTTCTGGCTTTTGATCTGGACCTCTTCTTGAGTACATAAACCCGCAACGACATTCAAAGGTTCCAACTGGAAGTCTTGTGTCTGTACACCTTGTAACAGTTACTTCTTTTATCACAGGTTTTAAATAGCCCTTACAAGCAGCATTTAAACAAAGATATGGTCCCATACCGAATGGCTCATACGTTTTATTTTGATAATCCAAAATGGATTCTACTGTTTCACCCAAAAACAGAATGAAAAGCAAATGTCTAATTGGATGAAATCCTTTTTTGTGTATTCTAGCAATTCCTTTCAACCAACAATGGGCGTTATCAAAATCCACATTGGATTGCATTAAATCAAGAAACTCTTCACCGAAATAGTTTTTAAAATCGGTTGTTAGCTTTTCATGATGAGTTTTACCTTTTATGGTTTGGTAGCCTTTTACCTTCAATAGATAATGATAAATCAGCTCCATAGTTTTCGGTTCAAATTGAAATTGTTTTGTAGCAAGTTTTTTACTTTGTTCGGCTATAACCAATAAAAATTCCATGGTTTTAGAAGAATACACTGGGGAACAAGATTGTTTGCTGCAATTGTCCTTTGTGGCATGGATGAACTGATGTTTGTTTTTCTCCCGAATTAAAACATCGCTATCCTGGAGCAATTCCTTGTGTTTTAAACAAATCATCACGCTTGGCAGTTGATGTGTCATTCTCCAATACGTTTCCCCGTATTTATCCATGTCTTCTGTTGCACAAGTCGGACAATATTGGAAGAATGGATTGGTTTTAACTGTACTTGTGGTTAATCCGATCAGTGTTTGTAATGTGGTGTTATCTTTTTGTTTCACCATTGTTTTATATATTTTTTCTCTTACTTTTTGTTTAAGGAAATTGGAGTAATAATTAAACAATGTTTGTTGATGAATCCACGCTTTAAGTGGTGGGACGTTAAATATTTTGACCGTTCCATACAGATAACCTAAATCCGTTGGAAAGTCCGCTGTTGCATATGCCGACTTATTGCCAAACAAATCATTTACAGTATCTTTTATAACGGTATTGCCAGAACGAACATGGTATCTGGCAAAAACACTATATAACATCTCATCTTCATAAAAGTTCGGAAAAAAACCTAGCATGTTGACCTCCTATATGACTAATTCTGTTAAAGGATTTTTAATATAGTCGTTTTGTAAAAGTGTTTCATAAGCTGATTCTTTTTTCTTTTTCCCTTTCTCTACAAGTTTTGTAAGGTGACTTTCGCTTTTCTTTGGTGTTGTTTTCTTATTGATAACAGTTGGTTTTTTCTCATCCAATTCTTCAAGAGCTTGAATGAGCACTTCTTTTTTAGTTGGTTCAACCATCGTTTTTAAAACCTGTAAAACAGTCTTTTCTGCTTTTACTTCTTCGTACCCCAATGAAACAAGTGACCCAATCACTTCTACAAGCAATGAAAATTCATGTGTTTTTCTTCTTTTTGCATGCTCTTCTTTTTTTGCTTGAATTTTTGCCTTAAGATCCACTTTCGGCATTTGTTGACGCAGGTAATCTTCAATATCCATCGGAATAATATCTTCGTATTTTTCAATTTCTGAAATTAGTCCCGATCGAAGGGCATTTAACATCGGTTGAACTAATTGCAGTTCTTCTTTTGCAACCTTTGTTATTAACTTAGGCGTGATTTTTTCTACCCCAGTATGAATCGCTCTACCTTGCGAGAGGGCAAAAAGTTTAACCGCAATGTCGGTTATTCCTTGGCTTTCTTCGTAGATAGTGTCATTTAGTTCCTGGGTTAATTCTGTGAAATTTTTCGTCCATTGGTATTCCCACATGGATTCGATAAAAATATCCCAGTCTTCTCCTTTTTCCATCTGCTGCCACACCATATCTCCTTGTCCACTTCCTCGTCTTGCTTGTCTAAAATCTCTTTGCAAAACCGCTCTCGCTTTCATAGTACCTATCATCATGACTGGAATCCCTATTTCATTAACTAGGGTTACGAAAAAATTCATCATTTTTTCTGATCCGTTGTCCTTGGAAGTTAACAAGTGTTGGATTTCATCAATAATTAAAGCTCCAATACAATGCAGCCTTGCAATTTGTCCCATTCGGGTAATCATAGAACTTATTGAATTTCTCCTAGTTCCGTATTTTTCATAATAATTTGTACCTAGCAAATTATCGATTTTTAAAAAGAAATCCATGCAAAGTGATTTAAGAGAACCATCATGTGGACAGTTTAGTTTCAAATAAACAATTTGAATAAGGTTGATAGGATTTTCATGAACAACAAGCTGAGGGTATAGGGAAAGTATTCGTTCAATCGCGGTTGTTTTCCCTATACCTGAAAAACCCATAAGCGTAAAACTTGAAGCAAATGTCCGAATATCGGGTGATGTTATTAATTCTTTTCCACCTTGTAATGAATGGTGGAATTCATTTAATATTTCTGTGTGATTTTTAGACATCGGATTTCTCCCTACATACCCATGTCGAACGAAACGAGAGAAACGATCTTGTAAATCGAGATGGGCACGAACGGGCTGGAAAAATCGGGTCAAATTCATCAAAGCATGATAACGATGATGAGGGCTTAACTGCCTTTCTAACGGATTGTACTTTGGTTCATAGCTTAAACGGTCAAATGCTTCTTCATAAGATAAAATCGGAGGCAACGCTTCAATTAACGGATTTCCATCATACAATTCAATTTCCTGTTTATGATACATTGCCTTTTGTGCCAAATTCCCATTTGGAAGTTTTATTGATGAATATAATTCGGTCAAACTGATGCCCCCTTACGTTTTTTAAACAAACCTTTAATGGATGGCAAATCAAAATCTGCTTCTTTTTCTTCATTTGGAAAAGGATGAACTACTTCTATTTTATCAATAGCATTTTCATGTTGTATTTTTCTAGAAGCCTTTAAATCAAACGCTTCTTTTTCTCGATTCTTTTCTTTCTCCAAAGCACGATTCGCTTTAATAGCCCCTGTCTTCTGAGATTTACTAATGTGTTTTAGTGGGGTCTGTTTTTGATTAGCTTCTTTAACCGCTTCTTTCACAACAGATTCGATGCCGCTAATAAAGTCGATTTCACCTTGTAAAATAACATGCTCTTCTTTTTTGTAATCCGTTTTTTCGCGATTTAGCAAATCTTCTACTTCTTCAATCGTTTTTTCTTTATATCGTTCTTGGTGGTCAAGAAGATAGCACGCTTCAAATAATTCCCCGTTATCTTTATGAAGGTAGATATTTGACATATTTCTTGGATCATATGAAATATCAACTTTCCAACTTCCTTTTTGACCGTTCCTTGCTAATACAAACCATGATTCTTTTATAGCGGATTCACAACTGTATAACATGTTTTTAAACTTAATGCCTTTATAAGTGACCGTAGCCTTTGCCTTTGGCATCAAATAGAATTTAAGTTCTTCGCTTTGAGCACTTTTCAATTTCCCTGCTCTATTTTGAAGTCCCCATTTCCATAGTTCGCTTGGAATTGGTTTAACATTGGCTTCAATCATTTCTTCATCACGAACATAATCTTTCATATAGTGATTATTGTTGTAATGAACGATGAAATGGATGATTAGTTTTGTATATTGTTCCAATGTCAATTTGGCTTTTAAGCGATAATCTTCAGCCCCACGTTCTCTGAAATCTTTATCGATATAACCTGGTAAAAATGGCTTTAGATGCTGCTGGGACGTATCAAATAATTTTTCCACTATCCCTTTCCAGTCAGGTCTATACGGAGGTGTGTTTTCTACTTTAATATTGAAACCATCAGCAAGAGGTTCAACTTTATATCCTTCAAACTCACCTCTATCTGCGAGAATAACTTCAGGTAAATGTTCCGCCGCCCATTGGTCACTGGAGATGTTAATTCCAAATTGACGACAAAATTCCTGTTTGTTACTTGCGGTATTCACCAAAGCCATCATCGCACCTGCCCACGAGGGACCTTCTAAACCAATATACACACCTGTTATTAATCTGCTGAAAACATCCACTACGAAATAAACAATTGGTCTTCCAATAATCCAATTTGCGTTATAACTAGAAATCAGGTACACATCAGCTATGGTTGCATCGATTTGATAACGAGATCCAGGTCCAAATACTTCATAGGAGGAAGAACCTAACACTTGGCGATGGTCTTTTTCGTAAATCTTTTTACCCATCCTCGAAGAGATTACTTCTTTCATTTCAAATTCTTTTTTAAAGAAGTACCGTAATTGTCGCTCCGATGGTATTTCTTCTTTATTTAAAATGACGACTTTTTTCACTCCATCTTCGTAATAATAATCGTCAGCAAAATGTTCCTTAATCATCATTCTGTATGCGTGAGACAAAGATGGCTTCTTTGATGAGAGGTAGTATTTTTTAATTGCTTTTTCAAACACTTCTTTTACTTTTTCATCCGCATTGATCCCAACAGAATCATAGGATCTTGGTTTTCCAACCTTTTTATCAGATAATTTTTTCGCCTTCCCTTTTCCACCTGATTTATGAAAGTCAGGTAGCAAAGAATCCTTTCTCATCCCTCTTTGCCAGTACCTTCTTAGGTGTTTGTATATTGTCACCCTATTGAAATTGCGTTCTTCCATCAACTTTTTAATGATTTCCCCGCGTTTTTCTTTCTGGAAAATATCTGGCTCCATTTCAACAATGGTTTCAATCATATCCCATGCCCTATTTCTAAACTCAATTTGTTTTTCGTTCGAATTTTGAAGAGATAATCGGGAAACGTTCATATCCTTAATTTTCATAAATTGATCAGAAATAAGTTGTTCTCGTATTTCCTTTGTTGTTTTTACAAAAGGCAAAGCTGTCTCACTATCAATGTCGATTAAATAGGCGATAACATCTCCCTCATCAATCCATAAAATTCTATAAGTGAGATCTGAAATTTCATCTTTGATCAACTCGTTAACTGACAACAAAATCATAAACGGTTTCTTCACTTCCTTTACTAATGATTAATTGTTCTACACATAACTGCCTAGAAAACTTCTGTTCCATATTAAAGCGAATCATTTTTTGGGCAAATAAATACCTTAATAAATGAATAGCAGCTCCTTTGTCAAGATTATAATCTGCCTCGAACTTTGATACGATTTCAGACAGTTTCTTTGCTTTTTCTTCGTTTGCAATTGTGTGATATAAAATATCAGCAAAATACCTTTCATCATCATTTTCTAAATTGAAAGCATTATAAAGCCAAATAATATTTTTTACATATTGCATAGGGATTTCACGCTCTGTCACAATACCCCAATCAATATCTTTTTCTTGCCAATAAGCCCTTTCGATTTCGAACTTCTCAATCGTTCTTGGATGATTCAATAATTCGCTAGGCTTTATCGTCCTTGCGAAATATTGAATCCTTCCGTTAATTCTTTTGGTAATTAAAAAATCAGTTGTCAACACAATAGGTGTGCCCGTTTTAGAATCGATTGGATGATTTATATTTCTTTCGCTTGCGATTTCATACGTTTTCTCTCTATCTAATGGAAACTGCTCACGAATATCAATCACATCTTTAGCCCAGTTCAATAAATAAAAGTAGTCACGTTCTAGGTCAGATAGAAGATGATGAATTCGATTGGTTTTCCAACCATTTATTCGGTGTGAGCGTCCGTCTGAAGGTACATCCTGTACGGTTAACCATGGTTTATATGATTTTAATTCGCCACTTCCGCGTCCTTCTTTGATATACTTTGCGATTTTCTTTTCAGTCCATTCTAATTTTCTTTTTGCCACAGTTGTCACTCCTTAGTTGAAAATTTCCATGTTCCTATCATAAACAGGAAGTGCTCCCCTTACATGCTGTAAAATTTTCTAGTGCCGATTTTTTCCAAAAAAATATTTTTGATAAAAATTATTATTAAAAAATATTTTTTTGTCTATTTTTTATCCTGTTGTTCGATTCATTATTTGAAATAAATTTGTTTTCCAGTAATTTACAAACCACATTTTTCTATCATTATGAACAATAATCGTCATTTATAAACAACAAAATACAAAAAAATAACCTATTACTTTAGTAACAGGTCATTTTTTGTTTGTTCTTATCTTTAAAAAATAATTAAAATGATAAAGGTTTTCAAAGAACCGATCTCGATTTTCGTCCTTACAGTATTCGATTGATTGATAAAATAAAGCCTTTATTTCAATTAATATTTGTTCATCTTCTAAATGTTTTACCACTTCTGGTGAAAGTGTTCGGTCTTCGGTCACTTTTAATAATAATTGCCGCCAAGTCTTTGGCATTTTTACTTTTTTGTTATGTAAGGCGTTAATCGCTCCATCTGTTGTTAGCTCGTCAAATGTTATTAAATAGGATTCGAAATAATCAATTTTAGGATCTTTCCCTTTAACAAATTCATCTACACGCTGTTTTATTTCTGATGGCTTTACATTTTTATTGTATTTCCTCGTTAAGACTGACCGTAGCCTCTTTAAGTATTCATAATATTCTTCATTATTTAATTCATCAATAGCCCTTCGTACATTATAGATATACATTTTCCTTCTCTCCCTATTTACCTCTATATATTAAGTAATTTCCGATTTTTCTGAATAAATACTCTGTAATTTGTATTTTTTTTATAGAAAAAACATCTCCTTATATTGGAAGGAGATGTTTATCTTTTACTTATTCACGATTTTATTGTAAGTGTTAACCGTCAATACATAATAGGCTACATAAATGAGAACAAAAGCCGCCATCGCAGTTAACATCGGAACAAACATATTTGCTCCTATTAGGTTTGACATAAAATTACTAACAAAATGTAATATAGCACTTCCGTGTAATATCCCAATCATTAAAGGTAGCCCGAACACAAAAAGCATCTGTTTACCGATGGATTTACGAATTTGTCTTTTACCGACACCAATTTTACCTATTATTGCATAATTTGGCTTTACTTCATTCGCTTCTGTTAATTGTTTAAAGTAAAGAATACTTCCTGTTGCTACTAAAAACACAAGACCTAAAAACCCAAGGATAAAGAGATTGAGTGCGTTCCCTTCTTTTCCTTCCTTGTACTCTATAAAAAAGGCTGAAGATGCCTGAAAGTCATTACCAGTTAGTTTGTCTATTTTTATGGCAGTTTCTTCAGTGGTCTTTTCATTTTCCACCTCATATAATTTATAAGTTAATGGTGTAACCTGTTTTGCTATTCCATCAAATACTTCATCGCTAACAACAACAAAAAAGTCAGGGTAATCAAAGGGAAGCAAACTCCCTTCGATCATTTTTGTAAAAATAAGGTTTTGATTTGAATGTGGATCTTGCAAAGCCACTTCTTGACCTTTAAATTCCTTCTCAGTAAATTCAGTTGCCCTTGGCTTTATCACCGCTGCCTCGTTCCCTGAAAGTGATACCCTTACCTTTCTGTCTAAAGCAATTGATGCTTGATTAAATGAACTCTCAGGTATCAATTTAATCGGTTCAGTTAAATAATCCAATTGAAACAATGGTTTCCCCTTCACTTCGATAACTGGAAGATCAAGTTGTGCCTTTATTGGATGGTTCTTATCATTTTTGATAATATTTTCTATATTAGTATCAAAATCTTCACCCTTTGACAAGTGAGAATAACTGAATGCTGCATCTTCTACCGCTTGCTTTTCATTTCCATAATATCCGCCGTAAGTTGCCCCGAATAAACTAATTGTAAAAGCACTCGATAATGCAATCATCGTAAAGGTGCGTGCATTCCCTTTTATTCGATGTAGATGTTGTGCTGTTTCAATTAAATTCGTACCTCTGTAATAACGCGATTTATTTTTTTGCGATAGCTTTAATAAATACACAGTTACAGAACGGAAAAAGAACTGCGATCCAATGATAAGTGAAACTAATGCAAATCCATAATTAAGCTGTATATATTCCATTGTTAGTTTTTCAGGAAATGGTCTTAATATAAGCCAGTAACTAACCACAAGAAGAATAAGCCCAATTGCAGTTGATATAGGGGAAACCTTTGGTATTTCTTCTCCTTTTTTTTCTGCATGGAATAATTCAATTAATTTAAAGCGATAAACCAAACGATAACCTTGGATAGATGTAAATAAAATAATTACCATAAACACAAGAGCTGTTTGGATTATCGCTTCAAAAGATAGACCAAAACTTATTTCCACAGTTGAACCCATTAAATTTATCAAAATCATTGAAAATAGCTTTGAAATTAGGGTTCCAAGAACAATTCCAATGATAAGTGCAATGATGCCCATAATAAAATTTTCATAAAACAACATTTTCCCGATTGTCTTCTTACGCAGTCCAAGCATCGAATATAGCCCAACTTCTCTTTTTCTCTGCCTTGTGAAGAATGAATTTGAATATAATATAAAAACAGTAACAAATATAATTAATACCACAGATGAAGCCAGAAACATAAAGTTCATCGTATCAGACAATAAAATACTTTTTTGAATCTCTTCACTATATTGCAAAGAAACAAATGTATAGTAAATGACCATGCTAAATACTAGCGAAACAAAATAGACGATATAATTGTTAAAATTTCCTTTAATATTTTTCCTCGCCAAACTAAATAACGTCACTTACTCCACCTCCAAGTGTAGAAAGTACATCTAACACTTTATTAAAAAATTCTTTACGAGATGTTTTGCCTTTCACTAATTCAGTAAATAATTTTCCATCTTTGATGAAAACCACTCTTTGACAATAACTTGCCGCAAATGCGTCATGCGTCACCATCAAGATTGTTGCTTTATCTTGTTCACTTAAGTCCTTTAGGCTCTCCAACAAATCGGCTGCTGACTTTGAATCTAAGGCACCCGTTGGTTCGTCTGCTAGAATTAAACTTGGTTTTGCAACAATAGCACGAGAAGCAGCGGTACGTTGTTTTTGCCCACCTGAAATTTGATAAGGATACTTTTCTAAAATAGGGTGAATCCCAAATTTATCAGCCACTTCATCTACTTTGCGTTCCAACTCTTTTACATTCATTTTTGCCAAGGCTAAAGGAAGCAATATATTTTCTTTTACCGTTAATGTATCAAGAAGGTTGTAATCCTGAAAAATGAATCCAAGTTTATCACGACGGAAAGATGAAAGTTGCTCTTCGTTCATTTTGACAATACTTCTCCCATCAATGGTGATGTCACCAGAAGTCGGTTCATCAATAGTTGCTAATACATTAAGCAATGTTGATTTACCAGCACCTGAAGGACCCATAATACCAACAAATTCACCTTCTTGAACGATCAAGTCTATTTCGTCCAGGGCTGTAAATACATTCCCTTTTGATCCATATATTTTTTTAATCTTTTTCGCCTCTACAATTGTTTTCATAAATTTCCCTCCATTTAAATGTTGTATTTATCTTGAAGAACCTTGAGAAATAACCTTTGGAAAAAACAGACTTTATTAAAGCACGATGGTTCGTACAAATTTTTAAGCAGACTGCAAATTCAAGATCT
Source organism: Rossellomorea oryzaecorticis (assembly GCF_045897515.1). Taxonomy (NCBI): domain Bacteria; kingdom Bacillati; phylum Bacillota; class Bacilli; order Caryophanales; family Bacillaceae; genus Rossellomorea; species Rossellomorea oryzaecorticis. Next base: position 10,116 of record NZ_JBJOSA010000027.1, on the reverse strand, counting down.
AATTGAAAGCATAATGTAATGATACAAAATGCTATGAATAAGTTAAACCAGCCAGAGCCCAATCATCGACTAGGTCCCAAGCCCTATTTTAAAAAGTAAGAACCCTAATTTTAGTATTTCTCACAATTTTTATTCTACACTAATAATTCAATCATCAATCTTACTCTCTTGAACGATAGCCTTGCAATTTAGTCACCATAATCAAATAAGTTTTATTAATGTGCAAGTTCCTTACAAAAATAAATAGGAGTAGCCTAGGCAACCCTTATTTAAACCGCCGTGAAACTGTACAGGAATAATCTTGATAAACAATCATATTTGTTTTTTACAATCCTAAAAGTTCCCTTATTTTCACAATAATATGTTTACATTTATTTGGGTGAAATCCTATAATAACTTTGTGTTTAAACAAAAAGAAGACCCGACACAATAAAAATTGAATCGGGTCTTCTTATGATAGAACTTTTTTGTAAGGGTTAGATCTTTTTTGTCAATGACAAAACTTTTTTGTTAAAGACAGAACTTTTTTGTCAAACAACAGTAATGGGTTTCATCTATATTTCCTTACTCAACCGTAACCGACTTAGCCAGGTTACGCGGCTTATCTACATCGCAGTCGCGGTGCAGGGCAGCGTAGTAAGAAATCAATTGTAACGGAATGACAGAGATAAGAGGTGTTAACATTGGGTTAACCTCTGGGATGACGAAGCGGTCTTCTTCGTCTTCTAAGCCTTTCATGGAAATGATGCAAGGGTTAGCGCCACGAGCCACTACCTCTTTCACATTTCCACGGATGCTTAGGTTTACAGCTTCCTGCGTTGCAAGAGCGACAACCGGTGTTCCTTCTTCGATCAGGGCGATCGTACCATGCTTAAGCTCTCCTCCGGCAAATCCTTCTGCCTGGATGTAAGAGATTTCTTTTAGCTTCAGTGATCCCTCAAGACCTACATAGAAGTCAAGGGAACGGCCGATGAAGAAGCAGTTGCGTGTTGTTGACAGATATTCGCGGGCGATTTCTTCGAATTCTTCCTTCGTATCACAAAGAGCTTCCATAGCAGTCGCTACGATTCCAAGCTCCTGGATCAAATCGAAGTCCTGAACAGTACCGCAAGACTGGCCTGTTACGTGAGCCAGGATTGCCAATACAGCAAGTTGAGCTGTATACGCTTTTGTAGAAGCAACTGCGATCTCAGGTCCTGCGTGAAGAAGAAGTGTGTAATCCGCTTCACGGGATAGAGTAGATCCTGCTACGTTTGTAATCGTAAGCGCTTTGTGGCCCATCTCTTTGATTTGAACAAGAACGGCACGGCTGTCAGCCGTTTCACCGCTTTGAGAAATAAAGATGAATAATGGCTTCTCGGATAGAAGCGGCATATTGTAGTTGAACTCACTTGCAACATGAACTTCAACAGGGATACCTGCACTCTTCTCGATGAACTGCTTTCCTACAAGTCCAGCGTGGTAGCTTGTTCCGGCAGCGATGATGTAGATGCGGTCCGCTTCTTTCATTGCACCCACAACCGGCTCATCGATGTGAAGCTCGTTGTTCTCATTTTGGTATGCCTGGATGATTTTACGCATCACCAATGGCTGCTCATCGATTTCTTTCAGCATGTAATGAGGGTATGTTCCTTTTTCGATGTCACTTGCATCAATTTCAGCAGTGTAAGGAGCACGTTCCATTACTTCCCCGATCAGGTTTTGAATTTCAACCTTCTCTTTTGTCACGATGACCATTTCTTTATCCATCAGTTCAACGAATTGATCTGTTACCTGGATCATTGCCATTGCATCACTTGCTACAACGTTGAAGCCTTCACCAAGACCTACAAGCAGCGGGCTCTTGTTTTTGCCGACAAAGATTGTTTCATCGTTTTCAGCATCCAATAACGCGATTGCATAAGATCCTTTAAGCAGCATCAATGTCTGACGGAACGCTTCATCTACAGCATTTCCTTCTTCTACAAGCTTCTCGATCAGTTGAACGATGACTTCTGTATCCGTTTCACTTTTGAACTCAACATCCGTAAGATATTGACGCTTCAACTGTGAGTAGTTCTCGATTACACCGTTATGAACGATTGTAAAACGGCCTGAAGTACTTTGATGAGGGTGAGCATTCACCTGGCTTGGTACACCATGTGTCGCCCAGCGTGTGTGTCCGATCCCTGTGTTGCTTGCTACGTTCTCATCAACGATTCCGCGAAGATCTGCGATGCGGCCTTTTTCTTTGAAGACGTGAATCCCTTCAGCATTCTGAACGGCGATGCCTGCAGAATCATAACCGCGGTACTCAAGCTTCTCAAGACCTTTTAATAAAATTTCCTTTGTATCCGAATTTCCGATATATCCTACGATACCACACATAATTAAATATCCTCCCTGAATGAAAGGGGGCAAGATATCTTTTGGGGACAGCCTGCCCCCTTATCTCAATTGTCATAGTTTTTTAGTAAGTCACTGCTTATCTTCCCTTTGTGCATCAAGTTGCCTCGATGTTTTAAGAAAGAATCTTACGGCTCCGCGACTTTACGAACCGGGAGGCATCCGCCGAACACTCGATTGAACCTCCACCTCGTCAACTAAACGGCTCTCTTCCGTTTAGTCCTGGCGCTTTATTAATTGTTATTTATGAACAATCCACCTTTCCTTATCTGAATCAATTGCACTGTTTCCAAATTATTTGAAAATCAAAAACAAAATCATCATACACCAGCAGGAACTCTTGCGTCAATAAAAATATGAACGCCGGATAGAGTTGTTACCACTTTGTTAACTTCCCGAAACAAAGTAATCATAAACACATGATTTAAAAAATCTCACATTATTAAATATGCACAAGGAGTGAAAGATGTACCCCTTGTGCATAAAAACGGTTTATTCGTTTAAACCCATTTCTTCTTTTACCACATGTGCGATCTCATCGACGTATTGTACACACAATTCTTCAGTCGGTGCTTCAGCCATCACGCGGACGAGCGGTTCTGTCCCCGATGGGCGCACGAGGATACGGCCGTTTCCGTTCATTTCCTCTTCCACTTTTTCAATGACGCTTTTCACCTTTTCATTGTCGGTTACGTGATGCTTGTCCGTTACACGCACATTCACAAGCTTCTGAGGGAACTTCTTCATTTCCCCTGCAAGCTCGGACAATGATTTACCGGTCACCTTCATGATATTCACCAGCTGAATACCTGTTAAAAGACCATCGCCGGTCGTGTTGTAATCAAGGAAGATGATATGTCCCGACTGCTCTCCGCCAAGATTATATCCGTTTGTCTTCATTTCTTCTACAACATAGCGGTCACCGACAGCAGTCTGGAGACTTTGGATTCCGTGCTCTTCAAGCCCTTTATGGAAGCCAAGATTACTCATGACCGTGGATACAACAGTCGATTGTTTCAATCTGCCTTCAGACTTCAGGTACTTACCGCAGATATACATGATTTGATCTCCGTCCACAATCGTTCCGTGTTCGTCCACAGCGATGATGCGATCCCCGTCTCCGTCAAATGCGAGTCCGACATCAGCACCTTTTTCCTTCACCATTTCAGCAAGTGCTTCCGGATGGGTCGATCCGACACCTTCATTGATATTCAATCCATCCGGGGACGCGCCCATAGTGGATATATCCGCATCAAGATCAGCAAACAAGTGGGTCGCCAAGGAAGAAGTCGCACCGTGCGCGCAGTCCAGCGCGATATGTAATCCATCGAAATCTTCGTCTACAGTCTGCTTCAAATACTGGAGGTACTTCTGTCCGCCTTCGAAATAATCGCTTACCTGGCCAAGGTCTGCACCAGTAGGGCGCGGAAGGCTGTCTTCCGTTTGATCCAGCAGCTCTTCTATTTCCAGCTCCTGCTCATCCGATAACTTGAAACCGTCGGGACCGAAGAATTTAATTCCATTATCCGCAACTGGATTATGAGACGCAGAAATCATCACTCCAGCCTGGGCACCCAGTGCTTTCGTCAAATAGGATACTCCCGGAGTCGAGATGACGCCGAGACGCATCACTTCCGCTCCGATCGAGAGCAGGCCGGCAACCAGTGCCCCTTCAAGCATATGCCCGGAAATTCGGGTATCTCTTCCGATCAGGATTTTTGGACGTGTCGCGTCCTTTGTGAGGACATAACCGCCGAATCGGCCAAGTCTAAATGCCAATTCCGGTGTCAATTCCGCATTCGCTACACCTCGTACACCATCTGTTCCAAAATACTTACCCATTGAAATTCTCTCCTTTTCACAGCTCTTATGCTGAAGTGTTCTTTTCTTTAATCTGTATTTTCACTGTATCTTGAGATAACGTCCAATCTATATTTTCAGGACCCTTCGCATCAATTTCGACTTCATGCTCGCCCGGTTCAAGACCCGTCAAATCAAGTGCCAGGTTGAAATCTTCCTTTGTTATTTTCTCGACTGCCCCGTTCTCTCCCGTTAAGGTGGCATCTACCGCTCCGCCCTCAGGCTCCAGGATCGTCACTTCGTACTCTTCTCCGAGGCCCTCAGGCGACAGTTCGAGACCCGATAGTTCTTTCTCGGTGCTGGTGGTTACATCCACATTCACATTCACTTCTTCAGGCGCAACTTTATTTAAGCCATCCTTCAACGATAACGGTACAGTGAGGGTCGTATCTTTTTTGATCTTACTTAGATCGACTTCAGCTGTAAGCTCTTTGATCGTGTCCAACACATCCTGCCTTCCGAAAACGTCGGCCGTTTCGGGTTCAACCGATATGGACTCAAGGGTGACGCCTTCAGGTAAAGAACCTTTTTCCTTGACGGTAACCGGGACTTCCTTGCTCGGATTCACCACCGAGACGGTGACATCCACCACTTCCGGTTCGAATTGGACATTCAATTTGTTATATTCACGGTCAAGGACCTGAACTTTCGCTTCTTTTGTGACATTCTCACTTATTTCACCCTCTATATCAAGGGTTGCCTTTACATAGGCGATCTGATCAATCTGACTCTTAGCGCCAGTAACCTTGACCGTCTTAGGATTGACGGATAAGCCTTCCGCTTCGAATCCGTTTGAAAGGACTCCAGAATTGAACTCGGGTTCCACCCCGAACTCTTCGGTCACTTTCTCCTCCACGGTGACGGTTACAAATTCAGGATTGATCTTCACATCTAATTTGTCTGAGATATTATCGATCTCGACAGGGACCTGATGCTCCCCGATCCCTACGTCATTCAAATCGACATATACTTGAAAATCCTTTAATGTCTTCGTCGGCTGTACGATCGACTTCGGGCCGTCAACCGTCAAATTGACGGTTTCGGGCAGCCCCGAGACGACAAGGTTCTCTGAATCATAAAACACTTCCAGAGGAATATCCTGGATAGTATCAAAAGACGTCTGAGGATTTCCGCCTCCACTGTTGGATGCGGTTTTCTGGATGTCATCAAAGTTCACTGATAAATAGAGGATGAAAGCCAGAAGCAATCCAACCACTCGCATAAACCATTTCGATTCCATGAATTTATCCATTTTCTTTCTTCCCCCTCCAGCTCCATTTTGATGAGGAAGCACTCGTCTTATCGCCTATCAATTCCACTGTCAGCATTTCCTTGAATCGCTCGATTGACAGGTCGCGATGCAGTTCTCCATTCTTCGTGATGGAGATTGCCCCCGTTTCTTCAGACACGACAATGGTAATACTGTCCGTCACTTCACTCACCCCAAGGGCCGCCCTGTGCCTCGTTCCGAGCTCCTTTGAAATAAAAGGGCTCTCCGATAGCGGCAGATAACACGCTGCAGCAGCGATCTGACGCTTCTGGATGATCACCGCACCATCGTGCAGCGGGGTGTTGGGGATGAAAATATTGATGAGCAGTTGAGACGTGATCTTTGCATCGATCGCGATGCCCGTTTCTATGTAGTCACTCATCCCGGTCTCCCTTTCAATGGAAAGAAGGGCTCCGATCCGGCGTTTCGCCATATAGCTGACCGCCTTCGTCATGGACTCGATCATTTGCTCCTGCTCCTCCTCCTCCTGCATGCCGGTACGGGAGAATAAATGTCCCCGTCCAAGCTGTTCCAAGGCCCGGCGCAATTCAGGCTGGAAGATGATGATGATCGCAAGGAAACCCCAGGTGAGCGCCTGCTCCATCATCCACCCCAATGTATCGAGGCCGAAGATGCTGCTGAGTCCCCTGACGATGATAATGACAAAGATACCTTTTAATAATTGGACTGCCTTGGTACCCTTGATCAGCATGATTAATTTATAAATAACAAACCATACCACAAGAATGTCTACGATATCCGAGACATAATCCAGGGCAGAGTAATCTGAAAATAGATCGATAAACGGCATATTACATCCTCCAATAGCTTAATCGAAAGCGTAAGCCGCCATGTGGCTTCTTTTTTCGTAACCTGTATATTATAGCACAATCCCACTCCGTTACAGAAAAGAACCCCATGACTCTATATAATTAAAAATTACCAAATACCTTACCTAAAGTATTCCGCAAAAAAACTGACATGAAACAAGGAACTTCCCCGCATGTCAGCCCATCAAGGACGAACATGCAGCTTTTCGTCCCTTTCATCATATCTTACTTTTCATCAAGTTGCGAATTTCCCCATTCAACTAAATCTTTGGCCCCGCTTTTGATCTGGTACCAAAGCCACTCGAATGCCTCATCGATTTCCTTGATCTCCCCGGTCACCGTGCCTGCGGAAGCCAAGTATTGATTATTGTTGAGAACATTTCCATTGATGACGGTTACGTCACCTGTGACTTTTCCTTCTATTCTCACGTCGCCGTTACGGACCGTCAAATCTCCCTTGACCACTTTACCTTCGGGAACCACAACGGTGTGATCCTGTACGACCAGCGCCTCATCTTTTGTAAAGGAGAAATCCTGTTGATCATTCCATGAGGCAAAGAGGCTTCCCGTCATAAAGAAGATGAATAAAGCAGCCGCTGTCATCAGCGGATGGTGGCGAAGCCACCTCTGCACACCAACCTTTTTCTTTTCCTTCGGTAATCTGTCCATCACTTTATTTGTAAAATCATCAGGTGCACTGATGTGTGAAGTACTCTGTACAAATGCAATCGCTTTTTTCAGCTCATGAAAGTGATGCTGGCACTCCCCACACTGCTGCAGATGATGCTTTAATTCCTGTTCATTTTCACTTGATATGTCATCGTCTAGATAATCGTGCATATAGTCGATCATTTCTTCAGGACAAGTTTTCATTTCCACTCACCCTCTCTATAGAGATTTTAATTGCTTACGAAGAGCTTCCCGCCCTCTATGTACCCTTGTTTTGACAGTACCCAAAGGCATATCCAGTATTTCACTGATCTCCTGCAGCGGCAATTCTTCGATATATTTTAACACGATGACCGATCGATATTTCTCCGGCAGCTTGGAAATTTCCTTCTGTATCGTTTCTTGAAGTTCCATGTTTTCAACTTCATCCTCAGGCATCTGTACATCGGCTGCAACCTGTGAATACATTGTCAGTCCATCCGTTCCTGCCACTTCTGCATCCAAATAATAATCCGGCTTCTTCTTCCTGATCCGGTCGATGCAAAGATTCGTCGCGATCCGGAACAGCCATGTCGAGAACTTCCTCTTCTGGTTAAAGGTTTCAATGTTGACATAAGCCCTGATAAACGCTTCCTGTGCTATATCTTCCGCTTCATGCCGGTTCCCGAGCATCCGGAAACATATCTGAAACACTTTATCCTTATAAAGCTCCACCAATTCTGAAAAAGCACTTTGGTCGCCTTTTAATACTTGTTTTATCCGTTTCTTCACTAATGCTTCCATCTCAGTTATACCTCCGCTCTATGCGGCTATATTTATATACGTTACACCCTATAGAAAGGTTTCATTTTTTTCATAATATAATCCTAACAAATTTTTGATTAAAAATGTTTACATTTTATTGAAAAGGGGTATAAAAGGACTAATATTTATTAGTACTGGGGGACTCACCATGAGTGGAAGGGTTAATAAAGAGCTTTTGTACCAAATTGAAGACTGTCGTCGCCAAATGGTAGAACTCGCAAAAGAGTCATCATACGCCGATGAAAAAGTCGTGCATTTAAGCACACGACTGGATAATCTGTTAAATCAATACCAATTAGTCAAACAAAATTGAAAGAAGATAGAAAAAGGCTGAAAACCTGTTTGGAGGTTTTCAGCCTTCTTTGTTTTAATCTATCGGACGAGGGGTGCCCCTGCCTTCAATCAGAGTAGTTTCTCACCAAACAAAGACCCCATTAGTGCTACGGCTACGGTTGCCGTCTTATTCTTCTCATCCAGGATCGGGTTGACTTCCACAAATTCCGCGGACGTAATGAGCTTAGACTCTTCAAGCATTTCCATGGCCAGGTGGCTTTCACGGTAGCTGATGCCGCCAAGAACCGGTGTGCCCACTCCAGGTGCATCGCTTGGATCCAAACCATCAAGATCAAGAGACAGGTGTACACCGTCCGTTTTACCTTTCAAGTACATAATCGCATCTTCCATCACCTTCGCCATACCCATGCGATCTACTTCATGCATCGTATATACCTTGATGCCTCTTTCCTTAATAAGCTCCCTTTCACCTTCATCGAGGGAACGTGCCCCGATGATCACGATGTTTTCAGGCTTTATTTTCGGTGTGTTTCCGCCGATGCTCGTCAAGTCTTCATGGCCGATGCCCAGACTCACAGCGAGCGGCATTCCATGGATATTTCCGGATGGAGAAGTATCACCAGTATTCAAATCGCCATGCGCATCATACCAGATGACCCCAAGATTCTCATAGTGCTTGGAAACCCCGGCCAGCGTACCGATGGCAATACTATGATCCCCTCCGAAAATCAAGGGGAAATCACCGCTTGAAATCACTCCATCAACAGTGGATGCAAGCTTCCCGCTCGCTTCAGCAACCGCTTTCAAATTTCTCAAATTTGTATCAGGATTATTATGTACACGCTCAGCCTGGCCAATTTCAATATCGCCGAGATCCTTTATTTCATACCCCAGATTTTCAAGTCTTTCGACAACCCCCGCATAACGGATTGCACTTGGCCCCATGTCGACCCCGCGTCTCATCTGTCCCAGATCCATTGGTACTCCGATGATTGATATGTTTTTGTTCATGTAAATTCCTCCTATCCCAATTATCTGAATCTTCCTCTATTGTATCTTGATAGTGATGGATGACTCAACTGGACAGGATTGTGTATATATATGCGGTTGGGCGTGGGTTTGGGGCGGGGTTTTTGGAAGAATATGAGGAGGGTGGTGAGTGTGGCTGGTGCTTGGAGTTGAACTAGCGTTGGAGGATGTCCAGTTGGTCCTCTGTCGAGTTCATGGAGATTTTTCGACAAGTGGCGCAATTATTTCGAAAGTGGCGCAATAATCTGGAAAGTGGCGCAATTATACTGAAAGTGGCTCAATAATCCAGATTCAGGCGCAATTATTTACATATCGGCAAAATTATCGACCAAACCGGCACCATTCTTTATTGGAGGAGGCAAGCAACGATGATTCCAAGTCTTATTTTGACTGAAAACTCGCCAAGGAATGCCGCCAACCTTGTAAATAAGAAAAAATTCTCTCTCAAATGAATGGTTTCACCCCAAATATCTACATTTCCCCCGCTGCCAAGGACATGCCACATAAAAAAACCCCAACTCCATAAAAGAGTTGAGGTTCCAATGTCGTATGTATGGTGGAGCCTAGCGGGATCGAACCGCTGACCTCCTGCGTGCAAAGCAGGCGCTCTCCCAGCTGAGCTAAGGCCCCGATTTAGATATAAGAATTTCTCACATCCATGGGTAAGATGTGAGAAATGTTTGATGAGCCATGAAGGACTCGAACCTTCGACCCTCTGATTAAAAGTCAGATGCTCTACCAACTGAGCTAATGGCTCACAATGGCTGGGCTAGCTGGATTCGAACCAACGCATGTCGCAGTCAAAGTGCGATGCCTTACCGCTTGGCTATAGCCCAATAATGTGACATAAAAAAGGGACATTACTAATATGTCCATTTCATTCTTAAATATGCAATGGTGGAGGGGGGCAGATTCGAACTGCCGAACCCGAAGGAGCGGATTTACAGTCCGCCGCGTTTAGCCACTTCGCTACCC
>NZ_JBJOSA010000026.1:0-44358 GCF_045897515.1 Rossellomorea oryzaecorticis | reverse complement strand
ATCCGGAGCAAAACAAAGCTATTTTAAGTAACCTGCCATTATCGTGAGGGAGGCTCACGGGCTACCCGCGGAAAGCGTAGTCTTGCACGGAAATCATTAGCGTTATTTAGTCCACTCTGAAATGTTCGTCTTTAGACAAGGGAATTTTAGTTTTGTCCCAATCTCTTTCAAGACAATAAGTATACATAATATTATTACAGTATTCCCCTCATCTATTCTTCAATCTCTCATACCGAAACAATTGCCAGCATGATTGGAATCGTTATGATACTCATTAAGGTCGTGATCAATGTACTGGCTGATACCAAATCTGGTTCAGTGTTGAATTGCAGGGAGAACATCGTCGTATTGGCAGCAGTCGGCATGCTTGCCAAAATGATCAGAATCGTACCTAGTTCCGCATTAACGGGAAGGAAAGATACAAGAATAAAAGCAAGTACAGGTGACGCGGCCATTCTCAAAATGATAATAAGTGATAACGCCCCTTTTTCAACTGCTTTTCCTCCAAGGGTAGCAAGCTGCATACCCAATACCACCATGATGACAGGGATTGTCGCTTGTGAAATCAAATCAATTGTTTGACTCATGAACAACGGGACATGGAGATGCAGCAGCTGAAAACTTAATCCTATCCATGCACCATGGAGTATCGGCATTTTGATAATCTTCATCCAGATCTCCCTATTGTCCCTTGTTATATCACTTCCGCTTACGGCATAATACAAACCGATCGTATTCATGAGAAACGACTGAATCACCATCATGATGACAGCATAGCGAAAGCCAAGTTCCCCGAACGCAAACAGGATGACAGGCACCCCGTAATTCCCGCTGTTCATAAATACGCCGGAAAGAATCATCGCGGAGACTTTAGGCTTGGAATAATCATTTGCCCTGGCGACTATTTTAATCGTAACAATCAATAGCAGACAAAGGGACAAACAAAAGATAAATATATATAGGTAGTCCATATTTAGTTCATTCTCGTAAAATGTCTTGAATGCAAGAAATGGATACATTAAATAGATGGCCATTTTAGAAATAGAATTGATTTCAAATCCGAGTTTCTTTTGCCCGATGTATCCTACAGCAAACACCAATAAAGCAGGAAGGACAATCAATATGACATTCATTTTTCTTCACCACAATCATAAGTCATTAAAGATAGGCCTGACTGCAATAGTCAAGCCTTCGTTTAAGTTTAACATGTTTTTACAAGAGAGGTATGATCAGACCGGCCAATAACAATATCAAAGCACCGCCAAGGCGGGAGGAGATTTGAGCAAACGGCATAAGTTCCATTCTCTTTGAAGCGGATAGAACAGCAACATCTCCAGTCCCCCCCATATTCGCCATGCAAAGTCCTGCCGTAATCGCTGATTCTATCGGATAAAAGCCAACCAGTTTTCCCAGGATCGCTGCCCCGATGATCGCTCCGAGCACCACTCCGAAAACAGTTAAAATATACTGAAGAGTCAATGCTTCAAGCACCGTATTCAAGTCAGTATAGGCCACACCGATTCCAAACAACAGGGCAAATGTCCAGTTGCTTGCCACAAACTGATACCACTGACTTGCGCCTTCCACCACATTTTGAGGGATGATATTGGAAATCTTCGCCGCAGCCACAAGAATGATCATGATGGCATATGGATGAAGCGGAAGAACTGTGCCAAGCAATGTCCCGACTGCAAAAAATGTCAAAGCCGCCAATAAACCGACCCCCATCTTTTCCACATTGTACTTTTGCTTTGTTTTCTCATATGTGAAGCCTTTCATCAATTGACCGTTTCCACTTAAGGAGGGAACTTTCTTCCCAATCATATCAAGTACGGACGCCAGTATGATGGCAAATACATTTCCTAACGCCAGAGCAGGTACAAGCATCGAAATATAGTAGCTTGGCTCATTCCCCATCATTTCAGAGTAGATTTGACTCATTGGGACAGCCCCTGCCCCCATTCCTCCGCCCATGATTGGCATCGTAATGACAAGTATGGCTTCTTGCAGAGTGAACCCGACAAGAAATCCAAGCAGCCCGGCGATGATGACAGCTCCTGCAACAGCTCCGAAAATCGGAAGGAAATATCGAAGCCCTACTTTCACAAGCACTTCTGAGTTCATTCCTAAAATGCTTCCTGTAATCAATGCAGCAATATAGAAATTCAGGAATCCTCCTGATTTCATAAAGTCAGTCATCGAAGTAACTGTCTCTTCTGGAAGTAATCCTGCATATACCATAAACGCAGAACCAAAAATCGCAATGATTGCTCCTCCCCCCAGGAATGTCTTGACAACTGGAGTGCGATCACCCGCCCAGCCCAGCAGTTCACCGAGAACCATCATGATAAGAAGGGTCCCGATCATACCTCCCGGGAGATTACCAGTATATAAGCTTACTAGTGTTATAGCTGTGAAAACCAAAAACCATAAGATCGGTATATTGAAAATATGCAAGGACCGATTTTGGTTCGACACGACCTTTTCCTTTCCCCCTTTTTCTTCCTTAAATGCAAGTGTTGAATTTACTTGTCCCATCCTATTCATCCCCCAGTTTGAATTTAAACGTTACTAGTGAATCATTTGTCACTGACTGTTTCCTGACAGAAAATTATTCGGAAAATTAAAAAATAAATATTGTAATTCAATACTATGAAAACGCTTACTGTTTTCAAAGGTTTTGAAACTATTGATTGGCTTTTGTAATTAAAAAAAGAGATTGGGACAAAACTAAAAAGTAGAAGTACAATCTCAGTCCAGGTTTTTTACCGCTAATGATTTCCGTGCAAGACTTCGCTTTCCGCGGGCGGTTGGTGAGCCTCCTCGGATTAGCCTGCGGGTTAGAAAATTGGAAGGGCTTTGGTCAGAGGCGGGTGGCATAAGGCGAATCGACCACGAAGGCGTTCTTTGCCTTCTTGGGCGAGTTGACTTATGACATGTGCCTCTACGCCCTGGAGCTGGACAAATAGAAAAGCGGAAGCGGCTCGCCCAGAGGCGACAAGCATAAGGCGAGAAAGCCGGAAAGGCGTACTTTGCCTTTTTGGCTTTCTTGACTTATGACCTCGAGCCTCTAGCCGCTGGAGCTGGACAAGTCTCACCTAACACGCTTTCTCGCAGGAGTCTACGTTTTGCACTCCAATCAATCGCTGGAAAGGGCTAAACTCTAAATGTACTTTAAACAATAAAAACCCGAACTCATTTGCCCTATCTTTTGCAAATGAGTTCGGGTTTTACTTAGACTAAAACACTTTTGTCCCAGCCTCTATAAATAGTAGTTCCTTAGCCGGACACCATTCTGTTTATTCAATTTATATTGGTATACCGGTCTTCCGATCCCGTAATTCAAGCTCTCGTCCACCACGCCGATTTCATGAAGGAATTTAAGATATTTTCTTATTGAAACCCGTGATATAGTCATTACTTCCGCAAGTTCATCAGTCGAAAACGACTTTTCCCCAAGTTTCTTGATTTCTTCATAAATTATTGACAGCGTTCTGCTTGTCAACCCTTTCGGAAGGCTTGCCTTCCCACTTGGTGACAGAACATCTTTTTTCAGAAGCAGATCAAGCTCGTTCTGTCCAATGGTCGCTTGATTCTCAAAGATTTGTGTAGTCTTTCGATATGAAGTTAAAGCCTTGCTAAACCTCTCAAATTCAAATGGTTTGATCAAATAGTCGACAACCCCCATGCGAAGCGCGGCTTGTATATTCTCTACTTCGGAAGCAGCTGTGATCAGAATGACATCTGTTTCGTATTGCTTCAGCCTGATTTCCTCCAGTAAATCCATTCCCGTCTCATTCCCAGGCATAAAGACATCCAGTAGAATAAGATCGACTTTGCATTTACTCAGCACTTCCTTGGCATGATTTATAGTAGTTGCTACGCCCGCTAGATCAAATCCCGGAATGTCTTGCAGATAAATTTGATTGAACTTGGCCACCATCGGGTCATCCTCTACGATTAAAACCTTTATCATTTATTTCCCCCCAAACGAAGCTTGTACAATCATGGTTGTCCCTGATTTCTCTTTCGATTCCACATGCAGATGTCCAGCCAATTCATTTAAGCTCTCTCTTACCAGAAAGAGGCCATATCCCCTTCCTGTCCCTTTCGAGGAATATCCTTTTTGAAAAATATCATCAATAATATCCTCCGGGATCCCTTGTCCTGAATCCGTAACGATCAATTCAAGGGTCGTATCTTCATAGGTTAATTCCAAAAGAACCTCTCTTTCAATACACTCTGAGGTTGCTTCAATGCTATTGTCCAATAAATTCCCTATGATAGTGATTAAATGATGGGTCACCTCGGGCTCCATCGGTTCGGGAATTACATTTCGGCAGTCGACTGTTAACTCAACACCTTTCTCCCTTGCATGACTGAGCTTACCCATAATGAATCCTGCCAGAGCAGGATCTTTTATATTGGAAGATATGGCGCTCACTTCGTCCATATTGATCGAAACGAGTTCTTTGATATATTGGTTCAATCTCGAGTAATCCTTCATTTTCACCAAACCCAGAATGACGTGCATTTTGTTCATGAATTCATGGGATTGAGCCCGGAGTGCTTCTGCATATGACTTTACCCCTGTCAATTGTTCAGCCAATCGGTTCACATCTGTTTTATCACGGAAGGTAGAAATGGCACCAGCCACTTCGCCATTCACAATTAATGGAACACGATTCTCCAGAATTGAAACCCCATTTATTATCTGCTCTTCATTCAATTCGGGTTTTCCTGTTTTCATCACCGTTTCCAGCCTGGATAGAGGCATGAATTCCTTTATAGGCAAACCTACTGGATTGACGTCAAGGCCAGCTTTGGTAAAGATTCTCAATGCTGATTTATTCACTAAAGAGATCGTCGTGTCCCTATTTACCGCTACAACCCCTTCATGAACCGACTGGAGCATGGTGTTCCTTTCTTCCAGTATCTTTGCAATTGAACCAGGCTCAAGTCCGAATAATATTTTCTTTATGTATCTTGCAATAATCAAAGCCCCGATGATGCCGACGACGATGCCTATGACAGAGCCAGTCAAGATATTATTGTGGCTTTGATTCAGCGCCTCTTCCACCCTGTTCAAAGAAATCCCGACGGCCACCGCCCCGATCTGCTGGTCATCTTCATTATAAATCGGGGAAAACGCCCTCACGGATTGCCCCAATGTTCCTTCTGAAATTGAGAGGCTTTCCTTTCCCCTCAGTACATCTTTTTCATCACCGCCGACAAAGTGTTTGCCAATCTGTTCCTGGTTAGGGTGGGATTTCCTGATCCCGTTCATATCCATTACGACTACAAACAACACTTCAGCCGACTTTTGAATATCCAGGGTATAATCTTGTATTTCCCCTTCATTCTTTCTGTTTTCCAAACCATCTTTAACAATGGTTGAATGTGCAACGGTCCTGGCAACGACTTTCGCTTTTTCTTCGATTGATGATTCAATGTTTTCATTAATCGTTCTCGATATGAGTAAATCTGTCAATAATAGCGATACAAGGACAACGGTGCATACGAAAAGAATGATCATCGTACTCAGTTTAAGCTGCTTCTTTTTCACAGGATTCACTCCAGACTCCATAATACATTACATTTTACACGATAATCAGAAAATTGTGGGATAATGGGTATGATACTTGTATGCTGTTAGAATGAAAGGAAATTCTCAGGAGGGTTGATAATGAAGAAATGGGCATTTGTGTCTGACTTTGACGGGACGATTACAAAGAAAGACTTTTATCAAATCGTCATAGACAAGTATTTTAATGAAGGCAAAGACCTGTATAACCAATGGAAATCCAATGAAATTAAAGATATAGAATTTTTAGCTTCTGTTTTCAGCTCGATCAACCAGGAAGAAGATACTATCATTGAGGATATTAAATCCATCGACATTGATGAATACGTCCCGACTTTTATTAAAAATGTGCAAAGAAGCAACGGGGATTTTTACATTTTAAGTGCAGGGACCGATTATTATATCCATCACCTGCTGAACCATTACGGGGTAGACGGAGTAAAAGTATTTTCTAATGAAGGGTACTATGAAGATAAGAATGTGCACCTGCACCTTGACAGCAGTCACCCTCACCATTCTGAACGTTATGGAATCGATAAATCTAAAGTCATTGCAGATTTAAAAAAAGAATATGAATTCGTATGTTTTGCCGGTGACAGTGAGCCTGATTCACATCCAGCCAAACTGGCACATGTAACCTTTGCCTTTGCACAACTCCAAGATCTTCTGAAAAGCCTTTCACTTCCTTGTATCAATGTGCGAAATTTCAAAGAGATTGAAAGGTATTTGCGTGAAAAGAATTACCTTGACTAGTATATCTGCAGCATGTTTTTGCGCTGGAACCTTATACGTTGTATAATGAATATGCCCTTCCCGAACATTCGCTTGTTGCGGGACACTTAACCACTGTACGGACGGGAAGGGCATCGATTATGAGATAAATAAAAAATAGCTTCAATGATCCGCTACCGGACCCATTGAAGCTATTACTTTTTAAATGATAGAGAATTAATGCTGATGACCATCCTCATCGTGATCATGGTCAAGCGATTCCTCGAGTGCATTCAGCTCTTCTTCCGAGACATCCCCTGCAAGGATATGACGGATAGGCATAACATGCATGTCTCTTGCAGTCACATGGGTTTGGACATAGTAGATGCCGTCCTCACTGAATGAAGTCTTGATTTTGTACGTCCCCTCTTTTACATGCTCACCCTTGAACATTTTGCTTTCGTCTTTATTGTGCCCTTTCCAAACCTCGAATTTCACTTCATCTGCGTTATCTACCGCTTCCTTGCCCTGTGTCACTCTCACTTCCAGAATCGTTGCTTCATTTAGAGCCACTTCTTCAGGTGCTGTAATATCTGCTTTTACTTGTTCAGGCAGCTTACTTTCTTTAACCTCTTTACTATTTTCTGAGCATGCTGATAAAAACAGTATGATTCCAAGCACGGATAGCAGCATGATAGACTTCTTCATATATTTACCCCCTACACTTTTTCATAGTTGTTACTTGGGAAATTGCTTCCCTTTCTTTTAGTTTAATAAAGAATTGTGAAGGAAAAATGAAATCTATTTCATTTTTTTCATCTCTGGGTATGGACTCACTATGTAACTCACAAATTCTTCACAAATCTATTGTATAATAAGGACCGATAGTAGTGAAAAGAAATAACAGGAGGTCATGTAGTTATGAGCATGACAATCATGGTCATAGATGATGAAGAGGAGATGCGAAAATTAGTCAGCACCTTTCTGTTGAACGAAGGATATAAAATTGCAGAAGCATCCAACGGGATTGATGCCCTTCAACAAATACACCGCCGGTCCCCCGATCTTATTTTAATAGACGTGATGATGCCTTATATGGACGGTTTTTCTTTTGCAGAAAAATTGAAGGAAACACATGATATACCTCTCATATTCTTGTCGGCGAAGGGTGAAGAATGGGATAAAATACACGGGCTTCGCTTGGGTGGCGATGATTATATCGTAAAACCTTTTCATCCTGGAGAGTTGATGGCCAGAATCGAATCGGTCTTAAGAAGATCAAAAGCTGCATCCAAACAAGCTTCTTCCTTTAAAGCGGGTCCGCTTAAGATCCTCGTGGAGGCTCATTCTGCTTTTATACATGATAAACCGATATCATTAACCTTGAAGGAATTCGAATTACTGTTGTTATTGATGAAAAATCAAGGAAAGCTCTTCACCCGCGACCAGCTCCTCTATTTAATATGGGGGGACCATTATACAGGAAGTGAGCGTACAGTCGATACACATATCAAAACCTTACGCCTGAAACTGATGGACGAAGGGAAATTGATTCAAACTGTATGGGGGAAAGGATACAAGTTAGAGGTGCCAAGTTGAAAAAAAGAAGCCGCTCATTGAGTCAAAAAGTATTTCTGCTCATTATTGGGAGTATCGGTGCAACCATCCTTTTTTCCTTTTTCTTCCTCCATTTTCTTTATAAAGATCTTTACCTGAAGAGCATAAGGGAATCCGTCATGCATCAGGGGGAAAATACGGCAGCCCACTATCACTACGGTGTCTTGAATAAGGAAATCATTGATAAAATCCACTGGTTCAATATTGTGTCTGAGTATGAGGTCATTGTGGTGAATGACTTTGACGAGCTAAACGAACATTTTCCGTATAAAGTTGGCGGCAAACCGCTCCTTGAAAGCTCTGACCGTTCTGAACTGACTAAAGGGGATTCCATTCTCAAAGAAGGATACGTTAAAAGCTTTGATCGTGATATCGTGAGTGCCGTCTTTCCCATTCAAGGAGAAAACGGCTTGATCGGGCTGGTGTTTATTTATGTCCCGCTTGAAGCAATGCAGGAAGTCTTTCAAGCCAGTATGCCGATTTTGATAGTGTCAGGCGGCATCTATTTTATCCTTCTCTTTCTGGTGGTCAATCGAATACGACAGTCCATGTTCAAGCCCCTGGACGATATGCAGACCATGTCCCGGGAAGTGGCAAAAGGCAATTATTCGCACCGGCTTGCGCTTTCAGAATATGACGAAGTCGGGCAGCTTGCACATGCCTTCAATATTATGAGCTCTTCATTGGAAGAACAAGAAGCAAGGAAAAAAGAATTCATATCCAATGTTGTACATGAGCTGAGAACTCCACTGACTTATATCAATGGTTATACAGAAGCTCTCAAGCAAGCCATGTATTCCTCCAAAGAAGAAGCGGACAATTATTTGACGACCATACAGCGTGAAACAAACCGGCTTAATCAAATTGTCCATGACTTGATCGATTTAAACTACCTGGAAGAAAGCTTGTATGTTATCGATAAAGAGCCGATAGCAGTAGCCCAGATCCTTTATGATACCCTCAATCTATTTCAAATCCGTTTATCACAAAAACACCTGCAAACAGATCTGAACATAGATGAGGATTTGATCATCGCCGGGGATCCGAAAAGGATGCAGCAAGTATTCTATAATGTTATAGATAACGCAGTGAAATACTCGCCTGAAAAAGAAATGATTTCCGTTAAGCTGGTACAAAAGGATGAGTGCATGGTCTTTGTGGTCACCAATCAGGGTTTCACCATCAGCGAAGAGGATATTCCCAGACTTGGTGAACGATTTTTCAGGACAGACAAGGCGCGAAGCAGGTCCACCGGAGGGACCGGGCTGGGTCTTTCCATCGTGAGGCAAATTGTTTCTCTTCATGATGGAACATTTTCAGTAGACAGTACGAATGAAAAAGGTACGGAGGTTTCTGTAGCGATCAATTTGATGGAGGAAACATTCAAAGAATGAACGAAAGCACCTCCCCGTCAGCCTAATTGAAAAGAGGAATAAAATGAGTAAGCTGATCTTCCCCCTTCTGTTTTTATTAACTGGGATACTTACGGGATGTGGTATTGATGAGGAAAAAGAATATCAAATGCAAGAATTCTCGTTCACTGATCAAAATGGTCAATCTTTTGGAAGCGAGGATCTTAAGGGGAAAATATGGGTTGCAGATTTCATTTTCACGAACTGCGATACTGTCTGCCCTCCGATGACTGCCAGTATGGCTGCGCTGCAAGATGAAATGAAAACCAAGGGGATTGAAATACAATTCGTTTCATTCAGCGCAGATCCCGAAATCGATACACCGGAAAAATTGAAAGAGTTTGTGAAAAAATTCAATGGAGATGAAAAGAACTGGCATCTTGTGACGGGCTATACACAGTCAGAAATCGAGATGTTTGCCAGGGAAGAATTCCAGACACTCATCCAGAAGCCGGAATCAGCTGACCAGGTCATCCATTCCACCAGTTTTTATGTCATCGACCAGTATGGCCGAATAACGAACAGCTTTGGCTTTCAGAAAAGTCACTTCGAAGAAATCGTGCAGGAAGCCGGGAAGCTGCAATGATAGTGGTTCGATGAATCGTTGCTCGTCCCAACCAGCGGGAAGTTTTGCCTGCCTCCAGGGTGTACACCTTTTCTACCCGGTTAGGCAGGCATTTCTTCATATTTTCCCGATGTTTTTTGGATCTCTACTGATCCCGGGTTGACCCGGCACCCAATTGGCAGGCACCTCTTTACCGGTCCTTCGGTTGTACTGCAAACCCTCGATTATCCTTAAAATTTCGTAGACATTTCGACCGACTTCCAAAGGATTCACTAATTTAGTAACAATCATCCCTTCTGGATTGATGATGATGGTTGCTCTCAATGTAGCCCCTGTTTTTTCATTAAGAACCCGATACGTCTTACTGATTTGATGTGTCCGATCACTTAAAAGCGGAAACATCACTTGTGAAGCTGATGGAGAAACCTCTGTAAACACTTTATGGGAGTATACACTGTCGGTGCTAATGGCAAGTACATCAGTATTAAGTAATTTCAGTTGTTCATGGATAGCAGCGACCGCTGCCAGTTCTGTCGGTCAGACGAAGGTAAAATCACTTCCATAAAAAAACAGGATCACCCATTTTCCGCGGTAGTTTTCCAGACTAACCTCTTTAATCTTTTTATCGGCATTATCATAGGCTTCGGCCGTAAATAAAGGAGCTTCATCTGTTGTTTGTGCACAAAACGGAAGGGTGCATCCTGATGGATCATCCTCTCTTCTATTAAATTCCATGCTCTCACCTCCAGTCCCTTTACAAGAAGTTCAGATTTTACTGATTAAACAGAAGGCACTTTCATTCGCATCTTCCATTTATTACTTTCGTTGATTAGTGTATGCGTGATTTTTTGTCCAGTTGAGAACATAAAAAAAAGGCAGCCGCCCCCGGCTGTGTTATGGTATCAACACAGTGAGGGACAGGCACCTATCACATTCCATATTCTTTTCTAAAATCATCATGATTAGGTTTAAATACATCTTCATTTGAATGTCTCACGACCGAGAAATGATCAACGTTATAGTGACCATGAAGTGCTTTATTATGATGCTTGATGATCTGTTCACCGCTCAAATCGGATGAATCCTTTGTGGAATGGCCATCCTCCACCAGGGTCACGTCCATTCCGCTGACTGTTGCGTACCTAACGGCTGTATCAATGCAATGCTCGGTTTGACATCCCATCACCACCACATGGTCAACTGCATTTTCTTTTAAATAACTCAGCAGCGGTGTGCCATAAAACGAATTGGTCGCAGACTTGTCAAAGGTGACAGCACCCTCAGGAACCTCGATTCCGCTGTGCACCTGGAAACCGGTTCCCTTACCTTCGGCGACATCCCTGTCCCGGATGAAGACAAGACTTGCACCCGCCTCTGCTGCCTTCCCGATGACGAGATTGATTGCCTCAATCAGTTTCTCTTTTTGAACCACGGGCTGTTCCTTTTCGTTTCCCTCAATTAATTCCTGTTGAGCGTCAATGACGAGCAGTGCCTGCTTCAATATAAATTCCCCCCTCAGTGTAAGTCTTCTACTCAATGATTTTTCTTGAAATTCCCCCTATGAGCACTATGTTATTATTCGACATGTGAGAAGAAGAATCCTTTTGGAATGATTCAACAGACAAATACCCCGGGAACTCCCAAGCCCCGCCAAACTCGCCGCCTCTGTGTTCTATGCCTTCATGAACGCAATCGTTTCCTCAATTCCCTTTTCATAAGAAGTCCCCTTCAATTCCCCCATTAACATTTCTATTTTTTCTCCTGAAAGAATGGTAGGTTCAGAGTTTATATATTGCATCTCGATGGCTTCGCGCATACTTTTTCCAGCGAAGAGGGCGAATATCGCGAACATCGGTTTTGTGATGAAATAGAGCTGCTTCTCTGCTCCGAGTTGTTTTTTCAGAAGCTTCTCCAGATCATATCCGCTTATTGGTGCAACGGCTGGAACATTCCAGCTATGTCCATATGCTTCCGGTCTGCATGCCAGTTCCACCATCACCTTTGCACCGTCCTTTGTATAAATGAATTCTCGTGATACATTCCCCGGGCCTACGAATCCTGCCTTCTTCTTTTTTATGATTTGCTCCAATGTATAGTGAATGTATGTGTTGGTGGCGTTAGGGCCATAGAAGTCCGGAAAATGACAAACGAACGCCGGAACAGATGAGGTCTTGATCATATTTTCCATTTCCAATCGCAGCCTTCCTTTTCGCGTATGAGGATTCTTTACTGTATTCTCCGCCAGTTTATTGCCTGCACTTTTTCCATAAGCATATATATTGTCCACTACTGCAAGTTTGGCGTTATTTCTTTCAGCTGCCATGATCACGTTTTGCGTGATGACCGCCAACTTATCTTTCCAATCCTGATATGGAATGTTCATTGCATGGAAAATGACATCACAGTCCTTCCCTGCCTCGATAATCTGCTCTTTCACTTCCGCATCCCCAGTGTGGATTTCAATAAGGTCTATTGCGCCGAACAATCTGTGTAACTTTTCTTTCCCCCGTGCAAATGCAACCACTTGGATTCCCCGGTCGACCAACTCATTGACGAGCGCGTACCCCATTCCTCCAGATGCACCGACTACCATTGCCTTATTCATCTTAAATCCCCCTTTAATTAACCACTGGTCAAATAATCTCAAAAAATTTCATCCTATGGATTTCAGGATAAAATTCACATGGAAATGTGCCAGGTTCTCCACATCTTCATATGTTTCATCACAATGGCAGTAATGACTGACAAAACCGTGCAGAGACAGGAAAACCGCCCATGTCTGCTGGATGGTGATCTTTCTCCCGCTTAGCTCGATAAGCGACCGTGCGAATTTTTCATAGGATTCATTCGGTCCGTTATTCACGTAGCTTTTGACTTCTTCATCAGCAAGCAGGAACATCATTTCATACTGGCTTTTGTGGCTCAATCCGAAGCGGATGAATGCCAGCAGGACCTCCCTCAATTTACTTTCTGCTTCCAATTCCTGCTTCATCACTTCATCCAGCCACTGATTGAGAAGTTTAAAATCCGTTTCGATCATGGCATAAAATAGTTCTGCTTTATTTTTAAAATGGTAATAAATCGATCCGTGGCTGTATCCCAGGGCCGCTGCAATCTGCCTCATCGATACCTGTTGATATCCTTTTGTCCGGAAAAGCTCTCTCGCCGCTTTCATTACCATTTCTTTTGTGAGTTCATGTTTTACTGCTTTTCTGGGTGCCATTTTGTACCTCTTCCTTTTTATTGACCAGTGTTTAATTAAACTATATTCCTTTACCAACTGTTAAGTCAAGAATATTTTTCCACCACCTTTCAAGATCTTTTAACTCACATAAAAGAAGGCCCGTCCCAGACTGCTTTAAAGCGTTAGCGCAGTCTGGGACGGGCCTTACGATTATTTGTTCAATGTCAATGTAGCGACGCATTCCACATGAACGGTATGCGGGAAAAGATCCACTGGCTGAACTGCATCAAGCGTGTAACCGAATGGTTCCAGTTCCTTGATATCCGTCGCGAATGTATCTGGATTGCATGATACGTAAACGATCCGTTCCGGCTGGGAGCGTCCAATTCTTCTCATGACTTTCCCTCCTGCACCTGAGCGAGGCGGATCAAGCATCAATAATTCCGGATGTCCGAAGCTTTCGAGCACCTGATCGATCCCTTTACGTGCATCCTTCGCAAGGAAGTACGTGTTGGTGATTCCGTTATCCTCGGCATTGCGCTTGGCGGACTCGATCGAGCTTTCGACGATTTCAATGCCGGCAAGCTCTCCCACCCTGTTTGCGAACGGCAGGGAGAAAGTACCGACTCCGCAGAAGAGGTCGATCATTTTTTCCGACTTTTTCGGCTGGCTCATTTCTACTGCCAAGTCAACGAGTTTCTGGGCCTGCACCGGGTTCGTCTGGAAGAACGTATCGAACCACAGGCGGAAACGGTATCCATCCATTTCGTCATTGATGTAATCGCGGCCGGCAAGCAGATGAATCTTCTCAGCCTGTGTGCGGTCAGCCCAGTCGGTGTTTTCCATCCACAGCAGACTTTTCACATGCGGGAACTTCTTCTCGACACGGGCTTTCAGGTCGTCCACTGCAGATTGAAGTTCACCCTCAGGGCCCTTCGTCGAAAATACGGCAAGCATCAACTCACCTGTTGCAAACGACTGACGCACCATTAAATGGCGAAGCAGTCCTTCGTGGGTATCTTTGTTGTACCCTCCCAACTCATGATCCTTCACCCAGTCAGCCACTTCCATTGCGGCTTCCACCATCTGTTCGCTGGCGATCAGACAGGTTTCGAGTGAAATGACTTTGCGGAAATTCCCCTGTTCATGAAGACCCATCGAGCCGTCAGGAGCAAAAGTGAACTCCATCTTGTTACGGTACTGCCATGGTTCATCCATTCCGATCGTGTCACGGACAAGAGCAGGGTCAAAGCCCTCCGCTTCGATTGCATCCCTCACATGTTTCGTCTTTTCCTTCAGCTGACCTTCGTATGTCCAGTGCTGCCATACGCAGCCCCCGCAGCGTTCAAAGTGCGGGCAGGGAGCTTCGGTACGCTCTGGATGTGCCTCCACGATTTCGTCAGGCATCGTTTTTCTTCTTTTCTTCTCTGGATGATCAACAGTGACCCTCACTTTTTCACCCGGGAGCGTCTGCGGAACAATTAATCTTAATTTTTTGGGATTCCCGAGTTCATTCTCACGCCAAACTTCGGCTTGGCCAGAACCTTTTTTATCCAATCCATGTATTGAAACAACCATTTCTTCGTTGGTAGTAGGCAATTCCTGGACCTCCTTGTACATACTGTCTAACTTAATACTTTATAAAAATTGAAGTGTGAATGCAACCTTTTTTTCAGTGAATTAACAAGGTTGGAATGGGAACCCGGTAAGAGTTCAGGACTCACGGAAAATTAATGATTGAATGTGAATACAGCAAGTGGAATAATATGGTTATAATATGATTTATGGAGGAATGTCTTATTCTTTTACAAAAGCCTGAAGTTGAACAGTACTTCCACACGGTCGAGATCGGCACATTGCACATTCAGTGTTAGTAAGGATGAAAAAAAATTGGTGTTCAGTACCAATCTGTCAGGTAAATATAATCTATGGGCAATGGATTTGCCAAATAACTTTCCCTATCAGCTGACAGCAATTAATCAGAGCAGCAGTTTCATTCATATCCATGAAGAGGAGCATCTGATTACTGCTGCATTTAAACATGATGGAGATGAAAATTACCAGCTGCATCATCTACTGCTTTCAGGAGGAAAACCTGTTCCTTTCAACAAGGACGAGAACATGTCAGCCTGCTATAATGCGTGTACCTTTAATCAGGAAATTTACTACTCTTCTAATCATGAAAATCCTTTGTTGAATATTTATAGATTCGATTTGAAAACCAACAGAAAAGAACTCCTTCAATCAGGAAAGGAAGCACCTATTGTCGTGGCAGCCGTTTCTCCAAATGGCTCTGACTATGTTTTCACTGAAACCTATACAAATACCCACGCAGCGGGTTTCTATCAAGCTGATGATAAAAAAATCCCCCTCGTCCCGGACCCATCCTCTCCGCATATAATCATGGACGTACGGTTTGCAGATGAGGACACAATTTATTTCCTGACAAACTATCAGGAAGAATTCTCTTATCTGGCATCTTTCACTCTCTCAACAAATGAATTCCGGCAAGTGTTGAAGTTGAAAAGTGAAGAAATAAAAATGTTGACTTCGAATGGGAACACCTTTTATTTAGCAAGTGAAAAAGGTGTAAAGGACCACCTTTATCAATTCGAGACCACGACCGGTGATCTGACATTGATTGATTTACCTTGTGATATTCTGAAAAAAATCGACGCGTCCTCAAGCGGGACATTGTATGCCCTCGCCATGTCATCACACAGGATTGATAATATTTTTAAACGGGAAGCAGATGGAGAGTGGCTTATGCTTACAAATAACAAAGCATTGGGAATCTATGATCGAAACATGATCAAGCCTGAAGTCATCCGTTACCCTTCCTATGATGGTCTGTCGATTGAAGCGCTCCTTTTCAAGCCTGACCAGGATCATATTGTGAAAGGGACAATACTCTGGCTTCACGGGGGGCCGCAACAAGCTGAAAGGATGAAATACCGCCCTCTTATTCAGTATCTTGTACAAAGCGGATACACTATTTTCGCCCCGAATTTCAGGGGAAGCACAGGATACGGTGCAACATTTCAAAAGATGGTCGAAAAGGATTGGGGCGATGGTCCAAGACTTGACTGTGTTGCCGGGATGGAGTGGCTGATTGAGAACGGCCATGCCAGTAAAGGGAATATCTCAGTTATGGGCGGCAGTTACGGCGGATATTTGAGTCTGCTCCTGGCTGGAAGACATAATGAGTATTTATGCGCTGTCATTGATATTTTCGGTATTTCCAACCTTCTTACTTTCGTTGAGAATGTGCCTTCGAGCTGGCGGACACTCATGAATCAAATGGTAGGAAATCCAGAAGAGGACTACGATAAACTGGTTGCCGCCTCCCCTATTACATATGTGGATCAGATGAGTAAACCAATGTTCATTTTGCATGGAAAAAATGATCCAAGGGTCAAAACGGAAGAATCTGAGCGAATCGTAGGAAAAATGAAAGAGAAAGGAATAAGCGCAGAGTATCTTCTTTTTGAAGATGAAGGTCACGGATTTTCCAAAAAGAAAAATGAAATGGAAGCCAATAAGCGGATCAGGCTTTTCTTGGACCGTATTTATAAATAAGGATGTAGATGCCCTTCACTGCCTGCGGGCGATGAAGGGCTTTCTTTTACACTATAGAACGGCTCTCTTTAAATCAATTGCGGCTTTTTTTACGTCAGCAGCCGCTGCAATGGCTGATATCAATGATACTCCGTTTGCGCCGGCCTGAATGACTGCCCTGGCATTTCTAGCATTGATACCTCCTATTCCCACAATCGGAACGGTGATCCCGTTTTTACGGAAGTTTTCTATGATCGACAGTCCGCTGACAGCCCGTGCATCATCTTTTGAAATCGTCGGGTAAATCGGTCCGAGACCAAGGTAATCGGCACCGTCTTCAATGGCTTTCTCAGCTTCTTCAATGGTATGTGCCGATACACCTATTATCCTATCACCAGCCTTTTCACGTACAAAGTCTGCAGCCAGATCCTCCTGTCCGACATGGATGCCGTCTGCATCCAACTCGAGAGCCAGGTCAACATCGTCATTCACGATAAAGGGGATGTCTGCATCTTTGCAGACTCGGAAAAGTTTTTCGGCCAGTTTGGTCTTATCAAGTCCTTCCAAGGCACCCGGACCTTTTTCCCTATATTGAAAGAGTGTAATGCCTCCTTCGATCGCCTGCTCGAGGACATGGACAGGGTCTGCTTTGCAATTTGTGCTCCCCATGATGAAGTAAAGCTGAAGAAGCTCTTCAATCGCAGATTTATCCCGATGATTAGCCATTACTTCTCCCCCCTTTTATTGTAAGCCCAATGGTTTGTCGGTCCGTGTCCCCCGCCGATTCCCAGCCCATCCTCTATTGCAGCACGGATGAATTCCTTCGCAGTCAAGACCGCATCCCTCATCGTCATGCCATTTGCAAGCTGTGCCGTAATCGCTGCAGAAAAGGTGCATCCGGTCCCGTGTGTATGAAGGGTTTCAATGCGGGGCGACATGAGCTCTTCGCAGGTTGTACCATCAAAAAATAAGTCAATGACTTCTTTATCATCTGCGTGGCCCCCCTTGATGACGACGGCTTTAGCTCCCATACCCATCAACTGTTTTGCAGCTTTTCTCCGGTCATCCAAGGAAGAGATTTTCATCTCCGTCAGTACTTCTGCTTCAGGGATATTCGGTGTAATCACAGATGTCAGCGGAAGCAGTTTTTCCTTGAGGGCACGGATCGCTTCATCCTGCAGAAGCTTTGCCCCGCCTTTTGCAATCATAACGGGATCGACGACAATATTTTCCCAGCCGTAATGATGAATACGCTCACTCACCGCTTCAATTACCTCACCGGAAAAAAGCATGCCTGTTTTGAGTGCGTCCGTTCCCAGGTCCTCCCCGATTGCGTCAATCTGTTGTACGATTCCTTCAATGCTTACAGGGTACACTCCATGGACGCCCAGCGTATTTTGTGCTGTTACAGCGGTAATGGCAGACATGCCGTATGCCCCGAGTTCCTGAAACGTCTTCAGGTCCGCCTGGATGCCGGCCCCGCCTCCGCTGTCCGATCCTGCTATCGTAAGTGCTTTACTTATAGTCAAAGTTCATCCCTGCCTTTACTCTTTGGTAGTCTTGATCTTAGCATATACTTCGTCTTCTTTACTAATCTTTGAAAGCTGATCTAGGAATTCGATTTGAAAGCTGCCCGGACCTTTATATGCCGTCGTTGCTGCCGCTTTCTCAGCCGCAATCCCGTAGGCTGAAACGGCAGTGGCCGCAGCTTTCACACTATCTTGTTCGAGCGCGGTATAGGCTGCGATAACAGACGATAACAGACAGCCGGTTCCGGTTACCTTGGTTAACAATTCATGACCGTTTTCCACAATATGTGTTCTACCTCCATCGGTGATGACATCCTCCTTGCCCGTAATCACCACAGTGCACCCGAATAGGTGTGCAGCTTTATTAGCAAGTTCAACGATGCTTCCATCCCCTGACCCGGCATCGACCCCTTTAATTTCCCATTTTTCACCTGTAATGGCGGCAACCTCGGCAGCATTGCCCCTTATTATTGATATCTTAACTTCATTCAGGATTTTTCTGGACATCTCTGTGCGAAACGGAGTGGCCCCCGCTCCGACAGGGTCGAATACAACGGGGATCCTTTGTTCGTTTGCCGCTTTTCCCGCCAGGATCATCGACTCCACTTCGGTCTCCGACAGCGTGCCGATGTTCAGAACGAGCGCTCCCGAAATCCTTGCCATATCAGCTGCCTCTTCCTTTGCATAGGCCATAACCGGAGAAGCTCCGATTGCCAGCAGCCCGTTCGCTGTGAAATGTGTTACCACCACATTCGTCATATTATGTATAAGCGGATTCTTCTCCCTTACTTCATTCACCAGTTGAAACAAATTCGTTTCCCTCCTTGGTTGCGTTTTAATGCTTTCATTTTAACAGGGGGCGTGCAGAGCTGTCACTTAAGGGCTATTCCTTGACCATCAAGCCGAAAACCGGTGCAAACGCAACCGCTTGCTGGGGTGAAATAATGCAGCCCCTGAGATTTTCTGCTTCGACCCTTATTCGTTCAAAGAAGCTCGAGCTGATATCGATCCCTTTAAGAATGGTCACGGTAAAATCGATATCATTTAAATCACATTGATCAAATGTTACATCTTCTAAACGGCAATCAAAGAAATTGGCACTGTGCAAAGTGCACTTTTCAAACAGCACCTTCTTTACTTTTGCATCAATGAAGCTGCTGATATTCAGGATGCAATTTTCAAACGTGACATTCTTTAGGTTTGCCTGTGATAAATCAAGTCCAAGCAGCTTGCAGTCCTTGAAATGGACCCTGTGTATGATTCCTTCTTCAAAACGGGTATTTGACAAATCACAGTTTTCAATCACAGTATCAGTGACATCGGCCCTTCTGAAAGACGAGTTTAAAAGCCGCACACCTTTTAATGATACCCTCGTAAGGTCGAGCTTTTCCAGTTCTTCCCCTTCTACAAATGCATGCTTGATTTCGCAGTCTTTTAACATCGGATCTTCATCATAATAAACATCCTCGAATTGGGCAGGTTCGAGATTTGATTGTATTTTCGGTTTCTCTATTTTAAAATTTTTCGGCATACAACATCACATTCCTTTCAATATCCTTACGGGAGATTAATTTCAGTTTAGTAGATAATAAAACCAAATGTAAGTCTTTTAATTGCACGAGGCGTCTGCTACCCGACTGCAGGTTTGAAGACCGGCCCATGGTCTCAAAGGGTTAATATCATCCTTAAAAAGCTATGAGGCAGGAGGTGCTGTACGAAAAAACACCGACCGTTATACCGGCCGGTGGGTTAATTTCTCTATTCATATTGTCTGGGATATGGCTTGTCTCTTAACCCTGTTTTACTTTCGGACCGCCAATGTTCTTGGTGATGAGAAGACTGGTACGCTTGTTGTTGGTTGCGATAACGTAGATGGCTGCCATTGCAATGAGTGCAACGATGAAACTGCCGAGATTGAAGATTCCTTTTTGAGAGTACCATACAATTGAATATCCGAGTGAGCCTGCAAACAGTGCATAATATGCAAATGGAAGCAGCGTTTTTCGAATGACTGCCCCTTCTTTTCCTACTAAACCGACAACCGCTGAAGCCGCCACAACGTTATGGACGCAGATCATATTGCCTGCAGCTCCTCCGACTGCCTGCAGGGCTACGATCCAGCTTGCGTCAACACCCATCTGCGACCCGACATTGTATTGGAATAGCGAGAACATCATGTTACTTACAGTGTTGCTGCCGGCGATGAAAGCACCTATTCCTCCGATGAAAGTCGAGAAGAACGGCCAGTAATCACCGGCAATCGCTGCAACGCCGTTCGCAAGTTCGATCGGCATCTTTTCAAAGCCGGCCGCTCCTCCCCCAGTGTTCAGGAACACCTGAACCATCGGGACCGTGAAGACGAGGGCAGTCGAGGCTGCAATCATCGTTTTCCCAGATTGTGCCCAGGCCCGCTTGTACGCTCTTCCGTTCATTCCATGAAGGAAGTAAGTGATCAAAGACACTGCGATGAAAATTGTGCCCGGTAAATACAGCGGCTGGAAGCTGGAGCTGATGTCCGTACCGAATAGATTTGGGAACGTGACCGTCCAGGATTGAAGCCACTCCAATAATGGAAGCGATTTCAATCTTGTCAATACTAAAAACAGGCCGACCAGGATATAGGGTGCCCATGCACGGACCATGCTCATACTTCCGCTTTTATGTGCGATATCCTTGATTTCCAGTCTGCCGCTCCACTCTGAATCCCATTTGGACTTTTCTTCAAAATCCCATGCCTCTTCCTTCGGCGGCATCAGGAACCCTTTTTTAGCAGCATTGATCACAATCGCAAGACCGACAAGCCCGCCGATCATGGATGGGAATTCAGGTCCGAGCACATTGGCGACGATCAAATAGGGAACCGTCATGGAAAAAGCTGCGAACAACGCGAATTTCCACACTTTGATTCCTTCAGAGAATGATTTGTTTTTCCCGAAGAATCTTGTCATCAGTGCGACGACAAATAACGGGACCAGTGTACCCGTCACCATATGGAGAAATGCCACTTTCGTACCGATATCCGTCACAAAAGCAAGGAAATCGGTCGTAATTCCGGAATCGGCCGATAATCCAGACTGGACACCGACAAGAATCGGCGTACCGACTGCCCCGAATGAAACCGGTGTACTCTGAATCACCATGCCGGCCACAACAGCTGCCATCGCCGGGAATCCAAGACCCACCAATAACGGCACTGCCACAGCTGCAGGCGTCCCGAATCCTGCCGAACCTTCAATGAAAGACCCGAACAGCCAAGCGATGATGATAACCTGCACTCTTCTGTCGGCTGATATGTCTGTGAAACCTTGACGGATCGTCTTGATTCCCCCGCTTTCCTGCAGTGTGTTCAATAACAGGATAGCCCCAAAGATGATGAAAAGCAGAGTCCCTGCAACAACTAGGCCGTTCACTGAGGCTGCCGCAACATTAGCTCCCGGAATTTTCCAGACAAATAAAGCAAGCCCTACTGCAATTATGTATGAAATGGGCATTGCTTTACTTGCCGGCCACCTAAGGCCTACCAGAAATATTCCGACTGCCAGGATGGGTAATAAAGATAAGATTGCCAACACACCAGTACTCATGAAACGTTTCCCCTTTCTGTTTTGTAATACCAAACACCGTTTCTAATACACCACATACTAAACAACACTGTTATACAACCATTTCACTTTGTGTTATATAACATTACTAAACCCTAACTAAAATTATACATACATTATATCCTGATACAACAACTTTTTAGAAAATTTATAATTTTTAAATAAAAAAGCTCTATTTTTCGTTTGTTCGAAAAAATAGAGCCTTTGCTTACGTGATTTGATTATGATGGACATGACCGAGACGCGCTGAAATCCGCTTGGCTATCTCAGGGACACGCTCTTTCAATTCTTCCAACCGCTGACCGGACATACGCATCGTCGGACCGGAGATGCTCACGGCCGCTACAACCTTCTCAAGGTGATCGAAGATGGGTGCAGCGATACAAGTGATCCCGTACTCATTCTCTTCAAGATCGAGGGCATAGCCCTTCTGTTTCACCCCGATCAATTCTTTTAAAAATCGATTTTTATCCGTGATCGTCTGATCAGTATGCATCGGCATGCCTTTACGATCAAGGATTTCGATAACATCATTCGTCGGCAAATGGGCAAGGATCGCTTTTCCGACTGATGTACAGTGCATCGGCGCCCTCTTTCCCACTTTTGAATGCATCCTGAGCACTTCATTGCCTTCAAGCTTTTCGATGTACACCACTTCTCCCTGATCATATACGACGAGATGGATGACTTCATTCGTTTCTTCTTCAAGCTCCTGCAGGAAAGGCTTCGCTTCCTCGCGGAGATCGATCGATTCCAGGAGCTTAGAGCTGATCTCCAGGAATTTATACCCGAGCTTATAGCGTCCTGTGATCTCGTCCTGTTCAATGAATCCATATTGGACGAGGGTCGATAATATCCGGTAAACGGAGCTCTTATTGATGTCTATCTGATTTGCGATTTCCGTGACGCCCAAGCCGCCCTTTTTCATGCTGATAAGCTGGATGATGTCCAGTGCCCGGCTTACGGATTTGACCATGTTTTCTCTTTCCACAACCTTCACCCCTGATGACAAAACGTCTTACCTTCCATTATATCACAAGCGTGACGGGAGCTTACGATACCCCGACACCATGACCGACTGCTGAGAACGTATTCTTCAGTGTCCCGATCTCCTTGATTTCACATTCGATCACGTCCCCTGTCCCGACCATTTCAGCACCAATGGGACTTCCCGTTAAAATGACATCTCCCGGCTTCAAGGTCATCACCTTCGTCAGATAGGAAATCATCTCACGGATCGGCACAATCATCAGTGAAGTCGGACTGTTCTGCTTTTCTTCCCCGTTCAGCCTCGCTTCAACATTCACGGAGAATGGGTTCAGCTCGGTTTCAATTACCGGTCCGAGCGGCGTGAATGTGTCAAATGACTTCCCGATCGTCCAGTGCCCAGCCTCATGAAAGAATTGTGGTGCGGTGACATCGTTACCGATCGTATAGCCGAACACATAATCGAGGATCTCCTCCTCAGGAACATTCCTTGCTTCCTTTCCGATGACGACTGCCAGTTCCGATTCGAATTTTACAGAATCAATGTTTCCCGGTATGACGATGTGTTCTTCCGGACCGATGACCGAAGAAACGGGTTTGAAGAAAAACACCGGGATGTCCGGTAATGAATCAGGCAGGTCTTCCTGTTTCGATACGAAGTTAGCGCCTATGCCGATGATCTGATTTGGCTTAAGCGGGGCGAGGTGCTTCACCTCATCCGCTTCATAAACATTGCCTGTATATTCCCAGCCTGAAAAGATATTACCTGTGATTTGTTTAATGGTGCTGCCTTCGAGTACTCCGTGAGATACTGCATTCCCCTTCTGGAATCGAATGAATTTCATAGTGTGTCTCCTTTCGGTGAGTCTTTTTGAAAAATATGGTTTATTATTACAAAAAGAAGAAATTTTTTGTGCTTTTATTCATAATGCATTACTTTTCCAACGTTTTTTACGTCATTGGTCACTCTTCTTACCTAATAACAGCTGTAATAGACTAGCTGGTAAGCATACAGAGAGCTCTTATTATCGATAAATGAAGATTTATTATCGAAAAACTTGAATTTATTATTGAAAATCCGCTTTTTATTATCGAATCCTTACAATCTATTATCAAAACCATCCTTCTTCCATCGGAAGACCAAAGATATAACTTAATTTGCCATTATATCATCGGATTGACTCTCTGAAAAAAGTAGTATCGCAGCTTAGGAAGTACCGGTCCATCTTATAAAATGGGGCATTCAAGAAGAATGCCCCACTACACTCCCTATCCCTGTTTCACGCCATACTTCTCTTTCGCTTCGATCCGTCTCCGGTGGAGGATCGGTTCCGTATAGCCGTTTGGCTGTTCGTACCCTTTGAAGACAAGGTCGCAGGTAGCTTGGAAGGCGACAGATTGATCGTAATCTGCGGCCATCGGGCGGTACTCAGGGTCGCCGGCATTTTGCTCGTCAACGACCTTCGCCATCCGCTTCAACGTTTCCATCACTTGTTCTTCGGTGCAGATGCCGTGGTGCAGCCAGTTGGCCATGTGCTGACTGGAGATACGCAGCGTGGCTCGGTCTTCCATCAGGCCGACATTGTTGATATCGGGCACCTTCGAGCAGCCCACACCATGTTCTACCCAGCGAACGACATATCCAAGGATTCCCTGCGCATTATTATCTAGTTCCTGCTGGATTTCCTCAGCAGACCAATCTTGAGATTCCGCAACAGGTATTGTCAAAATATCATCGCGCAGGTCAGAAGCTCCTTTCGCCAGCACATCCTGGACATCCTGCACGAATACTTCATGATAGTGAAGTGCGTGGAGCGTCGCAGCCGTTGGCGAAGGCACCCATGCCGTATTGGCTCCGGCTTTGAGATGACCGATTTTCTGCACCATCATTTCGGCCATCATATCAGGCATCGCCCACATCCCCTTGCCGATTTGAGCACGACCCTGAAATCCTGCAGCAAGTCCTGTCTGAACGTTCGATTGTTCATAACCCTTGAGCCATTTTGTTGCTTTCATATCATTCTTTCTGATCATCGGGCCCGCTTCCATCGAAGTATGCATTTCATCCCCCGTACGATCGAGGAATCCAGTGTTGATGAACACGATTCTTTCCTTTACCATTTTGATGCAGTTCTTCAGGTTAAGGGTGGTCCTGCGTTCTTCATCCATGACCCCGATCTTCAGTGTGTTACGTTCCAAGTCAAGCAGATCCTCCACACGGTCGAACAGTTCATTAGCGAAAGCGACCTCCTCGGAGCCATGCATTTTTGGTTTTACAATATAGACCGAGCCCTTGGATGTATTTTGGTAGCTCCCCGTCCCGCGCAGCGTATGCTTTGCTATTAAACTCGTAATAACGGTATCAAGGATCCCTTCATGCACTTCCCGACCGTCCTGGTCCAGGACCGCGCTGTTCGTCATAAGGTGTCCGACATTTCGGACAAACATCAGAGAGCGTCCGGAAAGAGTGAGATCTTTACCGCCGGGGGTCTTATACGACCGGTCTGAGTTCAGTGTTCGCGTCATCGTCTTCCCCGCTTTATCAAATACCGCTGCGAGATCCCCTTTCATGAGGCCAAGCCAGTTCCTGTAAACAAGTACCTTGTCCTCTGCGTCGACTGCCGCTACCGAGTCTTCACAGTCCATGATTGTGGTAATCGCTGATTCAAGGACAATATCCTTCACATTCGCATCATCTGACGCCCCGATCGGGTGCTTCTCGTCAAATTGGATTTCGATGTGAAGGCGGTTATTTTTCAGCAGGACGGCTGAAGGGCTGTCAGCTTCTCCCTGATAGCCGGCAAACTTGCTTTCGTCCTCTAATCCTGCTGTTTTTCCATTCATTAACGTTACAGCTAATCTGCCGTCAGCGATTTCATACTTCAACGCATGTTTGTGGGACGCGTCTTTCAAAGGAACGGCCTGATCCAAGAAGTTCCTTCCAAAGTCGATGACTTTCTCGCCCCGGACCGGATTGTACGCGCCTTGACGGCCGGCACCGTCCTCTTCACCGATCGCATCCGTCCCATAAAGGGCGTCATACAGACTTCCCCACCGGGCATTGGCAGCGTTGATGGCGTATCGTGCATTATTCACGGGTACGACCAGCTGAGGCCCGGCCTGGAGCGCGACTTCATCGTCGACGTTTTCAGTCGTCACGGTGAAGTCGTCCACTTCCGGTTCTAGATAGCCGAGTTCTTCAAGGAACGTTTTATAAGTGGCCAAATCGAATTCTTTGTTCTCTTTATGCCAATCGTGGAGTTTATCCTGGATTTCATCACGGCGGGCCAGCAGCGCTTTATTTTTTGGGGTGAGATCCTGCAGCAGCTCACCGAATTCCGGCCAGAAAGCTTCGCTGTCAAGTCCAGTACCGGGTAGGACTTCGGAATTAATAAACTCATACAATTGTTGATCTACCTGCAAGGATCCTGCTTTGACATAATTACTCATTGATCGATTCCTCCTATTTTGGCTCAGGGCGCTGTATTGATGCTGATGAAATAGATGCAATAACCTTTATAAGCCATTGATAAATTTAGTTGGTGTTTCTTATTAAGAAACACCGTTTCATAATTGTTATATCGATGATACCATCTTCAAGTTTACCATTCAATCTGTTTTCTAATAATTCAGGATTTTTATAAGGTGATTAGTTAGTTTCCTGCTTCCTGAAAAAAGAATGAACGATTTTGTGTACATTTTTTCCATACACAAACCAGACCGCTGTCATTATCAATCTATGACCCAATCACTTCCTGCTGTGCCTTCAACTCTGTCTTGATCTCGACGCAGCGGCCTGGGCTTGGGAACAGCTTGCCGGCATTCAGTAGATTGTGAGGGTTGAAGACTTCACGTATGCTGCTCTGGGCGATGATTTCATCGTCATGGAAGACAAAGCGCATTTCTTCTTTCTTCTCAATGCCTACGCCGTGTTCTCCCGTAATGGATCCGCCTGCGTCGGCACATGCCTTCAAACATTCGCTCCCAGCTTTCAATGCTTTTTCAGTTTCGCCGGGGATCCGTGCATCAAAGAGGACGAGCGGATGCAGGTTCCCGTCCCCCGCGTGGAAAATATTCGCTATCCGCAGCCCGTATTCAGCACTGATTTCATTGATTCTGTTTAACACTTCAGGAAGCCGGCTTCTCGGAATCACACCGTCCTGAACCAGATAGTCCGGGGAGATGGCTCCCATCGCACCGAAGCCTGTCTTCCTGTTCGCCCACCATCTGCCTCTTTCAAGCTCATCACGGGCGACTTTAACTTCCCGGACGTTCCTTGCCCTGCACACATCCAATATTTGATTGATTTGCTCTTCGATCCCTGCGGATATCCCGTCCACCTCGATCAGAAGCAAGGCTTCTATATCCTTTGGATGTCCCACTGGGAAAGCAGCTGCCTCGACTCCTTCAATCGCGATTTTGTCCATCATTTCCAGTGCTGCAGGGACGATTCCTTTCGATATGATATCGGAAACGGCCTGGCTTCCGTCTTCCACCCGGTCAAAATAGGCAAGCACCGTTTGTTTCGCTTCGGGATTTTTCAAGATGCGAACGGTGATCTTCGTAACGATCCCGAGCGTCCCTTCAGACCCTGTCAGAAGTCCGAGAAGATCATAGCCCGGGGCATCGGGGATACCATTTGGACCGATTTCGATTATGTCCCCGTTCGGCAGGACGACCTCCAATCCGAGAATATGATTGGTGGTGACACCGTATTTCAGACAGTGTGCCCCTCCGGCATTCTCGGCGACATTACCACCGATTGTACAACAGTATTGGCTTGAAGGATCCGGGGCGTAATAATAGCCTTTATCTGAAATCGAGTTAGTCAGCTTCAGATTCACGAAACCTGGCTCGACGACTGCACGCCGGTTTTCTAAATCGACACTTAAAAGCCGTTTCATGCGGACAAGGCTGATGATCACTTCCCCGTTAATAGGGATGGCGCCTCCGGACAGACCGGTGCCGGCGCCCCTGGCCAGGAACGGAAGTCCGTTCTCGGAGCAATAGGTTACAAGTTTAGCCACTTCCTCCGTACCCTTCGGGAATACGACTGCTTTCGGCAGATGCTTATGGAGGGTGAAGCCGTCGCAATCATAGGCGATCAGGTCCTCCTTGTGATACAGGATACTGTTCGGTCCGCTGACAAGCGCCGCGAGACCTTTGATATGAGGATCTGCAGTCTTCAGCTTTTTCAGTGCCATCATGCCCTCCCCCTTTCTTCATCCTCTTTTTGATACGCCCAATCAAGGAGTTGGACGGTATGGACGACCTGTTGGTTTTTACCGTACTTCTTGACTCCCATCGCCATTTGCAGCATACAGCCGGGATTCCCCATCGATATCATTTCGACATCCTCAGGGACATTCTGCATTTTGCTCTCCAGCACAGCACCTGCCATTTCAGGGTTTGTGATATTGTATATACCGGCACTTCCGCAGCAGCGGTCTGCATTCGGCATATGGACCATTTCGACTCCAGGGATGGTGAGTAGAAGATCGCGGGGCTCCTGGCGTACACCCTGCCCATGCGCCAAGTGACAGGCATCATGATACGTAATCCGAGTTTTCAGTTCGGCATCGGGCGTTTCATAGCCTGTATCATGAAGGTATTTGGAAATGTCTTCAACTTTTGCGGAAAACTCCTCAGCCTTTGACCTCCATTCCGGGTCTTCATGGAAGAGTTCCGGATAATCCTTCATCATGCAGCCGCAGCCCGCTGCGTTCACAATGACCTTGTCACTATCCTTGAACGCTTCGATGTTCTGTTTGGCAAGCTTCCTTCCCATTTCCCTGTCGCCGGAGTGAACATGCAGCGCGCCGCAGCACGTTTGATTTTCCGGAATCACCACATCATTACCGTTTCTGGTCAGGACATTGATCGTCGAGTCATTGATTTCCCCGAACATCACATCCATCACACACCCCGTCAGCATGGAAACCTCGTGCTTCGTTTTGCCTTTCGCTTTGATGACCCGCTGGTTCTTATATTTTTGCCGTACAGATTGTTTGATTTCGGGCATGATCGCTTCCATCTCCACCAGATGTCTGGGCATCACGTTGATGAGGCCTGTCTTCCTTACAAGCGTCTGTGCGCCGCTCTTTTGGTAAAATTTCAGCACGCCACCAAGTGCATTTAAGCGGTTCGGATGCGGGAACAACCCTTCTAGGAATGTTTTGCTGACCATCCCTTTCCATCCCTTAAGCGGCATCGCCTGACGGATTTGTCCACGCGCTTCCTCAATCAGTCCTCCCACATCAACATCGGCGGGACAGGCTGTCGTACAGGCACGGCAGTCGAGGCATGCATAGACGGGGTCCATGAACTGCTCATTCACTTCAAGCTTCCCTTCTGCCACCGACTTTATCAGGTGCACACGCCCACGGGGGGAATGCTGCTCTTGTCCCGTCAGTTCATACGTTGGGCATGATTCCAGGCACATCCCGCAGTGGACGCAGTCTGCCCATTTGTTTTCATCTGGTTTGTCACTCCATAAATAGTTGCTTAAACTCATGTCAGAACAGGGCGGTGTTTTCGCAAGCTCTTTTACACTCACCTAAATCCCTCCTACAAATCGTTTGTAGTTCAATACTGAATTCGGGTCAACTTTTGCTTTGATGCCTTGAAGTAAAAAGAGATAGGACGGATCGTCTCCCCATATTTTGATCTTCTGGCGCTCTATGAACGGAAGGCTCTTAACGATGACATAGCCTCCACGACTTGTTGCTTCCGCCCTCAATTCGCGAATGACTGAAAGGACGTCTTCATGGGCTCCCTTCACATGGACGCCGCATAGTCCATGGCCGAGTCCGCCGTGCGCCAGGATTTCGACCCTGTGACTTTCTTCAAGATGTTCACATTCTTTTATTACATGCAGTACGTCCAGATTGACCACACCTATTTTCAAAATGGCATTCAATTCTGTTCCTTCATTAACGGCTGATCCTAGATTTGAAAAGTGAGCCCAGAAGTTCATGGCTTTATCACGTTCATAAATCGTAAGCTGACTGCCCTCAGGCTTCATCCGCTGCACAGTCTCCTCCTGATAACGGACCGAGCTTTCCACATCCTCAAAGCTCATAGCGGCTGTATACAGTTTCACTCCTGTCAACTGTTCAGAAAGCGCCGGGCTCAGCAGTTCAAGTGAAGTCGGCTCAAGTGTTGAATCGAGCACATCAATGACAAATTGACGGATTTCAGCCTGCCCGTCTGCCGGAAAGGATACAAGGACGAGGCTCTCGCATTTTGAAATGGGCCGCAGTTTGAGGGTCACTTCAGTCAGCACGCCGAGTGTACCCATGGAACCGATGAACAGCTTATTCATGTCATAACCGGCCACATTTTTCACAACTTTCCCGCCAGAGCGGATGATCGTGCCGTCAGGATAGACAACTCGAAGCCCGATGACATTGTCCCTTGCTGAACCGTAGCCGAGCCTCTTGGGACCGCTTTCATTTGCAGCGATGATTCCACCGATGGTTGCTTCGCCTGGCCAAGCCGGATCGAGTGCGATTTTCTGCCCGTGCGCTGCCAGATAAGACTGCAGTTCCTTAAAGGTCGTGCCGGCTTTAACCGTTATGGTCAAGTCACCCGTCGCATGTTCCACAACCCCTTTGCAATCTGCCATGGACAGAATAATGTCTGCAGACTCAACAAGCCCGCCGTAGCCTCTCTTCGTCCCGCAGCCTTCCACAATCACTTTCTTCCCATTTTCATTTGCATATTTTACTATCGCTGCAACCTCTTCTTCCGAAACCGGATTGACGTTGAGATCACCGCCGTTCCCGAAGCGGTCCAGCTTCCCTTCTTTAAACCGCGCTTCCGGCACTTCGTTAGTCAACTCTGTCACAAGCTCAGTCAGCATCTTCCACACTCCTTGTTTCGTAATAAGAAACACTGTTTCCGAATATTTCGTAAAAAAAGAACATCTTATGATTGGGTAAGTACATTTTTGACTAGCAGTTTCTCAACAAAATCCAGATGCCTGATCATGTTTTCCCTGGCTGCAGGTGCATCGCCTGATTGAATCGATTTGAAGATGCGGTTGTGCTGATCCCCGACAAGGTTCGAGATATCCTCCCTGCTCTGGATATGCTGATGGACATCGATCATCGCTTTCCTTGTTGACGCTGAAATGAACGCCATTAATTTCACAAGGATCCTATTCCCTGTAATGCGGGCAATCTTCATATGAAACTCGTAATCGGCCTCCCAATTGGCCATCATTTCCTGAGAGAGAAAGCTCTCCAAGATGCGAATATCCTCAATCGTCCTCTTTTCGGCAGCCATTCCAGCAAGCTCTGGCTCAATCATCTTTCTTGCCTCAAACAATTCGCGAATATCCTTCGTATCAGGCAGCATCAGCTGAGTCGTGAAGAAATTCTCTGTATTGAAAGCACGTACATACGCTCCTTCCCCCTGCTTCACCTGCAAAATGCCTTTTCCCTTCAACGTTGTCATCGCATCACGGACGGCTGACCTGCCGACTTCGAACATCTCACAAAGCTCGCGGACGGATGGAAGCTTCTCTCCTTCCTTAAACCTACCCGATTGGATCATTCCTTTGATTCTTTCCTCCACCTGCTCAGATACCTTCTTCACTGCAATCTTATCTGCTGTCAATTTCCCACCACCCTGCTTTTTCAATCTTCATCTCTAGTTGTCACATATCTGATAAGTTTAGTATGATTCTATTTAAACACCAATAGTTTGAAAATTCAATAATTTTTTCTGTTTTCAACATTTTATTTGCCTCGATAATGAAATCCTTAACATAAAGGCGCCCCGTCTCAGCATATATTTCCACCGGCTGAAGGAGCCATTAAAACACAAAAAAGTGCCGAACCCGATTTCCGTTCAACACTGATTTCATACTTCATCATTTTCAGTTATTTTTTCTAATCCTGCTTTTTTTATTCCTCATTATTTAATAGTATAAAAGGGCAATCATGACAATCGTCTCTAATACCTGTGCAGGTGGCGATTACATGTTCAGAATCATCGCTCCCTATTGCGAGCGAAATTTCTACGTTTACATCCCTTTCCGTCCTGCTACACACACCCGATATTCGAAAAGTTTCGCATAAAATATAGACTCCCCCTTTGCTTCCATTAGGGGTTTACCCTTTACACAAAAACGTAAACGGTATAAATGAAAATAGTTTAATAAACTGACAGGAATCTTGTTCTGCCTTCAAAAAAGCGTTCTTCTTCATCTGATCTTTTTATTCCTGCTGTTACCCAACCCAATATATGTGCTACGATGAAATCAATAGGAGGGAGAGGAATTCATGTCTGTTTTTGATAAAGTGGTTGCGAGTATGGGAATAGGTTCTGCTGCGGTTGATACAAAGCTCAAAAGTCCTTTTATTCAGCAGGGGGAGATACTACATGGAATGGTAGAGGTAAAGGGCGGAAATACAGATCAACGGATAGAAGCCATCAATCTTAAATTAATGACAATGTTCGGCCATGAAGGCAGCGATCGATTATCACCGGCCATAGTAGATTCTTTTCAGCTAAATGAACCTTTTACAATTAGTAAAGGTGAAAGAAAGACCATTCCGTTCTCTATCCAAATCCCGCACGATACGCCCGTAACAATGACAGATCCTCACACCCAAAAGAATATACCTCCCGTTTGG
This sequence comes from Rossellomorea oryzaecorticis, assembly GCF_045897515.1. Lineage (NCBI taxonomy): Bacteria > Bacillati > Bacillota > Bacilli > Caryophanales > Bacillaceae > Rossellomorea > Rossellomorea oryzaecorticis. The sequence goes on along the minus strand of NZ_JBJOSA010000026.1, from coordinate 11,965 downwards.
ATCGAGACGGGAATTGATATCCGGCATGCAATCGACCCGAAAGACAAAGATTATGTAGCAGTCGAGCCTTCCACCATACACGAAAACATTATTGATGCAATCAAGGTAATTGGCTTTAAATTCAGACAGATGGAAAGTCAGAACACTCCTGCATGGGTGAAAACGAAGCGTCCATTTGTACAACAATTCGAATTCATTCCAACTTACGGTAAGTACAACCGGAAGCTCGACGAACTGGAAGTCTATATTCTTCAAGGCGATCGTGAAACAACTGTATATTTTGAAATTGATAAGCGAAGTAAAGGATCCATGGCGGCTTTCAAGGAAAAGTTTAATCTCGATGATTATAGAGGAAGCGTAACTCTCGACAATCAACAGATCCTTATTAATAGAAGCAGGGTAAGTGATTCATTCGAACAGATTATAGACAATGTCCTATGAAGTGAGATTCAATAAAAAACAGGCCTTGAATGCAAGAAATTGCTGTATTCAAGGCCTGTTTTTTATTAATAAGCAGTATACCTTCCGTAATCTCCTGTTACATAAGCTCTTCTGCCATCGTAGATGACTTCCCAATAACCTGAATTGCTATTCTTTCCCCTGACCGAGCCTGTGACCGGAAGGGTCCGCCCTCTTGCAATGGTACCGATATTCTTGGAATTCAATCTGTCAGGGCGATCTTGTATGATTGCCGCCTGCGTTACGCCCATTACCCTGATTTCACCAATCGCGACAGACACCGTGAAAGGATCCGGATTAGATGGTGGCGCCGTTTCTCTGCCTGCACCCTTTACTTTTACAAATTTAGGGGAAGCGGTCACATAATACACATGGCCGCGGGAATTTTTCACTTCATACATATAGGCACCTTCGACCCTTAATTTGCGGAGAACCGCTGAAAATCCGTATCGGAATTTTAACGTCCCTGCCTTGTATGCATCATTGAAAGTCGGCCTGCTGTAAAAGTCCAGCCCTTCAGATCCTCTGTAAATACTTTCTACACGTTTGCCGGTATAAACAGGTGAAACACCATCTGAACGTGATTCCAGAGGCTTAATCCCGCCTCCTGGTTTTTCGGTCACATATGGAACTCCAAAGAAATCACACACTCCTCTTGCCTGCTCTTTCGCTGTCTCACGCTGAAAAACTTCATTGATCATGAGCAGCGCTTCTTTCTCATTATCCATAAAGCCATTCTCTACTAGTACAGCTGCTTTATTGAATTCCCTTGTCATATGAAGGTTTTGCTCAATGATTCCGCGGAATACTTGCTTCGTTCCCTGCTTCAGATAGTTTGCAATGCTTTCTGCAAGCCTCCTGTCATTCAAATCATTGCAATAAATATGAAGCGAATGTCCTTCAGGGTCTTTGCCCGGACCATTAAATTTCCCGTCGAACGCATTGAAGTGGTTGGAAACCAGTGCATCTGCCCCCCTGGAGTTGGCAAGACCCGTCCTTTCCTTCAGCGGAGTATCCCCATCAGTCGGCGCTGTCAAAAGTGTCCTGAAACCACATCTCTCTAATTCTCCTTTCAAATAGACCGTTACTTTCTCATTGAATTCATTTTCCCGTATCTGCCTCCCGATGGAAGGAATATAAGGCGTACGCTTTCCTGATGTTCCAAGCCCATGACCGTCATCCAGTGCTATTAAATAATCAATAGCTTTAACCATTAAATCTATCACCCCTTCTACTATTGAAATACGCAGAGCTTGTACAAAAGGTCACGCCATGCTCAAAAAAACCAAGGTAACAGGGATACGGGTGATGTAACCGGTACTCCTGTCGCCTTGGTTAATATTTTTATAGTTGCTGTTTGGTACATTGCCAGAGATGTTCATTCTATTTTAATATGATGGTACTTTCATTGGTTAGAGTTGATTCTAAAAAGTCCTGATCGATCTTAAAGAAAGACCCTTTCAGTTTCTCTCTCCCTCCCATTTGAGCAAACCATTCCTGAACTCTCTTAATATGCGGCTCATCACTTCTGACTTTCCTTCAATTATTTCATATTCTTCATAGCTGTCGTACTCCCAAATAGCGAAGATTTCAACTGCTTCTTCATCTGAGGAGGTCTTCCGCCTGCCAATCAATCTAGCTCCATGCTTCAACTGGACTGGCAGAAGGGTGTCGTTGAAGTGCTGATTGAATTCATTCACCATTCCTGATGCCAATTTATATACTTTTCTCCTATATATCATTCCATGTCCCCCTTTTTCATCATGTCAGGCGATGACCCTCTTTCCTGGCTTTAATATATCCATAATAACTGCATGTTCCGTTTTCCGATAAATCCTTTACTTCAAACCCGCAATTTTTATAAAATGGAAAATTATCTGCAGATGTATGGGCAAACCAGTCACCGTGTGGAAGCTTCCCGACACAGAGTTCAACCAGTTTCCTTCCGATTCCCCTTCCCCTGTAATCGGTGGAGACAACAAGATCCATTAGCATCTGCCGGTACTCCCTTTGTTCCCTCACGTATAATCATTCCGTTAAAAAATTGATACATAGGCAATCTCCTTCTATTATTAAGTCATTTGTGCTGTTTCGTTCATCAAAAAATAAGCTCATATTCAATTAGTAAATGGGGCAACAAAAAACCATCACTCTTTAAACAAGTGAACCAGCAGTCTTTCGCGGTCATCGATAAATTGCTTCATCAATTTATAATGTCCCGTATCTTCAAGGCGTGATTCTGTCATCCCTGACTCACTTAATTCAATGATTTTAGCATCCGGGTATGCCATCACTATGGGTGAGTGGGTCGAAATGATGAATTGGGACCCCTGTTGGACCAGTTCATTAATCCGGGCAAGCATCGACAGCTGGCGCAGAGGTGATAATGCCGCTTCCGGTTCATCCAGTATGTATAGTCCGTTACCGCGGAAACGTTCAGTGAAAGCTGCAAAAAATGATTCACCATGCGACTGCTCATGAAGCGATTTACCACCGAAAGAGTCGATCACTTTGGGGACAGGTAATGGTTCCCTGTCCATTTCTTCTATATTTGAAGCGACATTATAGAAGGTTTCTGCTCTGAAAAAGAAACTGTCCTTTGCCCGTTCAACACCTTTAACGACCCGCAAATACTCATGCAGATCAGAGTGTGAATCATAGCTGGAGAAATTAAAATTCATCGTTCCCCCCTCTGGGTTAAAGCCCAATGCAATGGCAATCCCTTCAAGAAGAGTAGACTTCCCCATGCCATTTTCACCTATGATATAGGTGACATTCGGATGAAACATCAACTCATTGAAATGTTTCATGACGGGCAGACAAAATGGAAATGCGTTATAAGAGGGAATACGGTCTTCCTTCAGAGATAAACCTCGAATATACTGGGTATCCCTCGTCAATTTCATCATGATTCTCCTTTCGATTTTATGCGCATATATAATTGTAATTCTATTTCCAGGCCGCCATTCCCTCCCATTTTCAGCATTTCACATGATCTAGAGGGCTGCCCAACTCCTTATTTCCTCAAAATAAAGATAATGAAAAAAGCCCTCCATATTGGAAGAGCTTTCTTCTCTCTATCGATACACTTTTCTTCTCATCCATTGCGTCGCTGCCCATTTGTCGCCTGTTATTACCGGGCCGCCGCCATGAAGGGTGAGTTCATTCAGCTCCTGGCTGTCATAGAAATACTCAAAATAAACGGCCATCCCTTTTTGAGGAGATACAGAAAAATTCAATTTAGGAAAATAGGTTTCCCCGCCTTCTTCCACGTCATTAAGGTACATGACCAGCGTGCTGATTCGCGGGTTGGTGACAGGTTTAGTTGATGCCGACCTGAAGAAGTCAAAGTGCGCTTTGTACTCCTGCCCGATTTTATAATTCAATATTTGGAGCCCCTCACCGTGTTCTACCGGGATGTTCATGATTTGAGAAACCCTTTTCTCAATTTTCACTACCAACTCATTCTCGGCTTCTTCAAAAAACATGCTGCTGCTGGTGCGTAGTTCATCCACACTGCGTGTATTTCCGATTTTGGACCGGTTCATACGCTCTTTAGAAAGCTGGATGAGCGCATCGCATTCTTCATGGCTCAATACATCTGCCAAAACCACGATACAAGGTTCTTCCATTCTTGCAATGACTTTTATCTCACGGTCATCCGTGATGATTTTATTCCCTTGATGATGAAAGATACTTTGTTCCTTAATCTGCATTTCCTTTGATTCAATAATCAATTTTCCTCAACCTCTTCATTTTTTTAATATTCCGAATATTCAATGAAAACGAGTCGTCCGGCAGGCTGTAATAACAAGTGCAACTACACATTCGAAAATATCCAGATGTAAATATCACACATAATTTGTATTAATTTTACACCCTGCCTCCTAAAAAAAGAAGTGCTTTTTTACTCTGTTTATGACATATTTTCTACATAATCTTTTTAGTTGTGATGTCTGGAGAACGTCCTCCAAGTATCTGCCGCCTTCCGCCTTCGTTCCTGAGATTAACTCCTGAATGTTTCAACTCACCTTGGTTAAAAGATGCAATAAGCCTGTCCGTTGATCACTTTTCCAAAGGGTAACAAAGGACAGACTTCATTGAATGGCGCTTCGCTTGCTAAATTTTCTATTGGTTTTGCTCCAATAATTGATGTTATGAAGTTGTTTCGGGGTTTCAACTTAGCCTACTACCCTTTTCAGCTCATTCATTAACCCAAATCAATGATTTTCATTCCACTTTTGAAAAATACATTCCTCTTTAACGTTTTTCAATCCAGGTTAGAGAAATACGTTCCAGATATCAGATTTTCATTCCACTTTTCCTAAAATACGTTCCACTTGTCGAATAATCTTTATTCGTCCACCGATACCGGGAAGGACGCAAACTTAATAAAAGATACTATTGATTAATAAATACAAACCTGTGAAGGCTAACAGAAAATAAGTAAAAATCGTGAAAATCCGCTGGTTGACCCAGTTAAATAGATATTGGCCGGCCAGCAGACCGAGGAACACAACAGGGATGGCATACAAACTTGATTTCCATATAACTGAATCGGTACCTGTAAATATGAGCTGGGTTATCAGACTGATCAGATAGATGAAGAGATAAAATGCCAGTGTGGTGGAACGCAACACTTCCTTTTTCGTATCTGTCCCCGTAAAATACAGCAGCAGCGGAGGGCCTGGCATTCCGATGCTTGTCGTCAGAATGCCTGAAGTCCCCCCTATCAGGTAATCCCGAAGTGGTGTCCGTTTGATCCTGAACCTCATGATAAGTAAAACAGTCAGAACCAGCAGGATGACACTGACAACAATATTGAACATGGTAAGGTCTCCAATCGTCATAAAAATAAGTAACCCGACCGGAACCCCCGCCAGACTCCCTCCAATAAGTTTCCTCATTAACTCATAATTTATGGACTCCCTGATTTTCCATATAAGAGCGATGGAAATGAGCAGCGATAGAATGAGATTGATCTGGATCGCTTCAGCAGGTTGGAAAAGCAGGAGTAAAAAAGGCGTGGCCATGATGGAGAACCCAAAACCTGTGCTTGTCTGAAGAGTGGAAGCGATGAAAATGATAAGTATAAAAATAAATAGGTCTGTCAAAATGGAACCCCCTTAAGTCTTCATCCCCCATTTTATCATTGTTTGAATAATGTAAAGACCCTGATTTGATTGTCGTTCTCCTCATCATCAGTATTAGCAAAAATTTAAGTGGTTTCCCAATAAAAAAGCCTGCCCTATTGGACAGACCTCTAAGTTATAACTCAATCTTCACCATATCATCCACGTATTTCGTTGTCGTATATCCTTGAATATCAAGTGTTTTAGGAATGACTTCTTCCCCGGATGTGTCATTGAAAAGTTCGAAACTTTGAACTGTTTGAAAATAGCGGGGCTGCTCGATTTCTTCGAAAGGATAGCCCAGTTCCATGGGATCGTATTCCTTTCCATATTTATCGACAAGGACTCCCTCAGAATCCATCCCCATTGAGATATTTTCATAGTCTTCTTGTCCGGTCACGTGGAATTGAAGTGATTCATATTCACGGTCGTTGAGATCATGATTACTGATTACTACTTTTGTCGGGGATCCCACTTCCACTTTATCAATTGAAATGGTACTTCCCAGATAATCAAATGTCTGTGGGTACGGTTGAGTAGAATCCAATTCTATTATTTTATCATCCTGGACTGCCAGATGAATGGAACCGAACTTCACATTGACTTCTTCTGGCAGCTGCCCGAATAGAGGGGCAAAATGTGCTTGAAAAGAAATCCATTCCATATTTCCTGGATTGTCCACAAATGAACTGCCGTATAAGTCTGCTTTCAATTTTTCCCGTCCTGCTTGAAGGAGTTCTAAATTGAGCATTTCAATCCGCTTCTCAGCGTCTTGATTCTTGAAGCTATATTGAAGGATCGTTGCAGTAGGGGCAATTGTAAGCTTCTCAAAGCGGACAGGCAAGCCCTCGATTTCTGTTTCCTTTTCCAACGAAAATTCACTTGAAGGATTTTTCTCCACAGGAATCTCAAATTCCCATTTTCCGTCTGCGAATTCCATTTCCTCATAAGCCCAAGGTTTAAATTCCCCTGGATTTTCAGGATCGACCATCAGCTTCTGCAACCTGTTAATGTTTAATTTAATTGTCCCGCTTTCATCTTTCAGCGGCAGCAGGCTCAGCTTCCCTTCGAAAATATTCTTTTCATTCTTATCAGAGTCTGCTGGCGGGAACGGAGGAGAGAATCTCTGCTGGGCGGTTCGATCCATGATTTCATATTCATTCTCAACGTTGACGCCGTCATGCAGATTCAGCCTGTATCGATTGTCTTTTGCAGTATCTTCTATTTCATAAAAAACCAATGTCTGTACATCGTCCGCAACCACACTTTTGATTTTAACTTTTACCCCGTCACTCTCCGCTTCCATGTCAAGTCGTTCACCTAAATCATTCTGCAGATATGTGCGGAGCTCTTTGTTATCTTCCGTCCAGGAGTAATAGAGGCTGGTGAACGTGCCGGTGACAAAGCCGGTGCACAACAGCAATGTAAACACGGCAGCAAATGACATCCCGATTTTTTTACGTTTCTTTTTCTTTTTTTGCCTGATGCTTTCCTCTTTTTCAATCCTTGCTTTTACATTCATCAATATGACGCCGGGAACCTTCACCCCATCTGCAGTCTCCTTTAAAGTCAGCATGATATCCTGGAATGAAGCGAGTTCCTCCTGGCAGCCGGGACAATTGTAGGTATGTATTTCAAAATCAACCTTTTGCGGGCGTTCAAGGTTTTTTTCCAAGTAATCTATGTAGTGCAGTTTATATTCCGGGCAGCCGTTTTGGCTTCCGTGATAGCCTAATTCCGTTTTCAAAAGCTGGATTCCTGAAAATAGGCGCTTTCTTATTTCGCTAATGTCAGCATTGAGCATCTGCGCAGCTTCCTCAAAGGAATATCCCATTAGGTATACGACCCCAATGGCTTCTTTATCTTTTTCTGAAAGTTTTTGCAGTGCGTCAAATACATCCTGCACTGGTTCGGTCGGTTGAAAAGCTTCTGAAAGCTCACGGCAAACCTGTATAAAAATCGAAGAAGCCCATATATCAAAGGGACTCTTTCTTTTATAATTCGGCAGTTCTTGATGTATTTTTTTAATAGCTCTGTAAAATAGCTCCTCCATTTGCTTTTGGTCCGTAAGATGCATCCATCCAATCGTATAAAATGAATTTTGACGCTGTTCAAACCAATTAAAGATGGAGCCCATATCTTTTTCCCTGATCTTGCTGATCAGGAATGGATCTGTTTTTCTGTTCGCCGGGATCATTTTCATATCCCCCTTCAATACTTGTGCCACTTCAAAATGACAAAATTGTAAGAAAATAAATTCCGTGAGTCTATGTTACCATATTCAACCCTTGTGTTCATCCACTTTTTCTGAATTTTGAGTTTTAAACAGGAGTTTGTTCCTTGTTCAGAAGGGAATTCGATTGTTTATGTAAAGAGTGTTGATATGCAAGGATTCCTTTGCCAATCCACCCGACAGCCCCATTTTTCTTAATTAAGTCGTACCCGCTGCAGTTATCGTCGATAAGTGATACGATGTCTCCTTTTTTTACGGTGATATGAGCACAGGAAACATCGTTTTTGGCATATGCACTGCCATTTTCTCCTTGACAAATATATTCATTTTTCACATATAACTTATTTATTGTTTCAACCTGTTCACATAAAGTGAAGTGTTGTCCTGCTGTGATGGGAACGAGTTCATAGGATGGGTAGGAGATTGCACCCGTCATTTCAGAATCAGCATGAAAATCTTCTAAAACTTCGAATTTTGGGAATGAATCGGTATATGTATAGGTGATCGAATCCTTTTTATTTATACGATCAATGATCAGGGCATTGAGCTGACCGGTTATTTTAATGATGTTTCCACCATCAATCGCGATCATTTTTTTCCCTTCATCGATAATTGGTTTGTGTGACGATATATCGGATGAGTAGTTGACGACCGGCCAGTGGCCGACGATCACATATTTGCCTGCATTGTGCGTGTGATGAAGAAATTCACGGAATGTTATAGCTTTCAATCGATCTGTTTCCTCCCAATCGACCCGTTCCTCAAGACCGGCGTGAACGAAGATATAGTCATCCGCTTCAATTGCAGTCGGCAACTGAAGCAGCCAGTTAATTTCTTTTGAAAAATGGCAGGTCAACCCTTCTTTGATTTCTCCGACTGTCGTATCCTCACCAATGACAAAACCTATTTTATCGAGCCATTCATTCAGGATCGAATGTTGTCTCGTTTTTAAATATCCCAGGAGTGCAGGGTTTTCTTCGACCAAGTCTTCAACCAATGTGTCGCAGTTGCCTTCAGTGACATGTACATTTGGGTATTGAGCCTCCAGTTCCATGATAAACCTCACCACACCGTCACTATTGCTGCCTTTTTCACAAAGATCACCGTTTATGATCAAATAATCTCCTGTGTTGAAATCCACTTTATTCAATAGTTGTTTGAAAAGCTCCAGTTCACCATGTATGTCAGATATGACGATTACTCTTGCATTATCGGGTATGAATATTTTTTTTATTTTTTCCAATAGGGAACACCTCTTTGTACATAGTTTTATCTATAAGTCTATGAGAGCCCGGTTATTTCTCTTTGACCGGAAGCACGATGGAAGAATATACGGTTCCATCAATTTCGATATCCACTCTCCATTTTCCACTTTCGGGGAACCATAGTGTGACAGGCTGCTTCTTATCATGGGGCTGAGAAAGTGTTATCGGTTCTCTTTTTGCTGAACCGTCATGCGTAAATAAAAGACGAACGTTATCTGTCTCCACCGCCGCAATGGGTAAAATCACATTTGTTTCATAGTTCCTTTCTTCCACCACCAAAGATTCGTATTCAATACTTCCGCTCTCATCCCCTAAATACAATACACCATCGGATACATAGTCCGGGCTTATGTGCCATTTGGCTCTTTCCTCGCCTGAAAAGTGAAGGAACACAAAAAGCAGTACAAGAGTCAAGCAGGCGGCTTGGGCTTTCCAGAATCCATTGACAGTTTTGAATGAGTTCATTATTTCAGAATAAGGAGCCACTTTTTTCAACACTAAAAAGACGACATTCAAAAGGAGCAGAAAAAAAGCAAGATATAAAAACAAAGAATTCCTCCTTTTCCCATCATTCTATTTGACTATCATTACATTACTATTCAAACTTTTTTACTAATACTACACCCCTGTTTCCAATTATTTCATTTTACTAAATGTAACTCAAACTTAATTTAAGTAAAAACAGCGGGGATCCCCCCCGCTGCACCATTTAACTCTTATTCGATTCTACTGCTGTATTCAATGCCTCGAATGGGTCTTCACTATTTGAAGTGATGGTATATATCATTTTTCCATCCTGCCATTTGACGACGGTCTCCGGATGATTTTTAAATCCATTGATCTCAATCATCCCAATCTTGTTAGGTGCAGGCAGATAATGGTCCTCCAGATAATCTACTACATCCCTCCCCAAATCAGGGCCGTCTTCATACCCGTCAATTGTATATTGGGGATCAGTGGGGAAATTAATTCTTATGAGCCATCGGCCTTCGTTCCAGGATAGGTATTCATGTCCGGCAGCTCCTTCTTGAAAGCCGCTGATGCCATGACCCAGATCAATGTTGGTCTGTTTGATTTTCGTATAACCTTCAAGGGTGCCGGCAGCTTCCTCTGCAGAAGTATAGGCTTTTTCATCTATCACGGCTTTATCATCAGGAGTTTGAGCTTCACTTGATTCTTCATCGGCAGGCTGATTATCTTTTTCATTCTGTGGATCTCCAGTATCTTCTAATCCGATGTTGCTTTCTTCACCCGAATCCGAAGTATCGTCCACTTGATTTTGTTCAGTTTCGGATTCTTTTTCATCCTTTTCAGGTACTGTCCCATTCCCGCTGCATGCCGTTAGGAGGAACATACTGCAAGCAAGGAAAACAGACGCATACGATTTTATGGACATTCCTGCACCACCTTTATTTATAATACTTACAATACCTTTAACATCATGCATATGTTGATAATAGAAAATTGGCAAATCTGTTTGTCAGGAAAAAATTATTTAAGATATGTCCATTGCCATCCGGACCATATCCCTGCACTGAATTCCATTTTCAAAAATCTCTTCATCATAGTGCTTTATGAAAAAGTCTAAATCCACACCCGTTATTCTAAATCCGCATTTTTGATAGAGTGCAAGCTGCCCGACTCCTGAGTTGCCGGTGCCCACTTCAATCGTTTTAAATCCTTTATTCTTCGCCTTCGTTATTGCGTCCATTACAAGCTGTTTTCCGATTCCCCTGCCATGCAATTCCTCTGGAACAGCCACATTCACAAGTTCGATCGTACCTGGCCTGGTCGGCAGTAATACATAAACACCCACAACTTCCTCATAGAGTTCGGCTATAAAGCATTCTCCGCGGCTGGCATATTCCCTTACAATCTCTTCTGAGGGATCAGCCAGCAATAATAGTTTAATAGGAAGCGGTTCATCGTTATTGCGTTTTCTGATGATCATTGTTCACCCTCGTTTTCTGTTAAATTTTAAAGTTAAGGCTTTATAAGCGCGCAGGTACCAGATGAATCAGACAAGCTGCATATTCAGTCTATGATTCAAACTTAACTTGATCTTTCTGACTGTATCATTCACAAAATCATCCATTTCCTCAGTTGAAAGATAAATAAAATCGTGGTCACCCGGGATCGAGCTGTTCTTATAGAAATTCGTGATATTCTCGATCTGCTCGAGTGTCTGCCCGTCCCTGAAGAAACTCAAGTATTCAGGAAAATCTTCAATATGCTGAAAATCCGTCCAGAAAATGCTTTCTTGATGCTGTTTGAGATATAAAAAATCCTGCCCGTACCAATCCCTTTTAACAATTCTTGCGTAATCAGGAGAGTTCAATATATCCTGATAGACCTTCTCCTTTTTCTTCTCCGCTAAGATCTTCAGCCACTCCTCATCGGTTACCAGATGAATGAAATAGCCAAGATAGTAAGAAAGTTCTTCTGTAACGAACTCACTTTCACCCCGAAGATACTCATCGTAAAATGATTCTGCATTGATTAAGCCTTCACCCTTGAAATGTGTAATGGTCTTCGGGGGATGAGGAATCCCGTCCTCCCCGATAAGGCCGCAGTCCGGACCGATATTCCCTACCAAAAATCCGATCCGTGAAACAGCAAGTTCCGTTCTCAACAATTCTTCTGCGATTCTGAAATGTGTCACCCAAGTAGCCAACGTCATCTCTCCTTTATTTATGGGATGATGCGATTTGAAAATATAGCCGCATCTCGCTTTTGGAAACCGGGACCAATTAAATCCGCTTTCACAATTATCCAATAATTCCTAACTCTTAACAACAGTTTAATCGAGTAGGAGGGGGTGACTAACCCCCGACCTCTCACACCACCGTACGTACGGTTCCGTATACGGCGGTTTC
>NZ_JBJOSA010000025.1:0-44851 GCF_045897515.1 Rossellomorea oryzaecorticis | reverse complement strand
CTCACTATAACTCTAAAAAGAAAAATAGTGGGTAAAGTCATCCGTCGATGACTTTACCCACTAATCTTAGTATGTTTTTATCATTAGTCAGTTATTTTCTTGTCGGTCTTCTTCCTGTCTTTTTTCCGCCTCATCGGCATTTTCAATCTTTTTGTTGACGGAAGTCGGATCTCCCATTTCTTCTGCTCTTTCTTTTTTCAATTCGAAATACTTGTCCATAACACGCTGTGAAATATACTTATTCACATAAGGGTCGGCGACTCCGCTCGCCTGCACATGTGATGCAGGTACCAATGTTGCGTATGCCACTTCGGGCTGATTGAATGGAGCGTAGCCGATCAATGTCGTATTATAGCTCAGCTTTCCGTCAATATATGTCTCGGCGGTACCGGATTTACCCGCTGCGTTATAAGGGGCATCCTTGAACTGTGCATAGGCCGTTCCCTCAGGACTGTGATACACACGGTAAAATCCTTTTTGAACATGTTCAATCTGTGATTGAGTCGCTTCTACGCGATTCAATACATTCGTTTCTTTTTCATAAAGAATTGGACCCAGCCTGTCTTTCTCGTCTATCGGTTCCCTGATTTCTTTCATGATATGCGGCTGTACCCGATATCCGTCATTCGCAATCGTTGAAACATACTGTGCGAGCTGCATCGTAGAATACGTGTCAAATTGTCCGATGGCGAAATCCAGGAGCAATCCGGGATTTGTAAGGTTTCCTTCGATACCGCTCGCTTCACCTGGAAGATCGATTCCCGTTGATACCCCCAACCCAAATTGGGAGAAGTGGTTCCGGAACGTCTTGATTGCCTGCGGATTGACCGGCATATTGGCGTGCGGCACGTATTCCTGACCATTGATCCTCATGGCCACTTTGAACATATAGGAGTTAGAAGACTTCTCCAAGGCATACAGGTCAGACATCGGTATCCTTCCATATCGGTTGAACCAGGATGTCTTCGGGGTACCCTCTTTACCGATGATGATCGGTTCATCAATCTGCACTTCACCCGGAGTCAGTTTCCCTGTCATATATCCGGTCAGCACGGTTGCACCCTTTACCACAGAACCCACTTCATAAGTGGTCGTGAAGGTGCCGAGCGCTGCATCGCGCATTTCATACTTCCCTGTTTCCGGGTCCTTGACGTATTGCTTTCCGGCCATAGCGAGGATTTCACCTGTATTCGGGTCCATCATGACTACATAGGCACGGTCAAGATCCGGTGATTCACTGCGGTTGACCACTTGCTTCATCAATTCTTCTTCGATGATTTTTTCGACTTCGCGCTGCAGTTCCATATCGATTGTCAGTACGACGTCCTTGCCTCGCTGCCCTTCCTGGATCAGAAGGGATTCGAGTACACTTCCGCCTTTTGTGACGTTTTTAATCTGTTCTTTCTGGCCTTGCAGCACTTCTTCGTATTCCAATTCAACATAGCTTTTCCCCACCCGGTCATTGCGGTTGTAGTCTCTAGCTAAATAGGAATCTACCAGATCCTTTGGAAGCCCTTCACGTGCGGATGAAACATTTCCAAGGATTGTCCGGAGTGTATCATCGAACATATAGGACCGTTTCCAGTCAGTTGTTGTATTGACGCCCGGAAGTTCACTCAAGTGTTCACTGACAACCGCAAATTCCTGGGGTGTGACCCCTTCGTTTTTAACGATTTGAGGATTCAGTGCATAGCCGGTTGTAAACTCCCTATAAATCGCAATCACTTCCAGGTCTTTATCCGTCAGTGATGAGAGCTCCTTCTCAGTGATCCGGTCAAGCCTCATTTTATAGACTTTTGCGTTCACCTCTTCTTCTGATAAATCTTCATTGTTCTGAAGCTTTTCAATTTCCTTTTCAGACACCTTTGCCTCTGCTTCTTCCTTGTTGTTGATGATCCAGTAATCTTTTTTATCCCGCTCGGTCACTTCTTTTGTATCTTTCTCGATAAAATCCGAAAGCTTAGAAGCTACATCAAGCATTTCTTCAATCGAAGTGTTATTTGTCCGTGTATAGGTAATCGCATTTAAAGGGATGTTATCGACAATCACATTCCCGTAGCGGTCAAAAATTTTGCCGCGGGGCACACTTGTTTTCACCACTACGTCTTCTGTTCGTTCGACTTCTTTTTTGTAGCTTTCACCGTTCACGATTTGAACGAGCCCAAGTCTCAGAACCAAAAGAGAAAACAACAAGAACACCGCAAAAAACAGCAAATTCATTCTTACGGGGACATGTGTCTTTTTCTTTCTCTTACTTTTTTTCAATCGTTCCAGTCCTTCCTCTATGTAAAAGTAGTGCACATCTTTCTGTCCATCCCTTATTTTATAGAAAATAAACCAGTTTTTCTACTATCATGAAGCGGAAATCACACAACAAAGAGAGGAAATGATTCCCTCTCTTTGTACGTATTTACATATTCAGGATACAGGTAACTCCACTTTTTTCACAAAAAAGTATATTAATGAGTGGCCGGCTCCCAATATTAAAAGCAGAATCGGTATGCTCTGATCCTGATTGAAGTAAGTCACCGCTATTATGAACGCTGCAACCGATACGATCCTCCCAAGATTGAGGAACAACTCCCTCACTACGATGTATTCGATCCTCATTTCCGCTGCCTGCCATCCGGTCCCTATCACATCATAGGTCATGGAAATATAAGGTACCAGCAGGATAGGATAAGCGATGGCGATCGTAGCTGCATAAATGAGCAGCTTTGTATAGGTTACATCAAACACAATCAGGAATATGGCCAGATAAAGAAGCATTCCGCCAAGAAGGATGGCGCGTTTCCGGAACTGTTTCTTAATGACCCTGGAGACGACATAATAGCCGACAAACGCAATTCCCGAATTGATCAGGCCGAATGTCCCGATGGCAAACTCACTTCCGGTGCTGATAAACACAAAGACGGAAATGATGAATACAAAGGTCCCTTCCCTCAGGCCCTGAAAGAAGTGGGCATTGGTGATCAGCCTCCAGTTATTGTTATGTTTTCTTTCCTCGAATATCCTTACAAACAGATACCGTCCCGAAGCAGGACGTCTCTTCAAGAAAAAGCTTAACAGAACAGCAACGGTAAATAGTGCAAGTGAGATGCCAAACACGATAGTATATCCTTTAAATGAAGCAAATCTTGAAATGATATAACCGGCAAGAATAGGGCCAAGCATTCCCCCTGCAGATGTCAGGGTCCCCAGGAATCCATTGAAAAAGTCCCTTGTCTCCGGTTCGGTTATTTCGAATGTCAGCACATTGAAGGCCAGCCAGTAAAAACCATATCCTATCCCCAATAGGGCACCCAGGACAATCAGGAAGTCCTCGGCCGATTCCCCGAAAGACAATACGGATATGTAGAATACAGCCAAAAAGATAACACCGAACCTCAAGACGATCACCCGGTCCACTTTTTTTGCCAGCCTTCCCGCCAGGATGAATGTCAACGGTTGAAAAATCACGACGGTCAAGTTGTAAATGCCAAGATCGATAAATTCACCGGACTGTTTCCATAAATAGATATTTACGAATGTATTCGATAACGCGATACTAAGTGAATATAAACCGCCAATAAGCAATAACAAGGTAAGGTCTCTTGTTAAATCAATGTCGCCTAAGATCTTTTTAAAGCTGCTCATCATTAAAACTCCCCTTTTGCGTACCCCTATCTTTTGAAAAAGGGCGGGAAGTTATGCAGAAAAAAGAGAGGTTCTAAAAAGAACCTCTCTGCTCAGTTAAATGATAATTATTTTGCAGCTGAATAACGCTTAGCCACTTCATCCCAGTTTACTACATTCCAGAATGCACTGATGTAGTCAGGACGACGGTTTTGATAATTCAAGTAGTAAGCGTGCTCCCAAACGTCAAGTCCAAGGACAGGTGTCTTACCTTCCATCAATGGGCTGTCCTGATTAAGAGTGCTTGTTACTTCCAACTCACCATTGTTAACGACCAGCCAAGCCCAGCCTGAACCGAAGCGGGTTGCAGCAGCGTTTGCAAATTCTTCTTTGAATTTGTCAAAGCTTCCGAATTTTGAAGTGATCGCGTCAGCCAGTTCACCGCTTGGAGCTCCTCCGCCGTTTGGAGAAAGGATCGTCCAGAATAATGAATGGTTAGCGTGTCCCCCGCCATTGTTGCGGACTGCTGTGCGTGCTCCTTCTGGAACTGCATCCAGGTTGGATACAAGATCTTCGATTGATTTGCTTAGAAGGTCGTCATGTCCTTGAAGGGCATCGTTTACTTTTGTTACATATGCGTTATGGTGCTTTGTGTGGTGGATGTTCATTGTTTCCTTGTCGATATGAGGCTCGAGGGCATCATAAGCGTAAGGAAGTTCAGGTAATTTGTAAGCCATAATAAAATTCCTCCCTATGTAAGTTTCCTGAAGATTTCTTCAGGTCGTTTCAGTATAAGATTACCAAATCTCCTATATGTGTTCAAATATTTTGATTGGTTATTCTTACAAGGGTTAAAATGCCCTTTTTTTTAGTATTTAACCAACGATATATTCGGTTATAAATGCCGCTTTTGATTTCCGTGCAAGACTTCGCTTTCCGCGGGCGGTTGGTGAGCCTCCTTTGACAAGTGGGTTAACTGTCTAGCTGCAGGGCTTAGAGGAGTCTTCGTCTTGCACTCCAATCAACCACTGGAAGGAACCAAAACCTTTAATTTAGACCAAGATTAAAGCACCAAGAAAAAGTAAATCACCATAACCAGTTGAATCAATCCTTTTGTGAACACGCTTGAGATGAATCCCACCACCGAGCCGATCCCGACTTTAATGGTCTTTTTGAATGAGGATCGGTGGACGATCCATTCTCCGATTATGGCCCCGAGAAATGGCCCCAGGATGATACCGAAGACCGGTATGATGAATGGGCCGATCAGAAGACCGATTGTACTGCCCCATATCCCTGCTTTTGTCCCTCCAAAACGTTTGACACCGAATAAATTCGCTAAGTAGTCTGCACCGAATAATAACAGCACAAATAGGACCTGTATAGTCCAAAACAGCCAGTTGAATGGGGAGAAGTCAAAGAAGATACCATAGAGCAAAAAGCTCGCCAACAGAAATAAAACACTCGGTATGATCGGATAGACAAGTCCGACGAACGCTAAAACCATGAGTACGATGATGATCGTCCAATATAACACATCCATTATTACTGCACCCTCCCTTTAAAAAAAAGACTGACTCAAGCTAATTGAGTCAGTCTTTACTATGCTTTCTTCTATTATTCTACACCGAGTACTGCTTCTGCAATATTTACGGCGTGATCCCCTATACGTTCCAGGTTAGAGATGATATCGACAAATACGATTCCAGCCTGTCCTGAGCATTTTCCTTCATTCAGGCGAAGGATGTGCTGCTTGCGGAGCTTTCTTTCCATTTTATCGATTTGATCTTCTTTTTCTGCTACTTCACGTGCGATGTCTGTGTCATTCAGATCGAGTGACGTTAGAGATCTTTCAACAGTATCGATAGTCAAACTGAACATTGTTTCAAGATCCTGCATCGCATCATCCGTGATTTTCACTTTGTTGGACTGCTGATACTCGATCAGTTCAACGATGTTTTCGAAATGGTCGCCGATCCGCTCTATGTCACGGACAGTGTCCATCAAGATAGAGTGACGCTCTGATTCATTTTCAGATAATGAAGAAGAAGACAGATCCACTAAATAATTTGTGATTTTCTTATCCAGGTTATTGATGGCCCCTTCGATTTGATAAGCAGCCTCTGAATTTTTTGAGCTTTTCGTCTTCAGGAACTCATTTGTCTCCTGCAGACCTTTCACCGCAAATTGACCCATTCGAAGGACTTCTTCCTTGGCTTGTCCCAATGCGATCGATGGAGACTGCTCAATGAACACTGGATCCAAATGCTTTGAGTTTGAATCGACGAATGTGTCCTGTCCAGGGATCAGTTTCGTCACGATCACTGCGAGTAAAGCAATGAAAGGGAACTGAATGATTGTATTGGTCACATTGAACGTCCCGTGAGCAAAAGCGATGGTCATTGGATCATTCAGGTTAAGCTGTGATTGAAGGAACACAATGAATTTTTCAAAAAACGGCAATATGATCAGGAAGATCGTTGAACCGATCAAATTGAACATGACATGAACTGCCGCTGCCCTTCTGGCTGCAACAGAAGCACCAAGTGCCGCAAGAACGGCGGTGATGGTCGTTCCGATATTGTCACCGAATAAAACCGGCAGAGCTGCCTGTAAATCGATCAGGTCAGAACTATAAAGTTCCTGAAGGATACCGATTGTCGCAGATGAACTCTGTACGATCACCGTGAATAAAGTACCGATGACCACTCCAAGGATCGGACTTGAACTCATACTGACGGTCAGATCATGGAATGATTCCAATGAACGGAGCGGCTTCATGCCGTCCCCCATCAATTCGAGACCATAGAAGAGCGCCCCGAAACCGAAAACCAGTTGTCCGATATTCTGGATCTTTTTATTTTTAAAGAAGAACAATAAGATGGTTCCAACTGCAATGATCGGCAGCGCATACGCACCAATATCAAAGCCGATGATGAACGCAGTGACGGTTGTCCCGATGTTCGCACCCATGATGACCCCGATTGCCTGTCTGAGCGTCATGAAGCCCGCACTGACAAGTCCGACCACGATAACCGTGGTACCACTGCTTGATTGAATCAGGACAGTTACAAAAATACCTGCAAGTACACCCATGAACGGGTTGGTCGTGAACTTATCAAGAATATCCTTCAGACGTTCACCTGCAGACTTCTGCAGTCCGTCCCCCATGTATTTGATTCCAAAGAGGAAGATCCCCAGTCCACCAAAGAACTGAAACAGCATCTCTTGCCAATTTAATTCCATTTTTTCAACCCCTACTTAAATTTTCGACATTAACTAACAAAAACCCCATACCATTTTTAAACTATTTTTGAGTTTACGTAAATAGATTTCTGTGCAAATTTACAATAGGTTAATAAAAGGGGATTTTTATTACAGTTACATTACAAATTATAATAATTATAAAATAATGAACACCCGTTTTTCATGGATATATTTATTACTGCCTATTCCTTGATGAGATTATTTATTTTTACTTTCCCCCGATGGCCAGCGAGCATGTAAAAAAGAATATTCACCGCAGAGAATAGAAAGCTAATGATGTACATACCGGTATCATTTTTCATCCACGAAGAGTATGCAATCGGTCCAAGTGCAACTCCAAGAAACCTTGCAGCTCCGTACATACTTACCACAAACCCTCTCTCTCCTTCCTCCACACTTCCGGTAATGAATGTGTTAAGTACGGGAAGGATCAACCCTAATCCTCCGAAACATACGGTGAGGAGGAAAAGGAGCGCACTCAATGAGTGAAAGAATACCAATATACCCAGCGGGACACTCATCAATCCCAATCCCCATTTTATGTAGTACCATCCCCGTTCTTCATCCGTCTTAATCCTTTTTCCGCTCCAAAAGGAAGAAATCGTCATGGCTCCCAGCGGGAACATAAATGTAAATCCTTTAAAAAAGCCGTCGATGTGAAAAGTATTTTCAATATGGTAGGAAAGGAAGAACAGGATGCCGAATAATAGGAATAAGCCTATTCCGCCTATCGCATATAGAGGGAGCAGCAATTGCCATTTCGTCATCATTACAGATGCAAGATCCCTTGCATACTTTTTCACTCCCTGTGTATGTTTTTTTTCATTGATAAGCTCCAAGCTGCTTTTCAGACCAAAGAGAATCGCTAGACAAAGAAGGGGAAAAACCCAAAATGCATGATTCCAGCTCAGGAAAATTGTCAGGCCCGCACCGATAATCGGGGCCAACACCTTTCCCATGCCGTTAAATACTTCCAGTGCCCCCAAAACTTTGGATCGCTCTTCACCATTGTAAAGATCACCTGCCAACGCGATCGCCAGCGGCGCAGTGCCGGCAGCCCCAACCCCCTGAAGCCCCCTTCCTCCCATGAATAGGAAAGCCGGGTCTTTCAGCATTACACTCACGGCACATAAAATACTTCCAGCCAAGATGGTCCATAACGAATATCTGATCAGGCGATTACGCCCGAACCTGTCTGATAAGAAACCTATGAACGGGATGCAGACTGCTGCAGGAATTGTAAATGAACTTAATATCCATCCAGACCACCTTTCATCGATATCAAGCCCCTTCTCAATGCTCGGCAGAATGGGGATCAGCATGGAGTTGCCGAGTACCATGAGAACCGGAAGCAATCCGATCACGGTAACCAGTTTTTTGTTCGTCATTGCCTTTGTCTCCTTTACCCAACTTCATTTACAGGAGGTTCATTATGAAACGGATGTTTATTTTCTTCGGTATTATCATTCTTCTTTACAGCGTCTATTATGATTTAAATAAGGGTACTTTAAATTTATTAACCGAAAAACATTCCACCGTTGTAACCGCCCGCCCGCAGGAAATGGAGAAAGAAGATGTTGAATCTGTGCCACTGCCCTCCGGACCCGATGTATCCCAAAAGTATGTCGAAAAGGAAATCAAACCAGGCGACACTGTGTTAAGCCTCGTAGAAGAATCACTGCAGGGCAGGCTGCCCGTCTCCATCGAACAGGTCGTCTCGGACTTTGAAGAGCTGAATGACACCACGCCGGGTAAGATCCAGATAGGCAGGACGTATAAAATTCCTCTATATGCCGACTGACTTCTTCACTGCAGTACACCTAATTCTTGTCAATTGATGCAAAACACTGTTACAATGGCTTCGTATTATTTATAATGTATAGTTGAAGAACCTTTCTAAAGGAGCGAATTACACTTGAGTGAAATTATACATCGTTCAAAAACACGTCCAGTAAAAGTCGGGGACTTAACAATCGGCGGAAACAACGAATTAGTTATACAGAGCATGACGACCACCAAGACTCATGACGTTGAAGCGACAGTAAAGGAAATTCACCGTCTTGAGGAAGCAGGATGCCAGGTTGTCCGGGTTGCGTGCCCAGATGAGCGGGCGGCAAATGCCATCGCTGATATCAAGAAACAGATCAACATTCCGTTAGTCGTGGATATCCATTTTGATTACAAGCTTGCCTTGAAAGCGATCGAAGGCGGAGCGGATAAGATCCGGATCAATCCGGGGAATATCGGACGCCGCGAAAAAGTGGAAGCAGTCGTAAAGGCTGCGAAGGAAAAAGGCATCCCTATCCGTATCGGGGTGAATGCGGGAAGCCTGGAAAGAAAAATTCTTGAGAAATATGGCTATCCAACAGCCGACGGCATGGTTGAGAGTGCGCTTCATCATATCAAGATCCTTGAGGACCTTGATTTTCACGACATCATCGTTTCAATGAAGGCATCAGATGTCAATTTAGCCATTGAAGCTTATACGAAAGCCGCTCAGGCGTTTGACTACCCTCTTCACCTTGGGATCACGGAGTCCGGAACGTTATTTGCCGGAACCGTAAAAAGTGCGGCAGGTCTCGGAGCCATCCTCAGCCTCGGAATCGGTAACACGTTAAGGATCTCCCTGAGTGCCGATCCTGTGGAGGAAGTGAAGGTTGCCCGCGAGCTGTTGAAATCTTTCGGTCTCGCTTCAAATGCGGCAACATTGATTTCATGTCCTACATGCGGCCGTATCGAAATCGACCTGATTTCAATCGCCAATGAAGTCGAAGAATACATCCAAACCATTAAAGCACCAATCAAGGTCGCAGTGCTCGGCTGCGCGGTCAATGGACCTGGTGAAGCCCGCGAAGCGGATATCGGGATTGCCGGTGCACGCGGGGAAGGTCTCTTATTCCGTAAAGGAAAAACCGTCCGGAAAGTTCCTGAGGAAACAATGGTCGAAGAATTGAAAAAGGAAATCGACAAGATTGCACAGGAATACTACGATAAGCAAGAAGCAGAGAAGAAAGAAAAAGAAGGACAATTATAAAGAAAAGCTCCAGCGCCTTGTTCAGCCCCCATTTGTTTCACGGGCCCGGCGCTTCAGTAAAGCAAAGAGGACTGATCACTCAGTCCTCTTTTTACTTTTTTAAAACGCTCCCCATTTTAAAAAAGTGATTTATTTAAAAGAAGGGCAGTACAAACAGTCCAACGATGATTGATACTGCGCCTATCCCTATTGCCCATGCCCCAAGAGTTTCTGCTCCCCGCCTTCTGGCAACGAATCCGAGTACAATCCCGGCCGCCCCCATGATGACTGGGAGAATGAAAAGGGAAAGAATAGATAGTGCAAGTGCCGAGTATCCGAGCACCCGCCCTGAAGTCGTGCTTTCCTCTGCTGCATCTTCCTCAAAATCGCGGCTTACGTTTACCGGCGCAGCGATTTCTGCAGCCGTTTCTTCATTGAATTCCTGGTCTCTGTCCAAAATTTCCGGATTGTCGTAATATACGTCGATCTCTTCACGATCTCGATGTCGTTCATCTGCCATACAGCAATCCCTCACTTTCGATGTTTGGGAGCCTTCTTATTGTTTGTCACGGACTGTATTTTACTATGCTAATGTTTGTCATTTATGTAAGATGTACTTTTCTGCATCGAGCAAAACTTAGTCTTATGGGATAAGCTGTTATGTGTTACACTTGAATAAGTTTGGATAAGAGGAGCATGATAACGCATGAAACGCTTTGGAATTGATATAGACGGCACTGTGACGTCTCCGGAATCTTTACTGCCTCATATAAATGATTTCTTCAATTTAAATCTTTCTTTAAATGATATAACTCAATACGAACTGACTAAAGTACTTGATATTTCCCCGGAAGTCTTCGGCAATTGGTTCAAAGAAGCTGAACCGCTTATTTATAAGCAGTCACCGCTCGCTTCAGGGGCAAAGAAAATCCTTGATGACTGGAAAGAACATCACGAACTGTACTTCATAAGCGCCCGTCCATCAGAGCTTCTTCAATTGACCAAAGAATGGTTTGATGCAAAGGACTTGATGTATCATCATATTGAATTGATCGGTTCTCATAATAAAATTGCAACCGCACAGAAACACGATGTCGACATCTTTTTTGAAGACAAGCATGACAATGCAGTCATGATCAATGAGGAGTTGAACATCCCTGTCATCCTCTTCAATACCCCTTATAACCAAACGGCCATCCCTGAAGGGGTCATACGCGTGAATGACTGGATGGAAGCCAATCATTGGGTTCAAAATTGGCTCCGCAATAGTAAATAATAAAAAAGCCTTGGACACTACTAATTGTCCAAGGCTTTTTTTATGATTACAGATCACTGGCACTGTGGGCACTTTCCGTAAATTTCAAATTTATGGCCTGAAATATCATAACCTGTTTCTTCAATGCTCTCTTTAAGTGCATCCATCGGGCATGTGTGGATTTCCTTAGTTTTGCCGCAGTCCATGCAAATGAAATGGTGGTGGTGATGGCTGCTTTCACAGGTA
Organism: Rossellomorea oryzaecorticis; assembly: GCF_045897515.1. Taxonomy (NCBI): domain Bacteria; kingdom Bacillati; phylum Bacillota; class Bacilli; order Caryophanales; family Bacillaceae; genus Rossellomorea; species Rossellomorea oryzaecorticis. Next base: position 33,455 of record NZ_JBJOSA010000025.1, on the reverse strand, counting down.
AACCTGAAATGCCTTTCCCCTGATAACTCTGTTTCTTCAAGGATCCCGAGTTCGACAAATAAACTTAAATTTCTATAGATGGTGTCAAAACTCAAGGATGGATAGTCACTTTTCATATGTTCCAGGACATCCTTCGCCGTAAGATATTTATTGGAATCGGAAAACAGTTGAAGCAGTTCCTGTCTTTTGCCCGTATGTTTATATCCTTCAGATTTTAAAAGGTCCATTGCTTGAGTTACATTCATTTTTTACACCTCTGCTTTTTCAGAATGCCTGGATGAAATGATCTTCTTTACGGCTATCGTAATCAATAATATAAGAATTGCCGTGACGACAATCGTTCCACCCGGGGCAAGATCTAAATAAAACGCGCTGATCAATCCAACGACGACGGAGATTTCCCCGAACAGGACAGAAAAGCCGATTGTCTGCTTGAACCCCCTTGCGATCCGGATGCTCGCTGCAACCGGAAGCGTCATTAGTGATGACACCAGCAAGATTCCTACGATCCTCATCGAGGCAGCTATGACCAATGCCACCATCACCATGAAAATAAAATGAATTGCTTTAGCCGGAATCCCGGATGCCTTTGCATGGTCTTCATCAAAAGAAAGAAGGAACAATTCTTTATAAAGCAGGAAGATCACAAGTATGACCACAATGCTGATCCCTGTAATCAGATATAAATCACTCCTGCTCACTGCACTGACACTTCCGAATAGATAACTGAATAAATCTGTTGTAAATCCGTCAGCGAGTGATATGAAAATGACCCCGATTCCTATTCCGCCGGAAAGGATGATCGGGATGGCGAGTTCCTGATAATGCTTATACAATGTCCTCAGGCGCTCGATGAAGAGGGAACCCGTAACGGAAAAAAGCATTCCGAAATACAGCGGGTTAAGTCCCTGCAGCGATGGAACCGTCTTGCTGAAGTACAGACTTGCCGCAATCCCGGATAATGTTACGTGACTGAGAGCATCCGCTATCAGTGAAAGTCTCCTCACCACAATGAACGCCCCTAACATCGGAGCGATGATTCCAATCAGGATCCCTGTAAGAAAAGCATTTTGTAAAAATTCATATTGAAAAATTGCCTGAAGCACCCGCTTTTCCTCCAATCAATGGTGTTCGTGCTGCAAAAAGTGGACATCGTGCCCATAAAACGAAGACATCTCACCTTCTCTAAGCTGTTCGAATTCTTCCGTCCGCCCGTGAAAATGCAGATGTTTATTCAAACATGCGACATGGGTTACTTTATTGGAAATGGAGCCGATATCATGGGTCACCAGTAAGAGTGTGATTCCCAAATCCTTATTCAAATGATCGAGCATGTCATAAAAATGCTGGACATTTTTACTGTCCACCCCGACTGTCGGCTCATCCAGGATCAACATATCCGGCTTGCTGACAAGAGCCCGCGCAATAAATACCCTCTGCTGCTGGCCGCCGGATAATTCACCGATGTTCCTCTTTGCGAAAGGGGTCATCCCCACTGATTCGATTGCTTCCTCGATGTCTTTTCGATAGGTATAGGACACCCTCCTGAACAATCCGGCTTTTTTTGATAATCCGCTGGCCACAACTTCCTGTACCGTAGCAGGAAAGCCGGTATTGAAACTATTTGCTTTTTGAGAGACAAATCCGATGCGGTCCCACTGCCTGAATTTCTGCTGCGGGGTCCCGAACAATTCGATATCCCCCTGCTTCACTTTCAATAGACCGAGCATAAGCTTCAATAAGGTCGATTTACCGGAACCATTCGGACCGACAATGCCGAGGAACGCACCCTGCGGGATGGAAAGATTTATATCTTCGAGCACCCGTTCACGATCGTATCTATAGCTCAGGTTTTCTATTTTTATTATAGGAGTCTGATTTTGTTCCATTGTATTCAACTCTCTTTTTAAGAATCATTACGATTTAAAGCACTTAAGAAAGTATACAATATGGGAAATTGATTGTAAACTGCAGTGCTTCCCGTTTTCTCTTTTTCTCCTTTAAAAAAATGTCACTTTCTTCACTGAAGTCACATATGTATTTTTTGAGGAGTGATTTGAATGAAACTATTACAAAATGTGATCAATCATAAGATCAATACGATCAACCGTGCAGAATTGCTTAAGTATGCCAATCAATACAATGTTTCGTTGACAACCAAGCAGGCAGATGCGATTGTTGACAAAGTCAAAGGGAAAAACATCAATATCTTTGATGACGCCGGCAGGAGCAAACTTGTAAAGGATCTTGCTAAAGTAATCGGCCCTTCCAAAGCAAAAGAAATCAATCAGCTTTTCATGCAGCTGATCAGATAAATACTTAAAAAGGAGGCTGCTTCAATACGAGAAGAGCCTCCTTAAAATTATTGATTTTCAATTTTGGTCAAAACGTCTTCATCAAATTGCTGATTACGGAGCATATTGATCTCAAATTTGTAAGGGGCCTTCTTGTTTTTCTTATCTTCCCCTACATAAGGCGTCTCGAGAATCTTTGGCACCTCTGACAGCTGAGGATGATGGACGATATAGTTCAATGCCTTGAATCCGATATGGCCGAAACCGATATTTTCATGACGGTCTTTCCTCGCACCTGTCGGATTCTTGCTGTCATTGATGTGAAGGACCATAAGTCTGTCGATTCCGATGATCTTATCGAATTCTTCCAATACACCATCGAAATCTTCCACTATGTTATACCCTGCATCATGAGTATGGCATGTATCGAAACAGATCGACAGCCTGTCATTGAGTTCCACTCCATCAATGATCTGAGCGAGTTCTTCGAAGGACCTTCCGCATTCAGATCCTTTGCCAGCCATGGTTTCAAGGGCAATTTGAACAGTATGATCTTTCGTCAATACTTCATTCAGCCCTTCAATGATTCTGGCAATCCCTTTATCTGCTCCCGCACCAACATGGGCACCCGGATGAAGAACGATTTGACCAGCACCGAGCGCTTCGGTACGGTCGATTTCAGATCTGAGAAAATTAACACCCAATTCATACGTCGCTGGATTGGTTGTATTCCCGATATTGATTATATAAGGGGCATGTACAACAATATCTTGAATATTGTTTTCCTTCATATGCTGAAGGCCTGCTTCAATATTCAAATCCTCGATTTTCTTCCTTCTTGTGTTCTGAGGTGCACCGGTATAAATCATAAACGTATTGGCACCATAGGATACAGCTTCCTCACTGGAAGCAAGCAGCATCTTTTTGCCGCTCATTGAAACGTGCGATCCGATCTTGACCATTCTCCTCAACTCCTAAGAAAATCTCTTCGTCCATTTTATCGAATGTGTGAAAATGAATCACGTCATATGACTTATTTGCTTCTGTTTTTCTTTCTTCTTTCTTTCTTTTTGATTTGTTCCATCTTGTATTTCATTTTCTTTTTGTAACCAGGCTTTACATTCTTGGGTTTACGCACAAGGGATTTTGCTTTTACATCAATTTCATCCGCCCCTGTCTTCTGGCGGCTTTTTCTCTTATTCAATGCCGGGAGCTCTATCCATTCACCCTTCTTCAGTTCCATGTTTTTGAATGAGATACCCATTTTTTCTAGACGGTTCAATGCATCTTCATCAGACGGTTCATAAATCGTGTATGCGATTCCTGAATTACCCGCTCTTGCTGTACGGCCAGATCGATGCACATAAAAATCCAGATCCTGAGGAAGTTCAAAATTGATGATGTGACTGACACCTTCAATATCGATCCCTCTGGCAGCAAGATCAGTCGCAACGATATATTGGTAATCAAGGTTGCGCACCTGCTTCATCATCTTTTTGCGCTCACGGGGAGAGAGATCGCCATGTATCCTGCCGACTTTCAGCCCTTTCATGATCAAGGCATTTGCCACTTCATCCGCATTTGACTTTGTATTGGTGAAAACGATCCCTAAATATGGGTTGATTTCCACTAAAAGATCGTACAGGACATTCACTTTGTCACGGCTTTTTTTCGGAATAATGATGTGTTCGATGTTCTTTGCCGAAATCCGTTCCGGCTCCACATGGGCATACTGTGGATTTTCCATGTACTTCTTCAAGAAAGGCTTCAGTTTTTCAGGAATAGTTGCAGAGAAAACCAGCATCTGCAGCTTTTCAGGCATTTTTGCGGCAATCTGATCGACATCTTCGATAAAGCCCATATCAAGCATAAGGTCCGCTTCATCAATCACGAGCATTGAAGCAGTATGAACAAACAGCGCCTGCTCCTTTACAAGGTCATTGATGCGCCCGGGAGTTCCGACCACGATGTGCGGCTGGGTCTTCAGCTTTTCAATCGTCCTTTGTTTATCCGTCCCGCCGATAAAGCAGCGGGAAGTGATTTCGCTGTTTTTCGTGAGTTTCAGGACTTCTGTATAAATCTGCTGAGCAAGCTCCCTTGTCGGTGCTGTGATGACAGCCTGTACCTGTTCCGCTGAAGCGTCTGCCTTTTCAATGATGGGCAGCAGATAGGAATGTGTCTTTCCTGTTCCTGTCTGTGACTGACCGATCGCACTCTGCCCCTTCAGGATCAAGGGAATCATTTTCTTCTGGATCTCAGTCGGCTCATAGAAACCCAGTTCTTCTATCGCCCCGATAATAAAGGGTTGAAAGTCATATTCCAGAAATAAATTCTTTTTCATCTGTTTCATCTCCTTATTGATAATATTCTTCTATTTAAACGTAAGTAGTCGTCGTTATATTTTAAAGAACATCTAATCATTATAATAAACTTTTCCTAAAACATCTAGTTACACTTTCAGAGATTCGCTCAATTTGATTCTATCCCCTTTTCACGCAACTTGCATACTCTATAATGATATAAAGTATTTTCAGCGAAAGGAGGCAGGCAGCATGCCGCCTAGATTACGAATGAGAAGGCAGAACCAGCAGCAGGGCAGCCCTTTCGGAATGATGCCCCGGGGCATGGGAAGAAGACCGTTCGGCCAGCAGCGTGAAATGAGAAATCAGAACCCTTTCGGAATGGGAAACGCCCAGCCATCTCCCTTTCAGATGGGTCCGCCAATGAATGGATTCATGGGCCAGCAGGGACGGCCGCCAATGAACATGCAGGGTATAGGTGGTAGACCGAGAAATGGGGGCGGAGGTGGACCGAGAAAAGGGCGCGGAGGTGGACTCCTGTCGAAGTTATTAAAAAAAGGTGATCGAAACAATGGCCAGGGCCAGGCACAGGGAAATATCCTTCAGCAATTCAGCAGGGGGGATTCAGCAGGAGCAGCTTCGGGATTTGAACGCAGTCCGGCAGCAGGGGCAGCTGGCGCATCAACAATCGGCAGCCTGCTTAATCCAGGGAATATCACCTCTTTTCTCTCAAATACTCAGCAGGTCCTGAATGCAGCTCAGCAATTCGGCCCGATGATTTCACAGTACGGACCCATGGTGAAGAATATACCGGCACTTTGGAAGCTTTACCGGGGAATCAAGGACTTTTCGGCAGACGACGCTTCTTCAGGAGACGGCCCTAAAGAAGAAGCTGATAAGAAAGACGGTTTAAAGGAATCAGATGAAAAACCGTTAAAGAAGAAAAAGAAAAAAACGAAGAAAAAAACGGAATCAGCAGAAGGATCGGCTGATCATCTTCCAAAGGAAAAACATTCACAAGGAAGCTCGAAGCCCAAATTATATATATAATACCCAATCCCTCAGGCATGCCTGTTTGCAGGGATTTTTCTTTTGTCTTGAAAAACTGCCCCCCCTTCTCTTTGTCAGAATATCCATTCTCCTTTATAATAGAATCACAACCTTTTCTCAAAGTAGGAGGATTTTCATAGATGGATATTATTAAGATAACTCCGAGGGGCTATTGCTATGGTGTTGTTGATGCAATGGTCATTGCAAGAAACGCCGCTCTCGACAAATCGCTGCCTCGTCCGATTTATATACTGGGGATGATCGTCCACAATAAACACGTCACTGATGCATTTGAAGAAGAAGGCATCATTACGCTCGACGGAAAAAACCGAAAAGAAATCATCGAACAGGTAAATGAAGGGACCGTCATCTTCACCGCGCACGGAGTCTCACCTGAAGTGAAGGAAATCGCAAGGAAAAAAGGTCTTGTCACACTTGATGCCACCTGTCCGGACGTAACGAAGACACATGACCTCATCCGGGCCAAACAAGCTGAAGGATATGATGTCATCTACATCGGCAAGAAGGGGCACCCCGAACCTGAAGGTGCTGTAGGGGTCGCTCCCGATATCGTCCACTTAGTGGAGACAGCTAAAGATGTAGAAAAATTGACCATAGAGAATGACAAAATCATTGTGACGAATCAGACGACCATGAGCCAATGGGATGTTCTTGACACAATGGATAAAGTGAAAGAGATGTTCCCGCACGTTGAACTGCATAAGGAAATCTGCCTTGCAACCCAGGTGCGGCAGGAAGCGGTAGCGGAACAGGCAGGCGATGCAGATGTGCTGATCGTCGTCGGTGATCCCAAAAGCAATAACTCAAACCGTCTCGCTCAGGTATCCAAAGAAATTGCCGGAACGCCGGCCTACAGGATTTCAGATATCAGCGAGCTCGATATCGAATGGATCAAGCAGGCAAAAGTTGCAGCGGTCACAGCAGGGGCTTCAACTCCTACGCCAATCGTAAAAGAAGTCATCAAATTTCTTCAGGCGTTTGATCCGGAAGATGAAACGACCTGGACAAGGGAAAATAGTGTCCCGTTGAATAAAATTCTTCCAAAGGTAAAGAAATCAAAGCTAAGCTAAAATAGCAGAAATCCCCCCGGCATACTTGCCGGGGGGATTTCTATTAGAATTACATGAATGTAAATGGGTTCGTATTTGCCTTTGAGGCGAAAATATTTACGATATATCCTTTTTTTGCACATTTTTTCGCTAAATACTCCGCAACCCCATCCTTCATGACCTTCTCAATGTGATGGCCGGCATCCACGACATTCAGCCCCATCATCATGGCATCATGGGCAGTGTGATAGTAAATATCACCTGAAACAAATGCATCTGCGCCCTGCCGCTTGGCCGCAGAAATGAATTTATTCCCGTCACCACCCAGAACGGCGACTTTTCTCACTTTCGCTTCCATATCCCCGATGACCCTGATTCCGTCCATGCCGAAGGTTTCCTTAACGGCCGCGGCAAATTGTTTCAGTGGCACTTCCTCCTGGAGCTTGCCTATCCTTCCAAGCCCGAGGGCTTCTCCCTTATTTTCGAGGGAATAAATATCATAGGCCACTTCTTCGTACGGATGGTGGGTGAACATTGCTTTCAGAACCTTTTTTTCAAGTGAGCGGAGGTAGATCGTTTCGATTTTTTCTTCACTGACCTCTTCAAGTTTCCCCTTCTGGCCGATATGGGGATCTGTTTCTTCACCAGGCAAAAACCTGCCCGTTCCTTCTGTCGAAAAGCTGCAGTGTGAGTAATTCCCGATGTGACCAGCACCTGCTTTGCCCAATGCATTCCTCAGCTCTTCACTGTTCTCCTTCGGAACATACACAACAAGCTTTCTTAGTTGTTCAGAATGGGTTGGAAGCAAAACAGTCGTTTCTTGAAGGCCAAGGGCATCTGCCAGAAGATCGTTAACCCCTCCGGAAGCCACATCCAGGTTCGTGTGAGCTGCATAGACAGCAATATCATGTTTGATCAACTTTTCAATCATTCTCCCTTGATAGGTGTCTGTATGGAGGGACTTAAGCGGCCTGAACAATGGCGGGTGATGGGCAATGATCAATTTGACATTATTTTTAATCGCTTCATCCACGACATTTTCAAGCACATCCAATGTAATCATGACATTTTCCATTTTTTCATTCAGCTTCCCTATCTGCAGACCGATCGGGTCACCCTCTTCTGCGAGATGTTTCGGTGAGAACTCTTCAAAGAGTTGAATGATTTCGTGTCCGTTTACCGTTTTCATTTGGAAAGAGCCTCCTCAACCATTTGAATTTTGTGCATTAATTCAGCTTTTCTTTCATTCAGCGCATCTGTTTGCTCTGCTTTTTCCATGTTGGCCAGTATGTTTTTCCACTGGCCACTCTCCTGTGTCCATTTCTTACTGAACGCGTCATTTCGTTCCTGCATTAAGAAAGGACCGAGCAGGAGTTCTTTTTGGCGTTCGTCCCTTGAGTATGGACGTTCAGGTTCGCCCTTGTCGGCAGTCAGTATTTCATACACCTTGCCGTCTTCCTCGAGTATTTCTTCGGCCGTCAGCTCCCAGCCGTTTTGGAGAAGCCACACCCGTATCGATTTGGCACTGACATTCGGCTGAAGGATCAACCTTTTCACAGAGGCAAGCTTATCTTTTCCCTCTTCCAATATAGAAGCGATAAGAGCTCCGCCCATCCCTGCTATCGTGATGCAATCCACTTCCCCCGGTGCTACGACTTCGAGTCCATTGCCAAGCCTGACCTCGATTTTATCGTGGAGGCAGGCATCTTTCACCTGCTTCTCTGCTGACAAATACGGGCCTTTCACGACTTCGCCTGCTATGGCCGTTTCGGCTATTCCTTTTCTCACTGCAAAACAGGGAAGATAAGCGTGGTCTGATCCGATATCAGCAATTCTGGATCCTTTCGGTATATATGAAACGACTGTTTCTAAACGTTTGGATAATTGTTCGATATTCATGACTTCACCTTTTTATTTTAATTTGATACTTAGTATGTACGTTTTACATTCTATCTGACTTTCTTCCATAAAAAAAGTCCTTTGCCCCAAGAGACAAAGAACCTTTTAAGCGTATACATTATTTAAGTGATTTGACCCACTCAGCCATTGCATCGAGATTTTCGTCTGCAATCAGGCCGGCCGGCATCGGAGACTTACCGTTCTTGATGATTGTTTTAATCTCATCAACAGACTTGTCCGTTCCTTTAAGGGCAGGACCCATGCCGCCTTCATAGTTTCCACCGTGACAAGACAGACAGTTGTCCTTGTATGCTTGTTCCGGGTCGAATTCGCCGCTTGAAGCCTGTTCGCCTTCTCCGCCTGCTTTTTCGCCGTGTTCCGCTTCTTTCGCTTTTTCATCAGCATTGTTCAGGCCTTCAAGAGACATGAAGAATACAAGGCCGATCCCCATAGCCATGATCAGAATGAATGGAATGATTGGATTACGATTCATGATTTAACCTCCTTTATGTACAACATCCAAAATAGTGCTAGTAAACACCTTATATTTTACTTTAAAAAGGGACAAAGGAAAAGTCCTATAGATTAACTTTTCCATCTTTCTCACAAATTAGACACATTTGTTTGTTTTTCTTATCCTTACTATTTGAATTGCCGCTGTTGGTTTCCGTGCAGGACTTTACTTTCCGCGGGCGCTTGGTGAGCCTCCCTTTCTTATTCATGGTGGCACGCTGTCCAGCTACAGGACTTAGAGGCACATGTCATAAGCTTCTGGGCCAAGCCTGCTGCTTTTCTTATAGGAGCCTTCGTCCTGCACTCAAATCAGCAACTGGAAGCTATGAATAACAAAACTATCTCATTCATCTTACCGACAAACAGTCTTCTTGAAAATAAAATCAACTATTAAAACAAAGAGCTGCAGGTGCGGTTAGCCAGCCTACAGCTCTTTGTTATTGTTATGTTGGTTAGTTATTAACCCCGATCAGGCGGGAGATGACCATGCGCTGGACTTCGGATGTTCCTTCACCGATTTCGAGCAGCTTGGCATCACGCAAATACCTTTCGACGTGATATTCTTTCATGTAGCCGTATCCACCATGTATCTGGATTGCTTCATCCGCTACTTCCATGCTGATTTCTGAGGCATACAGTTTACACATGGAGGCTTCTTTAGAGAAAGGTCTTCCTTGATCCTTCAGCCATGCAGCTTTGTGGACCATATTGCGGGCAAGTTCGATTTTCATGGCCATATCTGCGAGTTTAAACTGAGTGACCTGAAACTCGGAAAGGGTCTTGCCGAACTGTTTTCTTTCCTTGGAATATTGCAATGCTTTCTCAAATGCGGCCTGGGCCACCCCTACAGCCATTGCACCTATACCGATGCGGCCGCCATCAAGTGTGACGAGGAATTGTTTGAATCCTTCCCCGCGCTTACCAAGAAGGTTTTCTTTTGGAACTTCTACATCCTCCAGGACCAATTCAGTCGTATTGGAAGAATGCAGCCCCATTTTCTCGTAGTTGTCAATCACAGTGAAGCCCTTTGCCTTGGTAGGCGCGATGATCGCACTTATCTCTTTCCTGCCATTTTCCCTGCCTGTGATTGCAGTCAGCGCCAGGTGGTCAGCATAGCTTGCATTGGTAATATAACATTTATTGCCGTTGATCACCCATTTATCCCCTTTATCCTCTGCAGTGGTTTGCGTCCCGCCTGCATCGGATCCAGCATTGGGTTCCGTCAATCCGAAGGCTCCGAATGATTCCCCTGTACATATCGGAGTAAGATATTTTTCCTTTTGTTCATGAGTCCCGAACAGATTGATCGGAGCGCCGCCTAATGAAATATGCGCGGAATATGTGATTCCGGTAGATGCACAAGCCCTGCTCAATTCTTCCGTCACAATCGCAAAGCTGACCGTGTCTGCACCGGCACCTCCATATTCCTCGGGAAACGGAAGGCCCATCATTCCCAAATCAGAAAGTTTTTTAAAGATTTCTTTTGGAAATTCTTTAGTCCTGTCCCTGTCCAGTGCACCTGGAGCGACTTCCTCCTCAGCGAATTCACGGATCGTTTTTTTAATCATTGCCTGTTCTTGCGTTAAGTCAAAATTCATCCTTATCCCCCTTGTATTTACTTGATGAACGAAAGCCTGTTTTGGCTCAGGCTGTTAATCGCGCAAGCCTATCAATATTTCTATGAATGCGCTCTCATTCCTATTATAAAAGGGAATGGTGAATTTTCTCAACTTTAAAAAACTTTTAAAAATTCAGAAGTTATTGTAATATAGAGATTAGCAAGATGAGCATGCCCAATGCGCCAGACAAAGTGAAATAATGCAGCTTTCTCTTCAATCCCCATCCCACCCACAAAAAACAGTTCAAAAACAATACTGCATAGGTCATGTATGGGGAATCACCAAACAAGGGTTCCGTAATGTCCAATGAAATAAGCAGGAGGAGGAACGCTGCTGCAATACGAATAAATGAAGACGAGATTTTTTTCTTAGTATAATAATTTCGTATTCCAAATAATAATACGACAAAACCTGTCAAAATCGCTGTTTGCAAAACGACTGACAATTCAGTAAAATAAATGACAAATAATGAAATTGATATGATGGACACTGAAATGATAATGGCTATGATGTGGAGATTCCTTGTCCCTTTGTTCTCAGTGGATCCTGGAATATGTTCGCTGCCATTTGTATAAAGTGCCAACAAATAGTCGCAGTATTGATCGGGAAGCATATTATTCTGCTTCCAAAACTTGATTTCATTGATAATCACAGCTTCTCTGCCGTTTTTAGATTTTGACATAGTGAACTCTCTTTCTGTAAATTGACCTTTTTGTTTTATTCGTCACATGTCAGGAAAATTCCTTTTAAATCTCAAAAAACCTCTACCATTTACATGGTAGAGGTTCAGGATTCTATTCCAGGAAGTCCTTCAATCGTTTACTGCGGCTTGGATGGCGCAATTTACGAAGTGCCTTCGCTTCGATTTGACGAATACGTTCCCGTGTGACACCGAATACCTTTCCAACTTCCTCGAGTGTGCGTGTTCTTCCGTCATCAAGGCCGAAACGTAAACGAAGAACGTTTTCTTCACGGTCGGTAAGGGTATCAAGAACATCTTCCAATTGTTCCTTAAGCAATTCGTAAGCTGCATGCTCAGAAGGTGACTGAGCTTCTGCATCTTCAATGAAATCTCCAAGGTGTGAGTCATCTTCTTCACCAATCGGAGTTTCAAGTGAAACAGGTTCTTGTGCAATCTTTAAAATTTCCCTGACTTTTTCAGGAGTCAGATCCATTTCTTCAGCAATTTCCTCTGGTGACGGTTCACGGCCGAGGTCCTGAAGCAATTGTCTTTGGACACGGATCAATTTATTGATCGTTTCAACCATATGAACCGGTATACGGATCGTCCTGGCCTGGTCTGCAATGGCACGGGTGATTGCCTGACGGATCCACCAAGTGGCATACGTACTGAATTTATACCCTTTACGGTAATCAAATTTCTCTACTGCTTTAATCAGACCCATATTACCTTCTTGAATCAGGTCCAGGAAAAGCATACCGCGTCCTACATATCTCTTGGCGATGCTCACGACAAGACGGAGGTTCGCTTCTGCGAGACGCCGCTTGGCTTCTTCATCACCATCTTCGATTCTTTTCGCAAGATTGATTTCTTCTTCTGCCGACAGGAGATCGACTCTTCCGATTTCCTTCAGATACATTCTGACGGGATCATTTATCTTAACTCCCGGAGGAACACTTAAATCATTTAAGTTGAATTCTTCCTCTTCTTCTTTCTCAAGTTCATTGGCACCCGGATCGTCATCTTCTTCATTTTCATTGATGATTTCTACACCCTGCTCACCTAAGTGATCGTAGAATTCATCCATTTGATCTGAGTCTAATTCAAATCCGGACAGCTTATCAGCAATATCCTCGTAAGTAAGGACGCCTCTTTTCTTTCCTTGGTTTACTAAAAATTCTTTCACCTGATCAACAGATAATTCAGACGCTATTTGTTTGGAACGCGCGGACTTTTCAGCCATTTGTTCCCCTCCTTCCAACTTCCTTGAACAATACTTTATAAAGACTTACGCAGCTGTAAGATTTCCATTGCTATTTGAGCTTCTTTGCGGTAATCATTTTGTCTCTGTGCTTCTTTTCTTTCGGATTCCTTTTCTTTTATCTTCAACATCTTTTGATGTTTTAAGACGGACTGCACATAATCCAGCAGCTCTTGATCCGAGCATTCATCGCTGATGGACATCATTTCAATCTCTGTGACAATCCTCCTCAACCGTTCATCTGGCAGAAATCCTATGAAAGAACTGGTACCCGGAGGCATCCCTTCCTCATAATAACCGAATAAATAAGTAATAATGGCTTGATGCTCATCAATATTAAGGTGGGTGCCGTCAAGCCAGTCCTGAACCTTAAAGGCTATATTGGGATCTTTAAGCATATAGGCAATGAGACGTCTTTCTGCAGTCTGATATGCAGGCAGGAGTTTTGTCTGCACATGCGGACGATATGGCTTTGGTGCCGGAGCCTTTTTGACAGGCTTTGAATTCTCCTTCAACGCGCCGCCGATCTCAGCAAGCTGCTGCTGGAGGGCTTCTAAAGAAACATCGAATTCTTCTGCCAGGTACCTTAGGTAATAGTCCTTTTCGACTGCGTTCGTAAGATGGATGATCTCCTTAAGTATGTCTTCTATATACTGAAGGCGGTCTCCTTCATCATTCAAATTTTTATTCAGCTTATAATACCTAAGCTTAAATGCCATAAACGTCAAACTGGCCCCTATTACATCCTGTTGAAACTTTTCTTTGCCATACTTTGAAATGTAGTCATCAGGGTCCAGACGTTCAGGTATCATCGCCACCCGTATGGATAACTGGTGCTTCAGGAGCAGGTTACCTGCCCTGAATGCAGCTTCCACACCGGCTGAATCACCGTCGTAGCATATGACAACTGAGTCTGTCAGCCGCTTGATCAATCCAATCTGTCCTTCAGTCAGTGATGTCCCCATTGTGGCTACACCATTTTCGACAGAAGCACCATTGGCGGAGATCACGTCTGCAAATCCTTCGAAAAGGATGACTTGCTGCTTTCTTCTAATGATCGTCCTTGATTCATGAAAGTTATAAAGAATACGGCTCTTATTGAAAATCTTTGTTTCAGGGCTATTCAGGTATTTAGGCTCATCATCAGAATGAAGGCTCCTGCCTGAAAACCCTACGACTTTCCCTTTTGGATTGGTAATGGGGAACATGATCCTTCCCCTGAAGCGATCGAGGAATGATTGGTCTTTTTCCCTTCTGACCAATAATCCGGCCGCTTCCATCAAATCGAGCGAGTACCCTCTCTTTTGCAGGAATTTGACTGTGAAATCCCAGCTCGGCAAGGACCATCCAATCTGGAACTTGCTGATACTCTCGGTCGTAAACCCCCTTGAAAGTAAATATTCAAGAGCTTCCTGACCCTCCTTTGTATTTAAGAGGAGATGATGGTAAAATTTACTTAACAGCTCATGAGCCTGAAGCATTTGCTTTTCATCTTCCCGAGGCGGCGCTTCCTGTTCACCTGAAGCCGTCGGGACAGAAATTTCTTCCCCGATCTTGCTTCCAAGCTTCCGTGCCGCTTCAACGAATGACAGGCCGTCGACGTCCATCAGGAATGTAAAGGCATTTCCTCCTGCCCCGCAGCCGAAACAATGAAATATTTGTTTGTCTGGCGCTACAGAGAAGGATGGTGTGTTTTCCCCGTGAAAAGGACACAGGCCGAAATAATTACGGCCCTGCTTCTTGAGCTGTACATAATCACTGACAACATCTACGATATCCGTAGAGGATAAAATCTTATTTATTGTTTCTTCAGGGATTCTCTCAGACACTATATATCACCTGGTTTTCATTTCCCTCTTTATGCATTCGGTAAGAATAATCATTCTCCTGCAACCTTCGACAAAATTTTCTCGAACTGCGCAGAAAATTCTTTCCGGTCATCATCCGTAAAAGGCTTTGGCCCTTTACCATAATTCCCTTTCCTTCTTTCCTTCGCTGCCACATAACGGTAATCAAGCGCAGTCACTATGCTCTCTTCTCTGTAAACCTTTCCCCTGGGGGATAGGACGTAAACTTTTTTCGGAAGCACCAAGCTTGCGAGTCCAATATCCTGTGTCACCAGGATATCATCTGTCCGGACATGGTTCATGATATAAAGATCTGCTGCTTCTTTTTCACTGTCCACGTAAACCCATGTCCCTTCATCAGGGCTATTCTTCCTATGGGCATGGGAAGCAACAAAAACCACTTCAAAACCAAAAATACCGGAAATCCGGATGACTTCCTGTTTAACCGGGCAAGCATCGGCGTCTACAAAAACTGTAGATTTTAGTTTGCTATTACTAACTATTCTACATCACTCCGCATTATCCTTCTCTCCTCAGGAACTTTTCCCGGGAATTCAGGTAGAATATCGAAAAAAATCGAGATGAGGCTTGACATATCACAATAATTAGTTTATTCCTTAAGAGTTTAGTCTAAACCTATTTTAAATATTTTTATCACAATTTTTTATTATAGTACAATCGGACAAGTTTGACCACTAATTTACCCGAAAGAATTTTATGGTTTTTTTTTCACAAAAGTAAAGAACGATCCTCACCATAAATGGGCCAGGATCGTTCCATTATTAATTATTTATTCGCTGGTAGATGTTTGTGATGATATTGGCTGTTTCTTCTACTGCTTTGTTGGTCACATCGATTACATGACAGCCCATTCTTTCTGAAATCTTTTCGAAGTAAGTGAGCTCTTCTTCTATGCGCCTGATATTCGCATAACTCGCCTCATCATTGAGGCCGAGTGATTTAAGCCGTTCTCTCCTGATCGTATTGAGCTTCTGAGGAGAGATCTTCAAACCAAAACACTTCTTCGGTGAAACCTTGAAGAGTTCTTCAGGAGGATCCACTTCGGGGACCAGCGGGACATTCGCCACCTTGAACCGCTTATGCGCAAGATACTGGGAAAGAGGGGTCTTGCTTGTTCTTGATACCCCGACAAGGACGATATCCGCTTTAAGAATGCCTCTTGGATCTCTGCCATCATCATATTTCACAGCAAACTCGATTGCTTCCACTTTTTTGAAATAATCATCATCAAGCTTTCTTACTGTACCAGGTTCGAATAAGGGTTCTTTTTCATAAATCGTCTGGTACGTATCCATCAAGGGACCGATGATATCAAAAGCGTAAAGCTCTTCTTTTTCAGCCTGCTCTTTAATATAGGCCCTCATGTCCGGCTTTACAAGCGTGTAGACAATCAGTCCCTGATTCAGTTTCGCAAGGGAAATGACTTCATCGATATTTTCAAAGTCCTCAATATACGGAAAGCGTTTGATGACCGTATTGGAACCATTAAATTGACTAATGGCCGCTTTAGTTACTAATTCAGCAGTCTCACCCACCGAGTCGGAAACAACATAAATAATCGGTTCTTTCACGATCGTTCACCACCTTCTACTCTTCTTCTGCAAGTGCAACAAATGCTTTTGTAATGTTGGTCTTCGTGACCCTTCCGGTGACTTCCATGTCCCCGTTTTCTGTTTTCTTCACTACCGGTACGGAATCAATCTGTTTATGAATGAGATCCTTTGCCACCGAAATCAACAAATCGTCTTTTTCACAAGTCGTGATATTGGGCATCCTCGTCATTATGATATTCACCGGCAATGTGCTGAGTTCTTGCTTCCCGATACTTGCACGCAGGAGATCCTTCCTGGATAATACACCAACAAGATATGTATTAGCATCCACCACAAATAAAGTCCCTACGTCCTCCAGGAACATTGTAACAATGGCATCATATACCGACACATTCTCATTCACTACGACTGGAATGGATTGATAGTCTTTAACATAAATTTTATTCAGGTTTTCTGTCAAGAGCTGAGTACCCGTTTTACCTGTGTAAAAATAGCCGACACGCGGCCTGGCATCCAAATAACCCGCCATAGTCAGAATAGCGAGGTCGGGTCTGAGCGTTGCCCTTGTAAGGTTTAACTGGTCGGCGATCTGTTCCCCGGTAATTGGTCCATTGTCTTTAACGATCTGCAAAATATGTTCTTGCCTTTTATTTAGTTCGATTGTTACTCACCACCTAACGAACAAACGATTAATGTCATACTTTATAATAAATATTATATACTATTTACGGAAAATGAAAAGAGAATATTGTCTTCACATTGTGACAACACTATGCATATTATCAAAGAGTATCTTTTTTTCACAAAAACATCAAATGTTTTATCTTTGCAGCGGTTGGAGTTGTTATTTCAGCACCGTCATGATAAAATATCTTCATCTTACAACCTTATAGATGCTGAGACGGATACATAAGTACTTGCATTCTAAAGCGACCGGGGATGGTGAAAGCCCGGAAAGCAGGGAAACGGCAGTCCTGAGCTGATCTAATCTAAAGTGGGTATACGGCAGCACCGTATATCAACTAGGGTGGAACCGCGAGTTACAAGCTCGTCCCTAGGCTTAGCCTAGGGACGAGCTTTTTTTATTTTCTCAACCAAATGGACTGGTAATGAACAATTGTGTGATTTACCGGTTCCAGCTGTTGAATTGGAGTGCAAGACGAAGACTCCTGCGGGAGAAGTGGCCGATGTGAGACTTGTCCAGCTGCAGGGCTTAGAGGCACATATCATAAGCCAACTCGCCCAAGAAGGCAAAGAACGCCTTCGTGGTCAATTCGTCTTATGCCACCCGCCTCTCTTCAAAGCCCCTCCGCTTTTCTTCTCGGAGGTGAAGCCGAGGAGGGTTACGGGTCACCCGCGGAAAGCGAAGTCTTGCACGGAAATCAACAGCGGTGATAAAAGGGTGAACTACAAAAAGGAGTGACTTATATGTCAATGGAACAAGTAGTAAATTTAGCAAAACACCGCGGATTTGTATTCCCGGGATCCGAAATCTACGGAGGCCTTGCAAATACATGGGATTACGGACCACTTGGTGTAGAACTTAAAAACAACATCAAAAAAGCATGGTGGAAAAAATTCGTACAGGAATCCCCATACAATGTCGGACTTGACGCAAGCATCCTTATGAACCCTCAAACTTGGGTAGCATCCGGACACGTCGGAAACTTCAACGATCCGATGATCGACTGTAAGGAATGCAAGACACGTCACCGGGCGGATAAAATCATTGAAAATGCACTTGAAGAGAAAGGCATCGAAATGATCGTTGACGGCCTTCCATTCGATAAAATGGAAGAAATCATTAAAGAACACAATATTAAGTGCCCGGATTGCGGAAGTGAAAATTTCACAGAAATCCGTCAATTCGATTTAATGTTCAAGACACACCAGGGTGTAACAGAGTCGTCTACAAATGAAATTTACCTGCGTCCCGAAACAGCTCAGGGTATTTTTGTAAACTTCAAAAATGTCCAGCGCTCCATGCGTAAAAAGATGCCATTCGGTATTGCACAAGTGGGAAAAAGCTTTAGAAATGAAATCACTCCAGGTAACTTTACATTCAGGACCCGTGAATTTGAACAAATGGAACTTGAATTCTTCTGTAAACCAGGCGAAGACTTGGAGTGGTTCTCTTACTGGCGTGAATTCTGTAAGAACTGGCTGCTCAACCTGGGAATGAATGAAGAAAACATGCGCCTGCGCGATCATGATAAAGAAGAGCTTTCCCATTACAGTAATGCGACAACGGATATCGAATACAAATTCCCGTTCGGCTGGGGGGAACTTTGGGGAGTTGCAGACAGAACGGACTTTGATCTTAAGCGTCATATGGAACATTCCAATGAAGATTTTCATTACATGGACCCTCAGACGAATGAAAAATATGTCCCATACTGCATCGAGCCATCCCTTGGAGCCGACCGTGTGACCCTTGCCTTTCTATGTGATGCATATGAAGAAGAGGAATTGGAAAATGATTCGAGAACAGTCCTTCGATTCCATCCGGCACTCGCCCCGTTCAAAGCGGCGGTACTGCCTTTATCGAAGAAGCTTTCCGACGAAGCGTTCAAAGTGTATGAAGAATTGTCAAATGAGTTGATGATCGATTTTGACGAAACGGCATCCATCGGTAAACGCTACCGCCGCCAGGATGAAATCGGTACACCGTTCTGCATCACATTCGATTTTGACTCAGTCGAAGACGGTCAAGTTACAGTCCGCGACCGTGACACGATGGATCAGGTCAGAATGCCGATCAGTGAAGTGAAATCCTTCTTGATGGAGAAAATCAAGTTTTAATTTGGTTAAAAAGCGTCCAAGAGGCTATCCTTTTGGACGCTTTTTATGTTATGTCTGCTTTTGGGTGAAATGGAAGTATACCGTTAGAAGATCGCCAATACCACAATAGGTTTCTTCAAGTTTTTATGGGCGAAATAATATTTTATGAGCCAAATTCCGGATATATGGGCGAAATTTTCATTTTAAGGGCGAAATCCAGAATTTATGAGCGAACTGCCGATTTTTCGAAAAATACTTCGAAGTACCCTCCTTACGAAACGAACATCCCCTCAATCAAAAAAACATAATAAAAAACCGGCCCTAATCAAAGAGCCGGCAAAAATCACAATATGCTTTAAAAACTAGAATAAGTCCTTAAGGTTATTCATTTGATCAAGGAATCTCCTGGATTTTAATGTAAGCCCTGAATTTTCGTCGTAATAAGTCCTGATTACCCGTTTGAGCTGAGCTTTTGTTTCATCTTTAACCGAGATATTTCCCAACCTGGTGATATCAAAATAATAAAACAGCCTCAGTAATTTTACGGTACTTTGTGATAAAGGCAGATGGTGCGGATCCTTCCCGACACATCGGTGGCAGATAAAGCCATTTTCCTTGAATGAAAAACCGAATGTCCCTTCGGCTTCACCACAGACTGAACAACCATCCAAGTACGGATGCAGCCCCAGGACAGGGAGCATCTTCATTTCAAAAATATACATCAATATCTCGGGGTCGTAATCTTCATTTAGGTACTGAAGCACCTTATACAGCAATTCAAACAGAAAGGGGTTGGGCTTTCTGTCTTCTGTACTTTTATCGAGGAGATCCACGATATAAGTGGCATATGCCGTCTTGAACAAGTCCTCTCTCACATGCCTCAGTGATTCAGCAATTTCACCTTGCTGAAGGGTCCCCAGCCCACTGCCTTTAATGAATAAGAAATACCCATATGTAAACAATTGGGAAATAGCGGAAAGACGGCTGTTGGACTTTTTTGCGCCCCGTGCCATCAATCCGATTTTCCCGAATTCCCTGGTGTATATGGTAACGATCTTATTTGACTCACCATAATGGTTCGTTCTGATTACAATTCCTTCACACTTCTGCAGAATGTTGGCCACCTCCCGGATTCACGCTTGGGTGATGACAACCTATTACGTCAGGGGAAAGTCGACCTCCGACACTTCTTCTTCCAGTTGAAATGGTTGGTCCACTCTTTCTTTTTCAAGCTCCTTAAAAAGTAAATATGTGTCGATATTGCCTGTTTGCGAAAACACTTTCCAAGTTAAGTCTAACATCAAAAACCCACCTTTCTGGATTTAAACTAGCAAGACTTCAAAGCTTTCTTGTGATTAGATTTAGCATCTTTTTAGCAAAGCATGTGAACTAAATATTGTTAATTCTGTTCGCTTGACATTCTTAGAACGGGAAGATCAATATTCATCATCATTGAAACCATAATCGCGTAAATTTGACGCACGGTTTCTCCAATCTTTTTGGACTTTCACCCATAATTCCAGATACACTTTGGAACCAAGCAGATTTTCGATATCCATGCGGGAGCGCTTCCCTACTTCCTTCAGCATCGACCCCTGCTTTCCTATGATGATCCCTTTCTGCGAATCCCTTTCGACTATGATCGTAGCGAGTACATCAATGAGATTCTTGTCGTCTTTTCTTTCCATTTTATCAATGACGACTGCTATACTGTGCGGGATTTCTTCCCTCGTTAAATGAAGTACTTTTTCCCGGATCAATTCCGAGACGATAAAGCGTTCAGGGTGGTCGGTAATCTGGTCTGCCGGGTAAAATTGCGGACCTTCGGGAAGGTTCTCCTGAATCAATTCAAGGAGATGTTCCACATTATTGCCTTCAAGCGCTGAAATCGGTACAGTTGCTGCAAAAGGATACAGTTCATTGTACTTCTGGATGATGGGCAGCAGCTCATCAGGATGGATCTGATCGATTTTATTGAGAATCAGGAATACCGGGGTTTTGACCCCTTTCAGCTTCTCAATAATGAATTGATCTCCTTTTCCCAGCCCTTCTTCCACATTCACCATAAAGAGGATGATGTCTACTTCTTTCAATGTGTTTTGGGCGATCTTCATCATGAAATCCCCCAGCTTATGTTTGGGCTTGTGGATCCCCGGGGTATCGATGAAAATCATTTGTGATTGATCAGTTGTCAGAACACCTTGAACTTTATTGCGTGTAGTCTGCGGTTTGTCACTCATGATGGCGATTTTCTGACCGATGACCCGATTCAGAAACGTTGATTTACCTACATTGGGACGTCCTATGATCGAAATGAACCCTGATTTATATGCTGCGTTATCTGTATTATTCATGTAAATCCTCCGGAGAAAATGCTCCCGGCAATAACTCTGCAACGGATAATTCTTCAACATCGCCCTTGAGATTCGTCAATACCACTCTCATATCCTTCGAACAAAGCTCGGAAATTACCTGACGGCATGCCCCGCACGGCGGTACCGGCCTTGCCGTATCAGCGACTACTGCAATCATGGAAAATTCTTTATCGCCTTCTGAGTAAGCTTTGAAGAGTGCCGTTCTTTCTGCACAATTACACATACTGTATGCTGCATTTTCAATGTTGCATCCGTGATATACTTTTCCATCTTTCGTAAGAAGAGCTGCACCGACCTGGAATTTGCTATATGGTACGTATGCTTTTTCGCGTGCGGCTTTTGCTTCTTGGATTAATTGTTCTTTATTCATTCGATTAACTCTCCTTTTGACCCTTACATATTTCATTTTACTATAATTTTCATAAAAGAAAATGGGCTGTTATCATTTTGTAATAAAATAGTTAGATAATTCAAACTATTTACGGGCACCTTGTGTATGCGCGCTTAACTTATTCTATACAACAATAAGAGCGTTTTCAAATTAAAAAGAGGCTTGTACGAAGAAAAACTCTCCGTGCAGCCTCTTTTCAATCGATAAAGCATTGATTACGATAAAATTTTCGGGATGAAAATGATGCATCCTATGATGAAGGCACCGATTGCGTACAAAAGAACAGCGGCCGCTGCGGCGTCTTTGGAAATTTTGGCGAGCGGGTGATACTCGGGAGTGACGAGGTCGACCGCTTTTTCGATTGCGGTATTCATCGTTTCAAGCGCCATCATTCCAGAAATGAGTAAAATGACGATGATCCACTCGGTTACTGAAATTGATAACATCACCCCCAGGGCGACTGCAACGGCTGCAGCTGCTGTATGGATCCTGAAATTCTGTTCCGATGACCATACAAATCTGATTCCCTGCCAGGCGTGGCCAAACGATTTCCGGAGACGTTTAAGCCCGAATTTACTCTCTTGGGAGCCCGTAGTCATTAAGGATGTCCTTTTGTCTTTGGAACATTACTTTTTCATCCTGCTCATCCATATGATCATACCCCAATAAATGAAGGAAACCATGGAGTGCCAGGAACCCAAGCTCCCGCGAAAAAGAATGATTGTATTCTTCTGCCTGCTCTTTCGCCCTTTCGACAGAAATGATGATATCACCGAGTACTCTCGGGATATCCGCTCCTACTATTTCAATTTCATCTTCACCCATTTCTTCCAGTGCAAAAGAAATTACATCTGTCGGCTGATCTTTATCGCGGTATTCGCGGTTGATTTCTTGGATCCTTTCATTCGAAACGAAGGTCACAGAAACCTCACTGCCCTCTTCCAATTCCTCTTTGCCGGCTGCAAAATTCAGTATCCCGTTGATCATTCCGGTCTCTTTATCTGATAATTGTCCGGTCTCATCTATAAAGTCGATTGATAATGTCATTCTTTATTCTTCTCCTTTATCCTTAAGTTCAGGGTATTCAATTCTTGGATGGTAAATGCCGTTCAACGTCTCACATAAGGACTTTTTAACCTTTTCAAGTTCTTTTAACGAAAGATCGCACTCATTGAATTGACCGTCATTCAAGCGGTCTTTAACGATTGCTGCCACAAGGTTCCTGATTTCCTCCTGGGTCGGGGATGTTTTGGAACGGACGGCAGCTTCGACACTGTCTGCGATATTGATGATTGCAGTCTCTTTTGTTTGAGGCTTGGGACCTGGGTATCTATATTCTTCTTCACTTACATCTTTCCCCTGTTCCTTCGCCTTATAATAAAAATATTTCAGCAGCGTGGTTCCGTGATGCTGTTCTGCAATATCGATGATTTCTTTCGGAAGCTTGTGTTTCCTCAGCATGTCTGCACCGTCTGTGGCATGATCGATGATAATTGTCCTGCTTGTCTCAGGTGTCATCCGATCATGCGGGTTCTCTATATTCATCTGATTTTCAATAAAGAAATGGGGACGCTTCGATTTACCGACGTCATGGTAATAACATCCGACCCTTGCAAGAAGTCCATTCGCCCCTATGGCTTCACAGGCAGATTCAGCCAGATTGGCAACCATTACACTATGATGATAGGTACCCGGGGCTTCTGTCAACAACTTCTTTAATAACGGCTGATTCGGACTCGAAAGCTCAACCAGCCGCATGGAAGACAAGATCCCGAATCCGGTTTCAAAAAACGGAAGGAATCCAATGGTCAGGATGGAGGAGCCGATTCCGGATACCAATGCGAACACAAGATAATAAATGTATTCGGTACTCGTATAAGACACATCACTCAAAAGGACCAGGAAGGCAATGATCAAAATATTTACGAATGCCACATAAATACCTGCGCGGAGCACATTGGTTCGCTGATTCCGGCTGATGAGCGTCATGATTCCTGCGACACCGCTGAACAACGTATAAATCGCAACCTGGATATCGATGGAACCGGAAAATTCCTCATTGAAAACGATACTCGCACATGCAGCAATGATGAATACCATCATCATCGCAATGCGCTCATTCAGGAGGATACGGAGAATCATCCCCGTAAATGCCGCCGGGAATAAGAATGCAATATCATTGATCTCAAGCTGCTTCAACAATCCGGTGATTTTCATGATTAGCAGGGATATGACAAACACGATACTCGTTAAAATCAAGTAGTTCTGTTTCTGTTCTTCCTTTACTTCGAGTGTGTAAAAGAAATAATATAACGAACTTATGATCACAACAATGAACAGAATAAGTCCGATGATCGGCTTTAAAGAAAAATCCTCTTCTACCATGCCAAAGTCATTCAATGTATCATAGATAGCCGGGGTGACCAAATCTCCCTCTTCTACAATGACTTCACCATCGATGACTTTCACTGGCTGGACTTCCTTTACCGCTTGTTTTTTCAGCTGTTCTGTTTTTTCCTCGTCGTAATACTCGGTCGGTTCTATTGCAACATTCCCGAGAGCAACAGCAGCATCGGATAAAGTCCCTGAAAACGTAAAATTCTTTATCCGCTGCTCCAAATTGACCCTTGCCTCTTTCAATTCTTCTTCCTTCACTTTATCCTGCATGATGACCTGCAGCTGTGTCGTAACGATGGATTCCACTCTTTCCAATTCTGTATCAGACGCAGACAACAGAGACTCCAATATCTTATCGGTCAATGATTTTGTTACAAGGTTATCATTGCGGTCGGGAAGACGCTTCTTCAACTCTTCGATCTGCTTGTTGATTTGAGAGTTTTTAGGATTGGCCGCCTCCTCTTCCGGAGAAACTTCTTTGAATTCACCTTTTACATCTAGCACACTGTCGATCAATGAACTCACCAGCGTGACTGCATTATCAACAGCCCCCTCCTTCGCGCTGTAGACTTTTTCAATCTGGGCGGCAGCGTCCTCTTTTTTCTTTTCAGTGGCTTCTTTATCTTCAAGGGTCTTAGGCGCCCTGATGGTGGACGGGGCTTCCTCGTAAAGACTGATATCGAGCGGCTTGGGCTTAACGTTGCCGTAGAGGATGCCAAACACGATGAGTCCTAGCAGAATGAACATTAAATTTGTGAATAAGCGGTAACTCAGAAACTTTCTTATTTTATGTAATAATGGGTGCGTCTGCATAAAGTACCCCCTGTAATCTAACGGATCAGGTTTGATCTACGATGTATAGCATTCTTCTAATATGTAAAATCATAACAGTTTTTAACTTATTTATCTATTCCAATCATGGAAAAGCTTGCAGCATGTGATAAAAAAAGATTGACCTCCCTTTAACCAGGTACGGTCAATCTTTACGAAAACATTATTCATTTTTTTCGAAAGCGTCAATGATTTTAGCGACCAGGGGATGCCTTACTACGTCTGCCTGTTCCAGATAGATGAAGGAAACGCCTTTTACGTCTTTCAGTATCCTTTCAGAAGAGACAAGACCTGACTGTACGCCCCTAGGCAGATCTACCTGTGAGCGGTCTCCGGTGATGATCATTTTTGAATCGAACCCAAGACGCGTCAAGAACATTTTCATTTGTGCCTGCGTCGTGTTCTGGGCCTCATCCAGGATGACAAATGCATCGTCCAGGGTCCGCCCTCTCATATACGCAAGCGGAGCGATTTCGATTGTTCCTCTTTCGATGAGCCGCGCCGTATGCTCTGCACCCAATACGTCATGCAAGGCATCATACAGCGGCCGCAGATACGGGTCAACCTTTTCTTTTAAGTCCCCTGGAAGGAAGCCCAGGCTTTCACCCGCTTCAACCGCCGGCCTTGTAAGGATGATTTTCTTTACCTGTCCGGTTTTCAGTGCATGGACTGCCATGACGACGGCAAGATACGTTTTTCCCGTACCCGCTGGCCCGATGCCGAAAACCATATCATGTTTGCGTATGGCATGTATATATTGTCTTTGGCCGAGGGTTTTCACTCGGATCGATTTCCCTTTGGCATTCTTCGTGATTTCTTCATTATACAAGTCGATGAAATACTCCAATGTGCCGTTCTTGCCCATTTGAACGGCGTGGAGGACATCGCGCTGGCTTATATTGATGCCTTTCTTGATGACACTCACTAAAACGTCGCAAATTTCAAGGGCCAGCCCGGCTTGTTCTTCTTTCCCTGAAACCAGCAACTCTTCGCCTCTTGTTACAATTGAAACGCCTAACTCTTGTTCGATTATTTTAAGGTGAGAATCTGAAACCCCAAATAAAGCGATTGCTTCGTTTGGATTTTCCAGCTGTAATTTCATTAAGATATCATCTGACATTCATTAGTCTCCTTGGATAATTGGTTGTCCTTCAGCAATATTTTCTACTACTTTAAAGTGAAGATTTACCTTAACTTTACCATTCTCCACCTGTTCTTGCAAAATTTTTTCACCGATTATTTCTGCTTCATCAGGCAGGTTTGATTCCAGATTGTTTCTGGCCAGTTCTTTTGCTTCCTTGACGGCCTGCTCCCTTGTATAAGATCTTTCAACTTGCTCCTTTTCTTTCATACTCTGATCGATGTAGGAAACCGGCAGCTCCCATTTCAGGAATTTGACTGGCTTCTCCATCTCTTCTGTTACTGCTTCTTTAAACTCAGGTTTCCCAAAACCCCAAATGGGGATTCTTAAAGAACCGATTTCGATATAATGCTTTCTTTTCTCGTTCCCGCTGAACACAACGAAATCCGTTTTCATTGGAAGTTCTACCGAGGTTTTATACCAGGTCTCCCCCATTATTTTTGCTTTTGCAGGAACGCCTTTTGACTTTTCTTCATTTCCGATCACTCCAGAGACGAGGAGTTGTCCCTTCTGAACGTAATCATTCACCTTAACCTGCGGATCCCCTTCTTCCACAAACATATCGACGATGATCGCTTTTTTCTTTGCGACTATATGCTGCAGACCCGTGGATTCAACTTGTTCAGGTGCATTTTTTTCAACGACCTGGAAGTGAAAGGTTGTCCCTCTTAACTCGACACCCACCCATGTAATATTGTCCATTCTTGAGGATAGTTCCCGCTGAATATTTTCAACATCGGGAATTGAGAATTGGAGTTTACCGGTCTTGACCCCCATCGCTGTGAGTTCCTTTCGGATGTGATGTTCAGTTTCAGGAGTCGCACCCTTGATCTGGATACCCCAAACCATATTAGACAACAGCATGACAATGATGAGGAATGATAGGCCGCCGAGGAGAAAACCGGAATTTTTGAACGCCCGTTTCAAAAGGAACGGCCCTCCCTGCCCCCTGAGGAATGTCACTTTGCACCCTGATGACCTTACCGCTCTCCTGAAGTTATGTACATCCTCTAAGGCTATATAAAACGTAATCGTATCAGTCCCTGCCCTTTTTACATTCCAAATGGATATATCTGAACGCAGCAATTGGTTGATTACGCTCTCGATCAGCCTGCCTTCCATTTTCACGAACACATTCCCCTTCAACGAGGTGATCCATTGGTTCTTCAAATTTGTCCCTCCTAGTTTTCTAAATAAGTGACTTCTATGATTTTACCCTGGAGAAGTATTTCTTCCGGCAGTATCATTTTTATGACAAACTGTTCCCCTCTGATCAAGAGTTGACCTTGTTTGAGCAGAAGCCTTACTTCACGGTCGGTGAACGTCAAAAGCCCCCGATGGTTCTCTATATAGATATGGATTTGTCCAATCATAGTGACGCGCGGAAGGTCCATCATGACATCTTCAGGCAGGTCCATGGTCTGCGTCATCCATTTCCGCATTTGCTGCACCCAATTTTTCGCCATAAAAAAAGAACCCCCTTTCATCTCATATTTATGAAATGAAAAGGGGATTCATCACTGTTATTTTCGATGATTCGCTTTTTTTGCACGCGGCGGGCCGAAGACTTCAGAGAAGATGAGTCCTTTTACGATGTCATCTTGGTTCCCGAAGTCAATGGAGTATTGTGAATCCTTCCTTTCTTTGATGGACTTCACCTTGCTGCGCTGCATTTTCACCTGTTCTTTGTAATCTTTTTCCTGCTTTTTCATCTGGGCGTACTTACTCTCGATATCTTTCTTTTTCTCTTCGAATTGTGACTGAAGAGTATAAACAGGCTCTTCACGCACGGGCTCCCTTTTTGTACGGGGTTCCTCCCTGTACGTCTGTGCAGGGCTTCCTGTTGATATCGGTTTAGGCTTTGGCCTGCTTTCCTGAGAAGACGAGTCTTTCACCCGATTGAAAATTGCCGTCACTAGCCCGATGATGACGGCGACGATTAGTCCTTCCATGGAGAAGTCTCCTTTCTCACCCGGGGATATTATTCACCTTTAGGATTTTTCCCATCCTTTTTATCACCCGTCAGTTTTCCGATGGAGTCCCTCATATCCGTGTCGGCATCGATATTCTTTATGTTCATGTAATCCATCACACCGATATTGCCTGAACGGAGCGCTTCAGCCATAGCAAGCGGAACTTCTGCCTCTGCTTCCACAACCTTGGCTCTCATTTCTTCTACTCTTGCTTTCATTTCCTGTTCGTTAGCTACAGCCATCGCTCTTCTTTCTTCTGCTTTGGCCTGTGCAATGTTCTTATCCGCTTCTGCCTGTTCAGTCTGAAGTTCGGCACCGATGTTCTTGCCGATATCAACATCCGCGATATCGATTGAAAGGATTTCAAATGCAGTACCTGCATCCAGACCTTTGGAGAGGACGGTCTGAGAAATCATATCCGGGTTTTCGAGTACCTTTTTGTGATTGTCGGAAGAACCGATCGTAGATACGATCCCTTCACCTACACGGGCAACGATTGTTTCTTCCCCTGCTCCCCCGACAAGACGGTCAATATTTGCACGGACGGTTATACGTGCCTTCGCTTTCACTTCAATCCCGTCCATCGCCACACCGGCGATGAATGGTGTTTCGATCACTTTCGGATTAACGCTCATTTGAACAGCTTCAAGGACGTCGCGCCCAGCGAGGTCGATCGCTGCACAACGTTCAAAGGTCAGTTCGATGTTTGCACGATGTGCGGCAATCAATGCATTCACGACGCGATCGACGTTACCTCCCGCCAGATAATGACTCTCCAGCTGATTAATGGTGACATTGATCCCAGCTTTGTGCGCTTTAATGAGGGGATTGATGACCCTGCTCGGGATAACGCGGCGCAGCCTCATACCGATTAAGGTAAAGATGCTGATCCTCACTCCTGCCGCAATGGCTGAAATCCACAGCATCACAGGTACGAATGTAAATAGTACAGCCAGTAGAATAAAACCTACCACAATGGCTACAATCAATAAAATGGTACTAGGTCCGATTACCATGTAATCATCCTCCTGAAAAATTAAGATATAAAGTCCCCATCAGTTCCATTAAGTACTGATGAGGTTGAATCTGAAGCTAACCCATCCGGCAAAAACCTTAGGACAGGTCTCTCACCACAATCCGGGAGCCTTCGACTTTCACGACTTTCACTTGTTGATTTACGGCAATATAACCGCCTTCCGTCACGGCATCGATTCTTTCATCTTCAATGATGATTGTACCCGACGGCCTTAACGGCGTTTTGGTCAATCCCGTCTTCCCGATGAGTTCCAGCCTGTTCGCATTCGAGACATAGCCGCTTTCGGTATTGGTTGAATCCTTCAAAATAATTTTATTGAATAGTTTCATCTTTTTACCAAACACCTTTACAAAGATAATCATGGCAATCACAGCAATCAGTAACGCAATCAGAATGGAAATTCCCATTTGCATGATGTTCCCTCCCGCAAGCATGATACTGCCGATTACCGCAGCGGCCCCGAGGCCTCCCGCTATTCCGCCGGGAAGGAAGAATTCTGCGATGATCAGTATGATTCCTATCACGAATAGAATGATCGTTTCATACCCCGCTAGCCCTGCGACCAGATGGCCGTAAAAGAATAACAGCAGTGAAACCAGCCCGATTGAGCCTGCTACACCGAATCCTGGTGAATATAACTCCACCACAAGCCCCAGACTTGCCAATGATAATAGAATGGGAACAACGATTGGATTCGTGATGAACCTTGCCAGTTTCTCAGCAAAGGATTCTTCCACTACCTGAACAGAAGCCTTTTTGATACCAAGCTCACTATACAGTTCGTCAAGGTTTTTTACCGTTCCCTCTGAATAGCCGATTTTTTTGGCTTCCTTTGAACCAAGGGTCAACAGCTCACCCTTTTTCAGGCCAAGCTCAGGTATTTCTACATTTTCATCTGCCATCGCTTGTGCATAGATCGGATCTCTTCCGCTTGATTCCGCTGCACTCTTCATAGCCGACAGCCAGTAGCTTTGTGCTTTTTTATCAGCTGCGTTACCTGCTTGATCGATGACTGCCGCGGACCCGATATGACCATTGGGAACCATATAGATTTTATCTGCATGAAGGGCGATGAACGCACCCGCCGATAAAGCATTGTTATTTACAAATGCAACCGTATCGGCTTCTACCCCATCGAGCAGCTGACCGATATCCCCTGCAGCATCGACCAGACCTCCAGGTGTATCAATATCAAAAATGATCGTATCAGCCCCATTTTCCTCGGCTTCCTCCAGTGCTCGCTGAAGAAATGCATGAAGACCTTTTTCGACTTCTTTTTGGATGGGTATCACGTATACATTTTTATCGCCATCTGCAGACCCGGACAAGGGAAGCAAAAAACTGAACCCAAGGATCATCATATAAAAGATCAGTATACTCCTTCTCACTTTAACCCCCTCGTTTCAATCATATTCCTTGCTAGTTTATGTACGAATGAACCATTTAAAAAGTTTCATTTTTATAAAATAAACATTTTAGAGTGAGGATGACAAATGAAAGGCCTTACAAGGACACCATTAAAAAAACCGAGAAACGCAGGGCTTCTCGGTTTTGGTTGTTATGATAGATGTTGAAGAACAAGTTTATTGACGAGAGCTCCATCTGCTTTCCCTTTAACTTTAGGCATGATAGCCCCCATCACTTTACCCATATCAGCCTTAGAAGAAGCACCAACCTCAGCCATCGTTTCCTGAACTATGGCTGAAATCTCTTCTTCAGAAAGCTGTTTAGGCATATATATTTCGACGTAAGTCAGTTCTGTTTGAATTTTCTCAGCCAGATCGTCACGACCGGCTTTCGTAAATTCATGGAGGGAGTCTTTCCGTTGCTTGACTTCTCGAGAAAGGACAGTCAACTCTTCGTCTTCAGAGAGCTCCTGTTTTCCAAACTTAATGGCTTCATTTTGAAGTGCAGCCTTAAGCATGCGGATCACGGAAAGTTTCTCTTTTTCTTTATTTTTCATCGCTTGTTTCATATCATCATTTAAACGATTGAGAAGACTCATGGTTACACCCTCTCTTAGAACTTACGCTTTCTTGCAGCTTCTGATTTCTTTTTGCGTTTTACGCTTGGCTTTTCATAAAATTCGCGCTTTCTAAACTCTTGTAAAGTTCCTGTTTTAGAAACTGAGCGTTTGAAGCGACGAAGAGCATCTTCAAGCGATTCGTTTTTACGAACAACTGTTTTTGACATCTCTCTTTCCCTCCCTCCGAACACACTACACTTACATGTTCAAGTCAGAAAATGGATAACACCATTTTTCCAAGGACGACTAATCGTCCTTTTACTTTACCAATAGGTTTGGCTTAGCCCTTGTATCTTTGTCACAAGGGGACAGAAAGTGTATGTCTTTCTTGAATGAATTCTTTAAAATATAAAGAAATCCATGTACTTTGCCATTATAATATATGTCTGCGTGCAGGTCAACAACTTCTGCATATTTGCTTGTAATATTAGGCATGTCTCCCTTCCGCCTCCCATACATTAGTGGTAAGCATGTACCGGAGCGGAGGGAGCAGTAGAATGTTGAACTTACTATTATTTATTTTGCTTATTTTGTGTTTCTTATTGGGTATGCTGTGGCTTCGGTCAGGATTATTTAATATCGCGAACATGAAAGTGAAGAAATGGCTTCATTTCCTTACAGACACACCTGTCAAAGGTGCCGCCACTGGTACCGTCGTGACCGCATTCATCCACAGCAGCTCGGCTGTGATGGTCCTCACCGTAGGCCTTGCTTCTTCTGGGATCATCCCGTTCAGGCAGACAATAGGAATCATGCTGGGTTCCAATATCGGTACTACATTTACACTTGAAATGTTCACTCTGAATATGAATTACCTCATTGTGCCTTCCATCATTATCGGATGCATACTGATCGCATTCAAAAAAGACACGTTAAGGAGTGCAGGGTTCATATTCACGGGGTTCGGCCTGATCTTTGCATCCATCAAGGGAATCCAGTGGGTTGCCGAACCTATAACAACTCATCCCCTTCTCCATGAATACATAGATAAAGTGAACAATCATCTGCTGATTGCACTCCTCATCGGGTGTATCCTGACTGCCATCATTCAATCCAGCACTGTCGTCACCGGAGTCACGATGGGATTCCTGGCTGCACAATCAATCGATCTCCATGCCGGCATCGCCGTCATGCTTGGCGCAAATGTCGGTACATGCATCACTGCATTCATCGCAAGCATAGGAGGCGGGGTGCAGGCAAGGCTGACGGCTTATGCTCATATCTGGCTCAATGTAATCGGTGTAATGGTATTCATCCCGCTTATACCGCTGCTCGGTACAATCGTTCAGAAGCTAGCCGGTTCACCGGACCTTCAGCTTGCCCATGCAAGTGTGATCTTCAATCTGATTTGCTCGCTGCTGGTACTTCCTTTCGCCTTTAAGTTCGCAGGATTTATCGAGAAAGTGCATCTGCGGAAATAGGTCGCAGGACTCGCTGCAGCAGCATGCTGGTAAATACAAAAAAGCCGGATGAATTATCGTTCATCCGGCTTTTTTCATCACTGATTAATAATCAGAATCACTTGTCAATCCTTGTACAATTTTCACACCTGAACTGGCTCCAAGACGAGTCGCACCTGCGTCGATCATCGCCTGAGCATCTTCAGCAGAGCGTACTCCGCCTGAAGCTTTTACGCCGAGATCAGGCCCTACTGTCTTTCTCATCAAAGCGATGTCTTCTACAGTAGCACCGCCTGTGGAGAATCCAGTAGATGTTTTCACATAATCTGCACCTGCTTCAACAGATAACTCACAAGCTTTCACTTTTTCTTCATCAGTCAACAGGCACGTTTCAATGATCACTTTTGATAATGCTTTTCCTTTTGAAGCTGCAACAACAGCTTCAATGTCACGCTTCACAAGATCGTAGTCTCCGCTCTTCAAAGCACCGATATTGATGACCATGTCCACTTCGGTTGCACCTTTTTCAATGGCATCCTTTGTTTCGAAGGCCTTTGTTTCAGGAGTGGAGGCTCCTAATGGGAAACCGATTACAGTGCAAACTTTCACTTCTGTGCCTTTTAAAAGTTCGCTTGAATAGTTCACCCAAGTCGGATTCACGCATACAGATGCAAATTTGAATTCTTTGGCTTCCTGGCAAAGAACTTCAACTTGATCTTTCGTTGATTCTGGTTTAAGTAAAGTATGATCGATCATACTTGCAATATTCATAGTCATATCTCTCCTTTAACAGTTGTCCGTACCTCTTTTATAATACCAAAACAGACAATAAAAAACGAGTTTTTATTTTAGGATATCCCGTTTTTTTGCTGGGAATGTATCTTTTTTGTAAGTGGTTACATTAAGTGGCCGGTTTTTAATCGAGTAGGAGGGGGTGACTAACCCCCGACCTCTCACACCACCGTACGTACGGTTCCGTATACGGCGGTTTCATT
>NZ_JBJOSA010000024.1:0-48552 GCF_045897515.1 Rossellomorea oryzaecorticis | reverse complement strand
ATGAAACCGCCGTATACGGAACCGTACGTACGGTGGTGTGAGAGGTCGGGGGTTAGTCACCCCCTCCTACTCGATTTATGGAAGATTCCGGGCAAAAAAAATAGGACGATTCAATAATCGTCCAACAAATGAAAACAAAAGGGGGAATACTTAGAAAGCTTAGTTTCAGTATGAACCGTTTTGAAGACTTATATACTTAAAGTTTGAAATTAATTTTGAATTTGTCCAGCCCCGGCGGATGTGGACAATAAGCCGCTTCCGCTTCTCTTATTCATATTTCACTTCGTACAGCATTTGCATGACGCGGAGAAAATCTTCTTCTGAGAATTCCTTCGCTTTTCTTAGGATGAGCTTGGTCCGTTTTGGACCGATTTCTTTGATCAGCTGCTCGATTTCAGAATCGATTCCTGAAGGATGATGATTGACTTCTTCGCGCTCCAGAAGTTCAGAAGCTGGAATGTCAAGAACCGTCGACAGCTTCAGGATGGTCTGTGTATCGGGAATCTGTTCATTGTTCTCATACTTCTCGATAGTACTTGCGCCCAAACGCGCCTTAAAGGCTAACTCGCGCTGAGAGATATTGCGATCTTCCCTGACTCTCTTTAAATTCTCACCAAAGTGTGACATCCTGGATCCCTCCCAATGATCATAGTTTCTTCTTACTTCTATTTTATCACCGGCTGGAAATAATTAGACGTTGGATCCTTGAACATTGTGTTAAAAAAATCCCGTCCTGCACACCTTACAGTGCAGGACGGGATTTCATTGGTTCAGGATAAGAATACCAATACAATCGCCACTGGAACGATGTAGCGAAGCAGGATGATCCAGGCGTTGAACATTCCACTTGATATGGAGGAACCCTGCTGAATTTCGTGCCGGACGTCCTCCCTTTTCAAGCGGTAAGAGACAAAAATGCTGATGAGGAGTGCGCCGATCGGAAGGCCGAAGCTGCTCGTGATATAGTCTGCGAAATCAAAGAAATTCCGGCCGAACAGGGTGAAGTCACCCAATACCCCGAATGACAGGGCACTTGGAATTCCAGCGATGAATACAAGGAATCCCATCAGCCACGTATATGGCATCCTCTTTTTTTGATTTCCTTTTGTAATGGCTGCGACACCGATTTCAAGTATTGAAAATGCAGATGTCAGCGTTGCAAACAGCAGGAGGATTAAAAATACGGTCAGAAAGATCCCGCCGAAAGCTATTTCATTAAAGACGGCAGGCAGAACGACAAAGGCGATCCCGGGCCCTTCGTCAGGCTGGAATCCCAGTGCATAGACAGACGGGAAGATCACCAGTCCTGCCAGCAGGGAAATGAAAATATTCAATCCAGTTACGGAAATCGCCGAACGCGGCATACTGTCCTCCTTTGAAAGGTAGGACGCATAGGTCACCATGACGGACAATCCCACCGTCAAGGAGAAGAAGGCCTGTCCAAGCGCAAGCAGGGCTGTTTCACCCGTCAGGTAGCTCCAGTCGGGGACCAGCAGGAACCTGACCCCTTCCATTGCACCTTCAAGGGTGAGCGAGCGAGCCATAAGAATAAGAAATAAAATGAATAAAGACGGCATCATATAGCGGCTGGCACGTTCTATCCCTTTTTGGATCCCGCCCTGCACGACCATGACTGTCAGGACGATGAATATTGCTTGTGTGATCAAGATTTCCCACGGGTTTGCAATAATGTTTTCAAATAAGGCTCCGTATTGTTCCTGGGTTTTACCGGAAAGTGCCCCTGTAAAGCTTCTAACAAGGTAAGAAAGGATCCATCCACCCACGACACTATAAAAAGAAAGGATGATAAAGGAAACAATCGTACCGAGATAGCCGATCAAATGCCAGGCTGATCCGGGTGCCAGCTTCTTATAAGAAGTAATGGCATCGGACCCTGTCCGTCTGCCGATCACAAACTCAGCAAGCAAAATCGGTGTGCCGATCAAAATGGTGAAAATGATGAAAAGGAGAAAGAAGACCCCTCCGCCGTTTGCCCCGGCCATATATGGGAATTTCCAAATGGCCCCGAGGCCGATCGCAGACCCCGCAGCAGCCAAAATAAATCCAATTTTCGAAGACCATTGTTGTTTCTTTGACATGTCGATGCTCCTTTCAGAAAACTATTTTTTAAGGATTAAAAACAAAACGATTTTTCCATACTACTATGTTTTACAAGGAGTGTACACAGGAGTTTTAAATGTTCAATATATTTTAAAAATGGTTGTAAATGTAATGATTTCATGGATTTTTCAAAAAGATCGGGATCCCTTCAGAAATAGTATGGTTGAAAGCACTTTAAATCATGAAAAAACTCCTATTTTATTGAAAATTTAAAAACGGGCTGGAAAAGTTAGAAAAGTATAGTATACTAATGGTAACAACACGTTCACAAATTGGACAAAAATTCGACATTAATTAGTCAAAATTGTAAGCGCTTAAATCAGGAGGGATCAATTATGGATATGTTTATGGTGTATTTATTCGTTGCCACGGCCACTCCTTTATTTTTATGGATCGAGCACCGGAAGTGGGCATTGATCCACATTCCATTTTTACTCGCATTATGGGCGATCTTCATTTATTACGTAGCTGTTCCTGAAATGGGAGGGTGGGGCCACGTTACATTCTGGAGCCTGTTTGTCTTTAACTTTGCTTTCGCTCATTTCGCAGCGTTCTGGTTATATGCTGCTCCGTACATGAGAAAGCACAGGAAGAAAATGATAGAAATGCGCAAATTTAACACTGAAAAATAAACCTTCGGCTCATGGGGGTTTATTTTTTTTGCCTCCAATCCCCAATGGTAGAATGGAAAGTGCGTATAAGATTTAAAAAATTTCCTCTTTTATGAAACAATATCCAATCCTGAAGCGTTACATAGTTAAGAAGAGCAGTATGGAAGGAGAGTTTACCGAAGTGGATGATCTAGAGCTCATCAAGAGAGCGAAACAAGGCGATCTGTCCGCCTACAGCAAACTGATCACTATTTATTCCCCCGTGGTGGAACGGTTCGCTTATCAGATGGGAAATCACATTGATGATATACCGGACATCAGCCAGGAGGTTTTCATCAGGGTCTACCGGTTCATCGACGGGTTCACCCATGCGAAGTTCACTACCTGGTTATATAAAATAACACTGAATGTATCGAGGGATTTCAAAAGAAAAGAGAATCAACATGCAAAGCGGCTTCAAAAAGTATTGAACGAACCGGGTGAAGGTGCAGTCCAAGAGAATGTACAATTAATAAGGGAAGAAGAGGATCGTGTTCTCCATGAGTGCATCCAGGAACTCGACGACAAATACAGGGCACCGATCATCCTTTATTATTTCCACGAAAGAAAATATGAAGAGATCGCAGACATTCTCTCTGTCAATCTTTCCACCATAAAAACAAGGATCCTGAGAGGGAAAGGTTTGTTGAAAAAATTGCTTGAAAAAGCGGAAAACGGGGAGGGGACAATCAATGGATGATAAAAGGTTTGATAAAAGGATGGAACTGCTTGACAGGTCATATAAGAAAATGCCAGTTCAGACGGATGCAAGTGACATCATCAAAGCCATCAGGGAGGAACAAAACCAATCTGTCAAAAAGCGCAGACCCCTCATTCACTGGCCTTATGCCGCCAGCTTCTTGGGTGTCCTTCTGATCGGGACCGTTTTGGCGTTTCAATTGACGATGGGCGGCGATAAACCTGGTGATGGAGAAGGACAAAGCCGTCAGGCGGCCGAGCAGCCGCATCAAAACGAAACGCTTCAGGCAGAAATGAAGGATGCAGAAGCTCTCTATGACCTCAGGAAAACACAGGCGATGGAGCGGCTCGGCTTTAATGAGGCAACCTTCAGCACCACACAGCTCGATAAGGATGCAAAAGGCCACTTGGTTTATGTGGAATCGATTCCCAAGCGTGATTATCCGCTTGGAGAGAAACTTGACTGGGTGGATCGGGGGAAGGACTGGATCGAAGAGTCACTGAGGACCCCGGATATGATGATGAGAAGCCTCAAGGACGGGATCCCAATGATGGAAGCTGAAGTGTGGACCAAAGAGTTCATGGAAAAACAGACTGATCTGCTGCCCATCTATGAGGTCAAATTGAATGAATACAAAGAAGCGTGGGAACCGCATATAGAGAATGGGGAAATCAATATGAAGAGCCTGAATGCCCCTCAACCGTATCCAGGTGAATTCAGAAAGATGCTCGACGGAATCACGAACAATGCCGTTCAACTGACTTACAATGAAAAGGAAGACATACTGGAAACATCAATAAACTTTGAGTATTTGGATATGATATCAGGCAGCGCCCTTCCGGATGTGTACGTATCCTATATGAAAACGCGGCAGTCAATCCTGAAAGCCGGGGAGTTTACAACCTCATGGAAGGAAGCGGGGGACCGCCTCATTCTTTTGGAACAATTGTTGAAGGAACTTCCTGAGGATTCCGCATTCAGAAATGAAGTAAGCAGGGATTTTGATCTGCTCTATCATTATTTTGTGAACGGGGGTGTCGATCAGCCGATTTTTTCAGAAAATGGCAGGCTGAAACCCGAAGTGCAGGAAGCGTATGAATATGTGGCAGAAACATATCCTTCATATGAAACCGGAGGCAAAGTGAAAGAAGTGCTTGAGGAACTGAGGGAATCAGATTATATGGAACCTGAGCGCTGGGTCCAGAATCCGCCGGTCATTATATCCTCCGAAACGGAAGATATATACGAAAGTCAGTAAAAAGCAAATATAGCCAATTGTTTTAATAATGAGGAAAATAGGGAAACATAACTAGTGAGATACGCATTTTTTAGATGAATGAAAGGAATAATCGATGCTCCTGTATAATTCCTTTTTGCCGAAAACCATAATCTATGGTATAATCTAAAATTGCGTGTAAAAGAGAAAAATAATATATATACTAGGAGTGTTACCATGACTACAAAATTCGAAACAGGATCTTTTGTAACAGGTAAAGTTACAGGCATCCAGCCATACGGAGCATTTGTTGCACTAGACGAAGAAACACAAGGACTTGTTCATATCTCTGAAATCACACACGGTTTCGTAAAGGATGTAAATGAACACCTTTCAGTAGGAGACGAAGTAAAGGTTAAAGTATTATCAGTGGACGAAGCAGCTGGTAAAATCAGCCTTTCAATCCGTGCTACAGAAGAAGCTCCTGCACCACAAGCAAAGCCTGCGGCAGCGAAAAAAGCACGCCGTCAAGGAAGTGTGAAACCGGCAGCTGAAGAAACAACTCCAGCTGGCTTCAACACACTTAAAGACAAGCTTGAAGAGTGGATCGAGCAATCTGAACGTGAAGATCTAATCAAGAAGTAATAGATTGAAGACCGCCCGGCTGTCCAAGCCGAGGCGGTCTTTTTTTACAATATAAAGGAAATAAAAGATTTGTATCGAATAGGTGTATTAAGGGGAAACGAAAGGAGAGTGTCAAGTACTGATGATGGAAGAAGAATTAAATGGTTTTGTAAAAACAAAACCTTGTACACACATCCTTTACTGTTACCACAACATAGATATGTATATAAAAAAGGTGACTGCCTATCTTGTGGATGGGGTGAAGTCAGGGGAGACGGTCATCCTGATCGAGAGTGAAAAAAACCTGATTGCTATGAACGAGCGTTTAAAAGCTGATTTGACGGATGATCAAATGAAACGGGTACATATAATCAGTAATTTCGATTTTTACCTGTCAAGCGGAAGTTATCATCCGCCTGCCATCTATGAGCAATTAATGAAGATCTACACACCATATTTCAACGGTGATACCCCGTTCAGAACCTGGACAAATGTAGAGTGGGGAGCGCTTGAGGACCCCGCACACATCGTGGATTGGTTTGAAAAAGAAACGGATAAATTGGTTAATGAACAGCAGCTTACTCTTGTGTGTGCATATGAAGCAGAAAAAATGCCGGCAGATATGCAGGCGATATTAGAACAAAGTCATCCTCATATCATGACTGACGAAGACCTTATCGAATCAACTTTACACAATAAAATCAAGCTGTAAACAGGAAAAGCGGCGAATTCCAAAAGAGGAATCCGCCGCTTGTTTTAGGTGCAGCAAATAATTTGGCGAAAAATAAATAATTTTCAAACAATATACTTGTCCGTACAACTCTTATCTACTATAATGATAAATGAAAGCGCTTTAATAGATAGGGGTACATAACAATCGGGAGGGAATACAATGCTTTATAACAATCCGAATACAGAAGGTTCACTGGTTCAATTCAAAGACACATATGATAACTTCATCGGCGGTGAATTTGTTCCGCCGGCAAGTGGAGAGTACTTCGAGAATGTTTCACCTGTAACCGGAAAAGTATTTACGAAAATCGCACGCTCAAACGAAGCGGATGTGGAAAAGGCCCTGGATGCAGCCCATGCTGCCAAGGATGCCTGGGGGAAAACGTCCGTAGCTGAAAGATCGTCCATTTTAAATAAAATCGCCGATCGTATTGAAGAAAACCTGGAAATGCTTGCAGTGGCCGAAACATGGGATAACGGAAAACCCGTCCGTGAGACATTAGCTGCAGATTTGCCGTTAGCGGTCGATCACTTCCGTTATTTTGCAGGCTGCATTAGAGCGCAGGAGGGGTCCGTCGGCGAGCTTGATCAAGACACGGTATCTTACCATTTCCATGAACCGATCGGGGTAGTGGGACAAATCATCCCTTGGAACTTCCCGATTCTGATGGCTACTTGGAAGCTTGCCCCTGCCCTGGCTGCCGGAAACTGTGTTATCCTGAAGCCGGCAGAACAAACACCTGCTTCTATCATGGTTCTTGTGGAATTAATCCAGGATCTGCTTCCGAAAGGGGTATTAAACGTCGTACAAGGGTTTGGTGTTGAAGCAGGTAAGCCGCTTGCACAAAGTAAGCGCATCGGCAAGGTTGCCTTCACAGGGGAAACAACGACCGGACGCCTGATCATGCAATATGCGTCTCAAAACATCATTCCTGTGACGCTTGAGCTCGGCGGTAAATCACCGAACATCTTCTTTGAAGATATCATGAATGAAGATGATGATTTCCTTGATAAAGCGGTAGAAGGCTTCGTTATGTTCGCGCTGAACCAAGGGGAAGTATGTACATGTCCTTCAAGGGCGCTTATCCAGGAATCAATCTATGACAAGTTCATGGAAAGAGCGATTGAGCGTGTGAAGCAAATCAAGCAGGGCAACCCGCTGGATACAGACACTATGCTTGGCGCACAAGCTTCTCAGGAACAATTGGATAAAATCCTTTCTTACATCGAAATCGGCAAACAAGAAGGGGCAGAATGTCTGATCGGCGGAGAGCAAAACAAATTAGACGGCGATCATGAAACTGGTTTCTACGTGAAGCCGACTGTATTTAAAGGCGACAACAGCATGCGTATCTTCCAGGAAGAAATATTTGGCCCGGTTGTCTCAGTTACAACCTTCAAAACAAAGGAAGAAGCGCTTGAAATTGCTAATGACACACTTTACGGCTTGGGAGCGGGAGTCTGGACCCGTGATATGAATACTGCTTACCGTTTCGGCAGGGAAATCCAGGCGGGACGCGTATGGACAAACTGTTACCACCAATACCCTGCACACGCAGCATTCGGCGGATACAAAATGTCCGGTATCGGCCGTGAAAATCATAAGATGATGCTGTCACACTATCAACAAACGAAGAATCTATTGGTCAGCTACAGCCCTAAGAAGTTAGGATTCTTCTAAAATGGAAAATAGACTGAAGGCGACAGAGCAGGCCGTCCAATTGATTGAAAAGGTTAAGAGCAAGCACGGACCTCTCCTTTTCCATCAATCAGGAGGCTGCTGTGACGGTAGTTCCCCGATGTGTTTGAGCCAGGATGATTTGATCATTGGTGACAGCGATGTATTGGTGGGTACTGTGGCTGATTGTCCTTTCTATATGAACTCACAGCAATATGAATACTGGAAGCATTTTAAGATCATATTGGATGTGAAGCCAGGGAGGGGAGGCGTGTTCTCTTTGGAATCCACCGAAGGCATGAGATTCATCACGGATTCCGAATTGATCAAGTCTTAGTCTTCTGGGGAAGTTCTATTCTTATTAACAGAATAATAGTGTAAAAAGACAACTTATTTCATTAAGTTGTCTTTTTTTAATAGTTATTAATTTATAATTATTATAATTTATTATTGACTTTCATTCTCAATTGATTAAAATAAAAATATACTTACTTAATAATGATTCTAATTTAAAGGAGTGTTCAATATGGATAGAAATAAATTAACGACAAATCAAGGTGCGCCAATCGGTGATAATCAAAACTCGATGACAGCGGGACGCAGGGGCCCGTCTTTATTGGAGGATTATCAATTGATTGAAAAACTGGCACATTTCGACAGGGAGCGAGTACCTGAACGAGTCGTTCATGCAAGGGGAGCGGGTGCTCACGGTGTCTTCATCACAAAAAAAAGCATGAAGAAATATACGAAAGCACAATTTCTGCAAAACCCCGGGACAGAAACGCTGGTATTTGCACGTTTTTCCACAGTCATCCACGGGCAGCATTCTCCTGAAACATTAAGGGATCCACGCGGGTTTGCCGTGAAATTTTACACGGAAGAAGGAAACTGGGACTTCGTAGGGAATAACCTCCCTGTCTTCTTCATCCGCGATGCCATGAAGTTCCCGGACATGGTACATTCCTTAAAGCCGGATCCGCGGACAAATATCCAGGACGGGGAGCGCTATTGGGATTTCATGTCCTTGTCTCCGGAATCGACCAATATGCTCGTCCATCTTTTCACCGATGAAGGGATTCCAGCCGGCTACCGCCAGATGAGGGGTTCAAGTGTTCATTCTTTCAAATGGGTGAATGA
This sequence comes from Rossellomorea oryzaecorticis, assembly GCF_045897515.1. NCBI lineage: Bacteria > Bacillati > Bacillota > Bacilli > Caryophanales > Bacillaceae > Rossellomorea > Rossellomorea oryzaecorticis. The sequence goes on along the minus strand of NZ_JBJOSA010000024.1, from coordinate 39,694 downwards.
AGCAGGAAACACGGTTTATATCAAATTGAATTGGAAGCCGAAAGAGGGAATCGTGAATCTCTCGGCTGAAGAAGCGGCTGAAATCCAGGCTCATGACTTCAACCATTCAAGCCGCGACTTATACGAATCAATTGAAAAAGGAAATTACCCTGAGTGGGATCTATATGTACAGATCCTCGATCCGATGGATATGGATTCATTCGATTTCGACCCGCTCGACGCAACGAAGGACTGGCCGGAAGAAGAAATCCCGTCCCATTTCGTTGGCACGATGATTTTAAATCGGAATCCTGAGAACGTGTTTGCGGAGACGGAATCTGTCGGCTTCAATCCGGGAGTGCTCGTAAACGGCATGCTTCCTTCAGAAGACAAACTGCTGCAGGGACGGCTATTCTCCTATTCCGATACGCAGCGCTACCGTATCGGGGCGAACTATCAGCAGCTGCCGATCAACTGCCCGTTTGCAAAAGTCAATAATTATCAAAGAGACGGTGCAATGCCATTCAAACAGCAAACGAGCCCGATTAATTATGAACCAAACAGCTTCTCCGGCGAGCCAAAGGAAGTGGAAGGCTACACAGAAGTGAATCAGCCTGTCAATGGCGAAAGGGGTCGGCAGAAAATCGAGAAGACTGATGACTTCGGCCAGGCAGGACGTGTGTACAGAAGCTATTCACCTGACGTGAAGGCTCAGCTGGTAAAAAACCTTACTGCAGAGTTGAGTGCTGTCAGCGAACGCATCGCTCTCCGTTCAATCTGTAATTTCTACCGCGCTGATGAGGAACTTGGGAAGAGGATTGCAGAAGGTGTGGGAGTGGATCTGACTCCGTATTTGGAATATGTGAAATAGAGGTTTGTTGTGGAGTCGACTCCATTATTGGGAGTTTTGGAATCGTTGCTAAGGATAGCTATTATTGTTGGAGTGCCAGTCACTTTTCGGTGTTTTCCGGGAGTGGCTGGTGCTTTTTTGTTGGGTGCTGGTTTAGGGCGGGGGGTGTGTGGGGGTTTTGGGCTGATATTCGGGTGGTGTCTGATGCTTATTGGGATTTGCCGACAAAAAATAGGGGCTTGCCAACAATTATTGGGATTTGCCGACAAAAATTTAGAATTACCAACAATTTTTCCGATTTACCAACAAAAATCAATCACTTACCGACAATTCTTCAAAAATCGACAAATTTCACCCGCTCTCTATTGCATGGAAATGCTGCCTGCCAGATGACAAATTGCAGGAGAGATGGGCAAACTTTTTTCATCCGTTTTAACGACCGGAATTTAAATATATCGCCCATTTACTCAAGTTTTCGCCCGATTTTTAAATATATCGTCCAAATTAATCTCATATCGACCAAATCAACAAGATATCGACGATTCTTTAAAAATCGACAAATTTCGCCTCCCCCCCTCGCTGTGCAACTCACCAATCCCATATCGGAGCTGGAGGGTGGTGTTTTGCGCCCCCAATCTCCAACCTCAAATTCCATCCCCATCCCAATACAAAAAAGCCACACCCCAACCCCGGGGCATGGCCACTCCACCACAATACCAAACCTCACTTCAATACCCTGCCCCGCGCTCAATCCCATACTTTCTGATCCGGTACTGCAGATTCTGACGGCTCATGCCAAGTGATTTTGCAGTCTGGGTAATATTGTAATCATGGTGTTTTAAAGCTTTTTGAATATAATAAGTTTCGGCTTCCTCCACAAACTTTTCCAGTGGTTTTATATCGCTCCCCGTCTGGTAGAGAAAGTCAGATTGTTCTTTGACTCCCTGGCTGTAAAAACCGTGGTGCAGACGCTGTCTGAAACCGATGGGCAGATGATAGAAATCGATCATTTCTTCGAGGCCGGCCAGGTTGAAAGCACCTTCGATCACATGCTCCATCTCGCGAACATTCCCGGGCCAGTCGTATTCCAGGAAAGTATCTTCGACTTTCCTCGTCAGCCCCTTGATGTTCAAGGAGAAATGATGATTGAACTGCTTGATGAAAAATGACAGCAGTTCTTTCAAATCTTCTTTCCGCTCGCGTAGGGAAGGGATGAAGATGGAAATAACACTTAATCGATAATACAGTTCTTTCAACAGGCGTCCTTCTGCAATCGCATCGATCGGGTCTTCATTTACGGTGGCGATCACCCGCACATCATAAGGGAGATTCGATTCCCCTTCCAGGATGTTTAACAGCTTTTTCTGAAGGGAAGGGGTTAATAGGTTGATTTCATCGAGAAGCAGCGTACCGCCATGCGCCTGCTGAAAAAGGTTTTGGTGATTTACCGTTTCACTTAGGCCGGATGCTGCGGTGTGTCCATCGACCAGCATACTTTCAAGCATATCTTCCGGCAGGGAGGCGCAATTCTGTGCGATGAATGGATGGTCAGAGCGGGCGCTTCCGTTATGGATGCTCTGGGCGAACAGCTCTTTACCGGTCCCTGCTTCTCCGCAGATCAAGACCGGGGAAGAGGTCATTGCCGCTTTTTTGCCGGTTTCGACGGCTTCCTTCAGCCGGATGTTCTTTCCGACGATACTGTCGAATGTATAGAGGGTATTCATGCGTTTGTGCGGATTATCCCGCATCATCTTTTCCAGCATGGTGATATCCCGTGCGATTTCAATTGCGCCGATCAATACACTGTCATGGAAGATCGGAAACGTATCATTGATGGTCGTGATTTCGATTCCATTTATATTAAAGTAGGTTTGTTTGACATTGAGCGCCGGCTCCCTGGTTTTCAGGACTTTAAGAAGGGTGCTTTCCTCTTCGCCGCGGAATTGGAATACATCAAGCAGATTCTTGTCCAATACGTCTTCTATTTCCATTCCTTCTATTTCCCGCATTTTGCGGTTGTAGATGATCGTCCTGGCCCGTGAGTCGATGACATGGACACCCGTTTCGAGATGTTCAGCTACTTTTTCATACATATACAAGCGTTTTTCGGATTCCTGCATGATGTCCCTCTCCTCAATATTGATGTTCCGGATTCTTTTTATGGCGGTGTAAATCCAATAAAATAATTATTCCAGTAGAACAAATTTATTTGTAAGCGCTTAATGATAAAATTTTAAAAAAACTCTTGAAAAATGCAACCATCTTTTGCATTATTATAAATGTAAGGGTTTTCTAAATGCAAATTTTTTTTGCATGTCTGTTATTTAACCTTAAAAAAAGATTCCGCAAAGCAGTAATTTTTATAAAAGGCATCCGTCATTTCAAGTAAGGAGGAATTTTGTTATGTCAGTAAGTACTCATTCAATTATCGAACAAACAGAAAAGTATGGTGCGAAAAACTATCATCCGCTTCCAATTGTCATCTCACATGCAGAAGGTGTCTGGGTGAAGGATCCGGAAGGCAATAAGTACATGGATATGCTGAGTGCCTATTCAGCGGTCAATCAGGGGCACCGTCACCCGAAGGTCATTCAGGCGCTTAAGGATCAGGCAGACCGCGTGACTTTGACATCACGTGCATTCCATAACGATCAGCTGGCTCCATGGTATGAAAAGATCTGTAAACTGACTGGTAAGGATATGGCCCTTCCGATGAATACAGGTGCAGAAGCGGTAGAAACGGCCATCAAGACGGCTCGCCGCTGGGCTTATGATGTGAAAGGCGTGGAAGAAGACAGAGCGGAAATCATCGCTTGTAACGGAAACTTCCATGGAAGGACGATGACGGCAGTTTCCCTTTCTTCAGAAGAAGAATACAAGCGCGGATTCGGTCCGATGCTCCCGGGCATCAACCTCATCAATTATGGTGACCTTGATGCATTGAAAGAAGCGATTACGCCGAACACTGCTGCATTCCTGATCGAACCGATCCAGGGCGAAGCGGGAATCGTCATCCCTCCTGAAGGGTTCCTGAAAGCAGCTTACGAGCTTTGTAAAGAAAACAATGTGTTGTTTATCGCTGATGAAATCCAGGCCGGCCTTGCACGTTCAGGTAAAATGTTCGCATGTGAGTGGGAAGATGTGGATCCGGATATGTACATCCTTGGAAAAGCACTCGGCGGCGGAGTATTCCCGATCTCCTGCGTTGTTGCAAGCAAAGAAGTGCTTGGTGTATTCAATCCAGGTTCACATGGCTCGACTTTCGGCGGAAATCCGATGGCTTGCGCAGTATCGGTCGCATCCCTTGATGTCCTCCTTGATGAAAAGCTTGCAGACCGTTCACTTGAACTCGGTGAATACTTTATGAGTAAACTCCGTGAGATAGACAATCCTATGATTAAGGAAGTCCGAGGAAGAGGATTGTTCATAGGGGTTGAACTGCATGAACCTGCACGTAAATATTGTGAACAATTGAAAGAGGAAGGGCTGCTTTGTAAAGAAACGCATGACACTGTGATCCGTTTCGCTCCTCCGCTTGTGATTTCACAGGAAGAGCTCGACTGGGCAATCGAACGCATCAAGAAAGTCCTTTCCAAATAAGATAAAGCGGATTGGATAGAGCCCGAGCTTTCACGTTTTTCTTACGCCTTGAATAGATAAGTAGTGTCCCTTTAAAGCGCGTACGAAAGATTGTATTTATTTTTGAAAAGCCAATGGTTTAGTACAAGGTAATATGTTACAATATCTACGTTTCAGATCACATAATAAAGAGGCGAATGTTTAAAATGGGAGAAAACCTTAATCTGTTTACTTCTACACAGCATGTCATTAATGATGCTTTATCAAAATTAGGTTACTCAGAGGAAATGTATGAACTCCTGAAAGAACCGATCCGTATGCTGACTGTCCGTATCCCTGTGCGCATGGATGACGGCAGCATCAAGGTATTCACGGGTTACCGTGCACAGCATAATGATGCTGTCGGACCTACCAAGGGGGGCGTTCGTTTTCACCCTGAAGTGGATGAAGAAGAAGTGAAAGCTTTGTCCATGTGGATGAGTCTGAAGTGCGGAATCGTCGATCTGCCGTATGGCGGAGGAAAAGGCGGTATAGTATGTGATCCGCGTACAATGTCTTTCACAGAACTTGAAAAGTTAAGCCGCGGATATGTGAGGGCGATCAGTCAGATTGTAGGACCGACTAAAGATATTCCTGCCCCTGATGTGTACACAAACTCGCAGATCATGGCTTGGATGATGGATGAGTATAGCCGTCTCCGGGAAAATGATTCACCCGGCTTCATCACGGGTAAACCGATCGTTCTCGGCGGTTCGCAGGGCCGTGAAAAAGCAACTGCTCAAGGGGTCACAATCTGTATCGATCAGGCAGCGAAGAAACGGGGCATCGATATTAAAGGTGCAAAGGTTGTCATCCAGGGGTTTGGTAATGCAGGAAGTTTCCTTGCCAAGTTCATGCATGACGCCGGAGCGAAAGTGATCGCCATTTCCGATGCACATGGGGCACTTCATGATCCTGCTGGTCTGGATATTGATTACCTGCTGGACCGTCGCGACAGTTTCGGTACGGTGACGACATTATTCGAGAATACAATCTCGAATAAAGAACTGCTGGAACTTGAATGTGATATCCTCGTCCCGGCAGCGATCTCCAACCAGATCACGGAAAAGAATGCTCATGATATCAAGGCATCCATTGTGGTAGAAGCTGCAAATGGACCGACTACTCTTGAAGCGACACGTATCCTTTCAGAAAGAGGGATCCTGCTCGTGCCCGATGTACTGGCAAGTGCCGGCGGTGTGACGGTATCCTACTTCGAATGGGTTCAGAACAATCAGGGGTACTACTGGTCCGAAGATGAAGTAAACGAGAAGCTTGAAGCTAAACTTGTCGATGCATTTAACAATGTATATGAAACATCCCAGAACCGCCGGGTCAATATGCGCCTGGCTGCATACATGGTCGGCGCTCGCAAGATGGCAGAAGCCTCAAGATTCAGAGGTTGGGTGTAACCCATCAAATAAGAAGAACCTGTTCCCGATTCGTTCGGAACAGGTTCTTTTTGTTTTTTCAGCATATTACATAAGAATTATAATGGTGATTCATGCTATATTAACTTATATATGAATTTATGCAGAACGAGGAGGGATCTCATTGACGACAGCAATTGAAGAAACATCCCGTGAAATCATACATGACACAATTATAAAGCAGAAGCAGTTTTTTAAAGAAGGCAGTACGAAGTCTCTGGATATGAGGAAACAAACGCTGCAGAAACTGGCAGATATTATCTCAAAGCACGAAAAAGAAATTATTGTTGCGCTGAAACAGGATTTGAATAAATCCGAAATGGAGAGCTATACAACAGAGATAGGTTTTCTCCTTGAAGAGATCAGGTTCACCCTGAAGCACATCGATGATTGGGCGGCTCCTGTCAAGGTGAAGACGGCAAAGACGCATGTTGGATCGAAAGCATATAAAATACCGGAGCCATACGGAAGCGCCCTTATCATTGCACCGTGGAATTATCCTTTTCAGCTGGCACTTGCCCCTGTCATCGGAGCGATTGCTGCTGGAAATACAGTTGTCATAAAACCGTCCGAGCTCACACCGCACACATCGAACCTGATTTCGCGTATCTTCCATTCCCATTTCGATCCGGAATATTTAGCGGTCATCGAAGGAGGGGTGGAAACGACACAGCATCTCTTGGAGCAGCCCTTTGACTATATTTTCTTTACAGGAAGTGTGCCGGTCGGGAAAGTTATCATGGAAGCAGCAGCGAAACAGCTGATACCCGTCACTTTAGAGCTCGGAGGGAAAAGCCCGTGTATTGTAGACGATACGGCCAATATCCCCCTTGCAGCCAAACGAATCGCTTTCGGCAAGGTGACGAATGCAGGCCAGACTTGTGTGGCCCCTGATTATCTTTTCGTTCATGAAAATGTAAAAGAACGGTTCATCACTGAATTCCAAAAAGCGGTCCGGGATTTTTATGGGAAAAATCCGCTTACCAATGACTCTTACGGCAAAATCGTGAATGAACGGCATTTCAACAGGCTGACCGATTATTTGCAGGACGGAGAAATCCTGACCGGCGGACGGGTGGACCATGCCTCACTGAAGATAGAGCCAACTCTCATGGTTCCGAAAGACCAGACTGTACCTGTCATGCAGGATGAAATTTTCGGACCGATATTTCCTGTATTGGGCTACGAAGATTTGAATGAAGTGATTGATTTTATCAACGACCGCCCCAAACCGCTTGCTCTTTATCTGTTCACGAGTGACGACCATGTTGCGGATAAGGTAAATGAAGCTGTATCTTACGGCGGGGGCTGCGTGAACGACACGCTCATGCATCTGGCTACTCCCTACCTTCCATTCGGGGGAGTTGGGGAAAGCGGGATCGGCAGTTACCACGGGGAATCGAGTTTTTCAGCATTTTCGCATTACAAAAGCATTTTGAAGCAAACAACAAAATTTGACGCCAGTTTTAAGTATCCCAATTCGAAATGGGGATTGAAAATAATAAAAAAACTGATGAAATGATACGGAAGGGACTCATCGCAGAGGCTGATGAGTCCCTTTTTTTAAAAAACGAAAAACCCGCCCCCATGTGTTAAAAGAGAGGGACGGGTATAATCTGTAAATGTTAGCGCGTAGGTTCTGTGTGTGGTTCTCTTTCGATCTCTTCTGTTGGCTTGAATAATAATCCGAGATTTATGAGACCTGCGATTCCCACTAATCCGTAAATGATACGGGATAGGGCAGAATCTTGTCCACCGAAGATTGCCGCTACCAGGTCAAATTGGAAGAATCCGATCAAACCCCAGTTGATGGCACCGATGATCGTCAGAACCAAAGCAATACGTTGAATTGCACTCATGTTATTTTCCTCCTTAAACAATGGCTCATTTATAAGATGTCCACCCGCAGCATTCTTATTCCTGAAAAGAAAGTTTTTCTGTGTGCAGTTTCTTTGCATTTTGGGAAAGATATATTCGATAATAGAAAGGTGGATGAACGAGGCTGTAATGAAAGCCCGTCATGAATAAAGGAGGTAACGCAATATGAATACTTTTACTTTTTATAACCCGACCAAGTTGATTTTCGGTAAGGGGCAAGTGGAGCAATTGAAAGAACTGGTACCTCAATATGGAAAGAAAGTACTTGTCGTGTATGGCGGCGGAAGCATTAAACGAAATGGACTTTATGATCAGGTGATCTCCATTTTAAATAGCATTGATGCAGAAGTACATGAGCTTTCGGGTGTAGATCCGAACCCGCGTCTGTCCTCTGTAAGGGAAGGCGTTAAGATTTGTAAGGAAAACAATATCGATTTCCTTCTTGCGGTAGGCGGAGGCAGTGTCATCGACTGTACAAAAGCAATCGCAGCGGGAGCGAAATATGACGGCGACGCCTGGGATCTTGTGACGAAGAAGGCTATCGCACATGAAGCCCTTCCATTTGGAACAGTGTTGACGCTTGCGGCGACTGGTTCTGAAATGAATGCAGGATCCGTCATCACGAATTGGGAAACTCAAGAGAAATATGGCTGGGGCAGCCCTGTTACATTCCCTCAGTTCTCCATCCTTGATCCGGTAAACACATTCACTGTACCGAAGAATCATACGATCTATGGAATCGTGGATATGATGTCTCACGTGTTCGAGCAGTATTTCAATGACGCAACAAACACTCCTTTACAGGATCGTATGTGTGAGAGCACATTGAGAACAGTCATTGAAACGGCTCCGAAGCTGATCAATGACCTTGAAAATTATGAACTGCGTGAAACGATCCTTTATTCAGGAACAATCGCGCTGAACGGAATGCTTCAAATGGGCTATCGCGGCGACTGGGCAAGCCATAACATCGAGCATGCGGTTTCTGCGGTATATGACATTCCACATGCCGGAGGACTTGCGATTCTATTCCCGAACTGGATGAAGCACAACCTGAAGGTCAATCCTTCACGTTTCGCACAAATGGCTGAGCGCGTATTCGATGTGGATCCAACAGGAAAAACAGAAGAAGAAACGGCGCTTGAAGGAATCTCTAAGCTTCGTGAATTCTGGAGTTCAATCGGAGCACCATCCAGCCTGGCCGACTATGATATCGATGACAGCAAACTCGACCTCATGGCCGACAAAGCAATGGCAAACGGAGAATTCGGCAACTTCAACAAACTAAACAAAGAAGACGTCCTTGCAATCCTGAGAGCTTCTTTATAATACCCATCAAAAAGAGCAGCTTCTATGGCTGCTCTTTTTTTAGGCTGATAATATAATAACTAATCGGATATGAACGAAAGTTGCTTCATGAGAAAATTCCAGCATATTTGTTTTTTTAAGTATCCGCCATTATAAATGTTAGGGTGATTGGAGAGGAAGAAGACTACGGCGAAAATAACAGCCAATCAGAGTATCTTCTGTTCCAGCAAGGAAACTCAGGATCTCGATCGATCTAATGAAAGCTAACATCACATTTTTGTGTGTTTTTGGGGAGTATTATCCAAGTTAAAAACGGTTCCAGAGTTTGATTGGAGTGCAAAACGTAGACTCCTGCGGGAAAAGCGTGTTAGGTGAGACCCCGGAGGCGAAGCCGAGGAGGCTCACCAACCGCCCGCGGAAAGCGAAGTTTTGCACGGAAATCAAAAGCGGTGATGAATGGAATCAAATAAGTTGGGAAGTTAAGATTGCTTCTCTAATTAGGGCACTGGTTTCGTCAATAACATGAAGCTCACAAGCTACCCGCGGAAAGCGAAGCCTTGCACGGAAATCAAAAGCGGCGATTAAAATCCGTTTTAAATCACCAAAAACAGGGGAAAATCAACAAGATAAGAAAAATTTCATCATGACTGCGCTTTCATAAATGGCGCGTTCTTGATTATCGTCTCAGCATTCGATAAAGTGAGATAGAATAAAATAATTTAATCGGAGGATGGTTATGACACACATTCGTTTTGATTATTCAAAAGCGCTATCGTTTTTTGGAGAACATGAACTTACATATTTAAGTGATGCAGTGAAAGTTGCGCATCATTCTTTACACGAACAAACAGGGGCAGGCAGCGATTTTCTTGGATGGGTCGATCTTCCTGTCGATTATGATAAAGAAGAATTCTCCCGCATCCAGAAGTCTGCAGAAAAAATCAAAAATGATTCCGATATCCTTCTTGTGATTGGAATCGGGGGTTCTTATCTTGGAGCACGTGCAGCCATCGAAATGCTGAACCACAGCTTCTATAATGCCCTTCCAAAAGAAAAGCGTTCAACGCCGCAGGTCCTTTTCCTCGGACAGAACATCAGCTCCACTTATATGAAGGACCTTATGGATCTTTTAGAAGGAAAAGACTTCTCGATCAATGTGATCTCAAAATCAGGTACTACGACCGAGCCGGCGATTGCATTCCGTATTTTCCGCAAGATGCTGGAAGAGAAGTATGGTGTTGAAGAAGCACAGAAGCGTATCTATGCAACAACGGATAAGGCGAAAGGTGCATTAAAAACACTTGCGAACGATGAAGGTTATGAAACGTTTGTCGTACCAGATGACGTCGGCGGACGCTACTCTGTTCTTACAGCTGTAGGGCTGCTTCCGATTGCGGTGAGCGGTGTTGAAATCGAGCAGATGATGAAGGGTGCTGCAGAAGCACGTGAAGACTTCAGCAAGTCTGAATTAACTGAGAACCCGGCGTATCAATACGCAGCAGTGAGGAATGTTCTTTACAACAAAGGCAAGACAATTGAAATGCTGATCAACTATGAGCCTGGCCTTCAATATTTTTCTGAATGGTGGAAGCAGCTGTTCGGCGAAAGTGAAGGGAAAGACCAGAAAGGAATCTTCCCTTCATCTGCGAACTTCTCAACCGATCTTCATTCTCTTGGACAATATGTTCAGGAAGGGCGCCGCGACTTGTTTGAAACAGTTATCAAAGTACAGGAGCCGCGTCATGAGCTGAAAATTGAAAAGGCTGACAGTGACCTTGACGGTTTGAACTATCTTGCAGGAGAAACAGTCGACTTTGTGAATAACAAAGCATTCGAAGGGACCCTTCTTGCTCATACGGACGGAGGAGTACCTAACCTGATCGTTGAGATTCCGGCGATGGATGCTTATACATTCGGCTATCTCGTCTATTTCTTCGAGAAAGCATGTGCCATGAGCGGATACCTTCTCGGCGTCAATCCATTTGACCAGCCTGGTGTGGAAGCATACAAAGTCAACATGTTCGCCCTTCTCGGAAAGCCTGGATTCGAAGAGAAAAAAGCTGAACTGGAAAAGCGTTTGAAATAAAACTGCATCGTAAGGAGCACGTGGAAATCTATTTCACGTGCTTCTTTTTTATACATCTTTCCCCCTCTTTAGGAAAAACTACTCCTAAAGAAAGGGGATTGATTTGAGTGATTGAGCTTTCATCCAGTATTGAAGGTAAACATTATCAATTATACAAACTTGAACAGCTTCTGAAGCCTCTCGGTTATACGATCGGCGGAAATTGGGATTACGACCACGGATATTTTGATTATAAGATAGACGATGAGGTCGGCTATCAATTTTTAAGGGTACCGTTCAAAGCGGTTGACGGCCAGCTTGATTCGAGGGGTGCGACGGTTGAATTCGGCAAACCATTCCTGCTTGGGCACAAATATCAAAGGGGACTGGATGACTACGCCGCTGCAGGTGATTTTTCGGGGACGGTCAATCAATTCTCAGAGCCTCAGGATCCGGATGCGAGTATACCTGACAAGTACGTCGATATCGGCCGGGAGCTGGTAAAGGAACTTGAAGATATTATGATGACCAATTAAATTATACGATGAATAAAAAGAAGCTGGCTCCATTACGTGGGGACAGCTTCTTGTTTGTTAATTTGTGATGACGAGCAGTTCGTCTGAAGAATCTGCAGTTGTCGTCAACGGAGGGTTCACTAATGTTTCTTCGCCCTTTTTAATCCCGAGCAGGATGATGTTATGCTCCAGCAGCCTCTCGCTTAAAGATTGGAAGGTTTGGTTGAGGCAGTCCTCTGTAACGGGAACGAGCTGCAGATGATTCCCTTTAAGATGGTTCAACAGTTTCAGGATCGCCTTTGACATTCCTTTTGATATGATGCTGTTGATCATCACATAGCTTGACTGCAAATTAGTCTGGATTACTTCATCGGCGCCCGCCCGTTCAGCATTTAAGACCTGATCCTTCTGGAGGATTTCAACCACGGTATACACATTGGGGTGATTTCCTTTCACTGCGAGGAGTGTGAGGATGGAATGCATATCAGCTTCGATTTCATTTCGGTTCTGATCGGCTGTGATGAGGGCAATCGATGCTTCGTGCATGCTTGCCTTTTCCAGTACTTTATCTTTAAAAGGTTCTCCCTTGATAAAATGGATATGATGGTTGCGATAGGGGTTTTGCTGCAATGTTTCATCTATCAGGATGATATCCCCGCGGAAGTGGAGGGAATTTAACTGGTTGATGATTTCCCTGGCACGTTCATTCCAGCCGATGATCACGACATGATCCTTTCCTTTGAATGTCGCTTTCCCTTCGATATATGCATTTTGGGACATGACCGTATTTGTAGCAAGCGTGATGAAATAGGTGGATAGGAAACCCGCACCTACAAGGATGAGCAAGACGCCGAACAGCCTTCCTTCGGTAGTGGCCGGGACAAAGTCTCCGTAACCGACTGTCGACATCGTGATGACCGCCCACCATATCCCATCAAAATAGGAAGGGAACGTATCGGGTTCGACATAGTGGATAAGGATCCCAAAAACGGTCATTAGGCTTATCGCGATTAAAAAAATCCGCACTAATAAAGGCCAGCGCAGGAATTGATGAAACACTTGCTGAACCATTTCATCCAGCCTCCTTTTTCTTCTGCACTGACCATTATTGCCTATTAAGCCTTATTTCATAACTAATCCAGCCATTCTTTCTTTAACAGGCTGTACATATATGCATCATACATGGTGTCTTCCTGCAGGATATAATCACGCAGCAGTCCCTCACGACGGAATCCGAGTTTCTCGACAACCCTTGAGGAGGCCATATTATTAGGCACGATCACCGCTCCGATGCGGTTCATCTCCCTTTCTATGAACAGGTACGTGATAAGCGGTTTCAATGCTTCACCCATTATGCCGTTTCCCCAGTAATCAGGATGAAGGTCATATCCGATTTCACAGCGTTTATAAGACTTTGCAATCCCATGAAATCCGCATGTTCCCATCATCTGATCTGTGCTTTTATCCACGATCGCCCAGCGCATCGGGCCCCCTGCTTCGAACTGTTTTTCGAAATTATCGACCATGTTTTCAGCCACTTCTTTAGAAGAGATGGGGCTCATGCCGAAGTATTGCAGGACCTCCCTCGAAGTATAATGTTCAAATAAAAAATTGACATCCTCTTTTGTGATCTGCCTTAAAATAAGGCGCTCTGTTTCAAATATTGGATACGTTGTCGTCGTCATCTTCATCTCTCCTTCAGGCTCTCTATTTATATAAAACAGCTCTCTTTTAAAAGAGTATATCATGAGTGAATTAGAAAATAAGGAAAATTTCGAAAAAGTGAAGCGTTTGGAAGATGCATCTTAGCTTTCTGTTGAAAAATACAATAAATGGAATTAAACTAGTAGAGTATAACTATATGATATATTTTGGAAGTGAGGGGACAGTGCTATGAAGAAAGCGGTAAGGACAGGTTTGAAATGTTTACTCGCACTGGGTATGATTGCACCGGGTGCAGCGGCAATCAGCGTGACTTCTGCTTCGGCAGCAGGGGACTTTAACCGGGCGATAGAAGGGCCGCCGGGGGGATACGGCAGTCTATCATGGGTGTATCATGGGCAAAGCAGCACGACCTATTACACCATCAAAGAATACCTCGATACGACCCAGCAATACTGGAAAAAAGTATATTATGATAAAAACAATCAATATGTAAAATCAACGTTTGGCATAAATTAGCAAAAAAAGATTATGTCCGATGACATAATCTTTTTTCACTCATTATTTGAAAGATTCGGCGATCATCTTCAGGTCTCGCTTCCCCAATAAGATGTTTGAAGAACGGCGTTTATAGCCGACGTAGTACAAGGTACCATCTTTATACCAAGTCACGTGGCTCACTCCAAACTCCCGGTTTTCCCTGTAGCTGCCTTTCACACCCCAGATTTCCACCGGATCATTCATGGCCGGTGTTGCGGATTCAAGGCCGATATCCATATTGATCGTCAGTTTTTGTTTCTCAGGTCCCGTCAGTTTGATTGAAACCGAATCAATTCCATCTTCCCGGGTCTTTTTGTAGGTTCGGTCAACTACTTCAAAGGGGACCACGGTCGGCAGCTTGATATTATCCAGGTTTATATCATCTTCAACCACTTGAAGGTCGAGCTGCTGAAATTCAGCCTGACTCGCATTCTGTCCATCTTCGAAAATCCCAAGCTGGCTTCCGCCAAAATATACAAATAGTGACAGGCAGGCCAGCATAAATACGGCCGACAACATTGGTGCAAGTACCGGTCTCCTTTTATAGGAGGATTTGCTTTTACCGGAATGGATTTCGTTTAATATGTTTCTTCTCATTTTGTCAGTGAAGCCGTGATGCTTAAACGTTTCTTCTCTCATCAGTCCACGAAGGCGGCTCAATTCATCCATTGTCATACACCTCACTGTTTTGATATGCGGCACCAAGAAGCTTACGCCCTTTTGCCAGACGCGTCTTGACAGTATTCAGGTTCAGATCCATACACTCTGCAATCTCTGCCAGCTTCATTTCTTCAAAATAAAACAAAAATATGATTTCCCGGTATTTTACCGGGAGGGATAATAGATTTTTTACCAGCTCGCTTTTGGTTTCTTCCTGGATGAGGCTTTGTTCGGGTGTTCCGAATTTACCCTTCACCATTTCATTGATGGAGTTGGTGAACGAAATCATCCTCGTATCCCACCGCCTGAGGTAGTCCTTGCAGTGGTTGATTGCCATCCGGACAATCCATGTCTTTAAGGATGACTCTTCCCGAAAGGAATCGAGTTTCTTATAGACCTTCACGAAAACTTCCTGGGTCAGGTCTTCAGCCAGGCTGTGGTCTTTCACATACGAATACACTATGTAATAAATATCGTTGCCATACTCACTCATCGCTCTTTCCAGAATGAGGTCCCTTGATGAATCAGGAAAGGCTTCTTCTTGATTTTTCAGCAAAAAATCACCTGCTTTCGTCCTCTCCATTCTAACAATTTGACGTACGCGGTTGGAAAAAAGTTGTGGAATTTGTGAAAAATGTGAAGGATTATGAAACTTTTTCCAGTTGAAATCGTAGAAATAGATGAACGCTGAAAAGAGGGAGGGGGAGGGAAGCATGAATTATTATGTGAATGCCGGGTTTACAATCGTTCTTTTGATTGTCTTGACGATGGGGGCCTTTGCAATTGACTACATAGGCAAAGTACTGCAAAAGTCGATCAAACCTAAATATCTTAAAAGTACAATCATTTTTATGCTTCTTTTATTAATGGCAGGCGCTTCTTTTGCGTTGAGCACGCTCGGAGACTGGAGATTCATCGATACGATCTTTGTAACGAGCCTCTGTTTCTTCGGACTGGGCTGGATCACCAATATCACGAATCGGGCAAGCAGGAATGCGGCTGGGACGACGGCAAAATTCATCACGAACAATGCCTATAAACATCAATATGAAGCAGCCGGTACATACGGGATGAGTCTCTATTTCCTAGCCAGCCTGATTTTTCTTGCCGGGAGCTGGACAGTGGCATTTGCTGAGGCATTCTTATGAATATTCGGGCTGAAGGGAGAGGGGATACCTGATGAGGACAAGTGGCATTATATTGACAGCCATCATGGCAGGGGTATATTCAGGGATATTGGATGTTTTTGAAGAAAGCAGGGGGCTCGCTCCGATTGTCAGCGCGCTGCTATTAATTATCATGACATTCGGTACAGCTATCCTATTAAAAAAAGTCCTCCCGCAAGAGGGTGTGAAAAAATAGCAGGAGAACCGCACAATGGCGGTTCCCCTGCTATTTTATTTCTTCGAAACGGTCCAGGGCCCGCTGCCTGGCAGCTTTATGGTCGACAACGGGGTATGGGTAATCCACACCAAGTTTCACACCGGATTCTTCTAATACATCAGCGGGAGCCGTGGAAGGGGAGTGGATGTATTTGGACGGTATGTCCTTCAGTTCTGGAACCCACATCCGGATGTACTCGCCTTCCCCGTCGAACTTCTCGCTTTGAAGGGTTGGGTTGAAGATGCGGAAGTAAGGCGATGAATCAAAGCCGCTTCCGGCCACCCACTGCCACCCCATCGAATTGTTGGCGGTGTCGGCATCGATCAGCGTATCCATGAACCAGTCCGCTCCTTTTTGCCATGGGATCAACAGATGCTTTGTTAAAAAGGAAGCCGCGATCATTCGGACGCGGTTATGCATGAAGCCTGTTGCCCATAGCTCCCTCATGCCCGCATCTACAATTGGATATCCGGTTCTGCCTTTGATCCAGCTCTTCCAATGTGAGGCATTTTCTTCCCATTGAAACGCCTTGAATTTCTCGTGCAGAGGCTCTTCCGGGGACTGCGGGAAGTGCATGAGGACGGAATAGGAAAAATCCCTCCAAATCAACTGCTTGATGAACGGTTCGGTCTGTTTCTCGATTTTTTCAGTGAAGTGATGGAACAGGCTTCTTACTGAAACTGCCCCGATTGCCAGATAAGGGGAAAGAGTGGAATGGATGCCTGCTGCCGGATAATCCCTGCCTTCATCATAATCCTGGACTTGTTTGCTGAATCGCTTCATCCGTTTTATTGCTGCCTTCTCTCCGGGATCCCAGACTTTCTCCATTATCTTGTACCATCTGATTTGTGGCAGCAGCCGGAAATCCTCAAGCTGCATTTCATTGTCAGCAATTTCAGGTGCAGACAATGATTTAACGGTCGGAACAGGTTTCGGGACCTCCACTTTCCTAAGGGCCTTGTAGTAGGAGGTATACACTTTGTAAGGGGATCCGTCTGCTTTTGTAATCTTCCAGGGAGGAAGAAGGAGGGTCCCTTCAAACGTTTTGACCTCGATTCCATCCGCGGCCAGTTCCTCTGCAAGTTTCTTATCCCTTTCAAATATGTCAGGGGCGTACAAGCGATTCCAGTATACCGCTGCCGCCTCTGTCTTCTTTACCCATTTGGGAAGCACTTCTTCCAATTTGCCTTCGTCGAACAGCAGGCATCCGCCAATCGCTTCGAGGGATTTTTCATACTGTTCGAGATTCCTGTGGAGCCACCATTTCCTGGCTTCGCCCGGCGGTGACATGCTCTCATCATGAATATAAAGCGGGATGACGAGTCCCTCTTTGGACGCGTGATAAAGAGCGGGATGGTCATGGAGACGGAGGTCCTGCCTGATTAGGACGATCGTCGTTTTTGTCATGGCTGCACCCTCGCTTTCTTGTTCAAGTTGTTATGAAAATTATATAAAAATTAGGGGTCATGGTTCAAAAATGGATGGGTTTTTAGAATTCAGATTAAAAAAAGACATGATTGGGGCCTGTTTGTATATTTCTTATAGCCATTTGACTGTACCCCGCCTGATATATTATCAAAAACAGGGATGATATTATCAAAAACTGTGATTATATTACCAAAACCCATTAATTGGTAAAAGAAACCCACCATATTACTTTGCAAAGGCAGCATACCTCCGGAAATTTCAACAAAAATAGTCTAAATTTTCAAAACAGTCCATATGTCATACATAATTACGACATTCTGCGCACTAACAGGACTTAAGTGGTATAGACATCTATACTTTTAATTCCATAAACTAGAATAGTAAAGTAATTGGAAACCCTTACATTTATAACTAAAAGGAGGGAAAGATGGATGAAAAAGAAACCAGTTTCGATCGCTTTGACCGCTTTGATGTGTACGTCGTTACTTAGTCCCGCAGTATTTGCGGAAGGTGGGGATAAAGACAGACCGGCATCAAAAGCGGAACAGGTACGGGTGCATCCTGCATTCACATGGGGGAACCCCGCACCATCATCGCCTGTTCTCCATCCGGGCTCTGCACGGGGTGCAGGGATGATTCAGTCTACTTTGGACCGGATCGATCCAATGATGAAAGAGAAGATTGAAGAGGGTGTCATGCCAGGGGCTGTAGCGCTTGTTGCGAGAAGCGGCCAAATCGTGAAGCATGAAGCTTATGGGGATGCTTATCGTTATACAGATGGGGATTTCACAGAAGCTGACTCTCCGATGGCGATGCAGAAAGATACGATTTTCGATCTCGCCTCTATCAGTAAAATATTTACCACCACTGCCGCGATGATCCTTTATGAAGACGGGGCATTCGGGCTCGACGATCCGGTGGCTGAGTATATCCCCGAGTTTACAGCGAATGGGAAAGAAGATGTGACGATTCGTCAGCTTATGACGCATACGTCCGGATTCACGGCCTGGCTTCCTCTTTACAGTAAAGGGAATGATAGAGAAGACAGGCTGCAACTGGTATTCAACCAGCCGCTTGCGAATGAACCCGGCACCGCTTATACATACAGCGACTTAAACATGATTACCCTGGGTGCCATCATCGAACGATTGTCCGGCCAGCGTCTGGATGAATTCGTGAAAGAAAATATAACGGAACCTATCGGAATGAAAGATACAATGTACAACCCGCCTGCATCCTTAAAAGAAAGGATTGCGGCAACTGAATATCAGCCTGCGATCGGACGCGGGCTTGTGTGGGGAGAAGTACATGATGAAAATGCCTGGTCACTCGACGGAGTTGCCGGCCACGCCGGAGTATTTTCAACAGCAGAGGATCTGGCGAAATTTGCCCACATGTTTGTAAAAGACGGGCGTTATGGAAACAAACAGATCCTGAAACCGGAAACGGTCAAACTGCTCTCTGAAAATCAAATCCCCGAATTCCCGGGTGATGACCACGGACTTGGCTGGGAACTGAACCAGGGGTGGTTCATGGACGGTCTTGCAGGAGAGAATTCACTGGGCCATACAGGATACACAGGAACTTCAATCGTAGTAGATAAGGATAACGATACGATCGCCATCCTCCTGACAAATCGTGTGCATCCTTCACGGACCACAGTTTCGACCAATACGGTCAGACGTCCGTTTGCACAGTTGGTTGCAGATTCAATCCCTGTGGATATGGAAGGAAAAAAGAAGGAACAAGCCTGGTTCGCTGGGTACGGAGATAAAATGGAACGAAGCCTGGCGGCGGAAGTGAACGTTGATAAGGAGGCAGTTTTATCCTTTGATACCTGGTACCGGATCGAGAAGGATTCCGATTTCGGTCATGTAGAAACCTCAATGGACGGGGAGACCTGGACAGCGGCGGGAACTTCTTTTACAGGAAACAGTGAAGGCTGGACAGAAGAGGAAGTGAAAATACCTGCAGGGACAAGGTTCATCCGTTTCAGCTATGAAACAGATGCATCCGTTAACTACCGAGGGTGGTATGTGAAAGATATCGAACTGAAAGCAGATAACGGTCATAAGCTGAAGACGCATTTCCAAGGCTGGACTAAACGCAGTTATTAAAAAGCAGGGGAGGAACACGCATGAAACACTTTAATAAAATCTTTTCATTAACCGTCCTGGTACTTGCGCTCATCATTTCCGGGCTGCCGCTGAACAATGTGAAGGCGGAAAGCGTCCTGAAAGATTTGATCATTTATCAAAATGCACCGCAAGTGGAGGCGGGGGCAGGTGAAGAAATTGGCATGAAGGCATTGAATATCTATAACGACGGGCACTTTACGCTTGTGTCCGAAGGATTGAACTGGAGTTCTTCGAACAAAACAGTGGCCTCAGTGGATGAGGATGGAAAAGTCACTTTGACCGGCAAGAACGGGAAAACGTTTATCAAAGTGTCAAACGGAACCTATTCCGACCGCATTGCCGTGCATGTGAAGCCTGTCCATCACAAGGGTAAAAAAGGCAAACCTGCATCGGAAGCGAAAATTATTAAACAAAAAGGAGAGCGCTACAATCTGGTTGATGAAGCGATCGAAAACATGACGATCGAAGAGAAAATCGGTCAGATGCTCATGCCCGACTTCAGGAACTGGGACGGCGAGAACGTAACGGAAATGCTTCCTGAAATCGAGCAGCTTGTGAAGGACTATCATCTCGGCGGGGTTATTTTATTCCGTGAGAATGTGGTCACGACCGAACAAACAACGAAGCTGGTAGCAGATTATCAGGATGCTTCAGAGAAATATGGCCTGCTGATGACAATCGACCAGGAAGGCGGGATCGTCACACGTCTTCAATCTGGAACTGACTTCCCTGGTAATATGGCATTGGGGGCGACAAGATCACCTGAAATTGCCCGTAATGTCGGGAAAGCGATCGGGGAAGAACTTCATTCCCTTGGAATCAATGTGAACTTTGCGCCGGTTATGGACGTTAATATCAACCCTGACAACCCGGTGATCGGAGTCCGTTCTTTCGGCGGTGATCCCGAATTGGTCGCCGAAATGGGAGTTGCCTATACGGAAGGACTTCAGTCCGCCGGTGTAGCAGCGACTGCCAAGCATTTCCCAGGCCACGGTGATACTGCTGTTGATTCACACCTTGGGCTGCCGGAAGTTCCTCACGATAAGGAACGGTTGAAGGAAGTGGAGCTGTATCCATTCCAGAAAGCAATGGATGCTGGGATTGATGCAATCATGACGGCTCACGTCACGTTCCCTAAAATCGACGACTCCAAGGCCATTTCGAAAAAAACAGGAGAAGAAATTGCGGTCCCTGCCACTCTTTCTCATAAAGTCCTGACAGAATTGATGCGTGAAGAAATGGGATATGAGGGCATCATCACGACAGATGCCATGAACATGAAAGCGATCGCCGACCATTTCGGTTCAGTCGATGCGGCAGTCCGCGCAGTAAAAGCGGGAACGGACATCGTCCTTATGCCGGTTGGAATGAGCGAAGTGAGACAAGGGCTTCTTGATGCGGTCGACAGCGGTGAACTGACAGTTGATCGAATCGAAGCATCTGTTGAACGAATCCTTACCCTTAAAATCAAACGGGGAGTCATCAAGGAAGAAACCCCGCTTCCACTGGAAGAAAAAATCGCTGAAGCAAATGAAATCGTCGGATCTGAAGAACATAAACAAGTGGAAAAAGAAGCGGCAGAGCGTTCCATCACTCTTGTGAAAAATGAGCAGGCGCTTCCATTAAATACTACTGAAGATGAAAAGGTCGTTGTGATCGGCAATACGTTTATCGAGGATCTTGGAGAAGCTGTACAGGAACAGCATGAAAATACAACAGTCGTCAAGGTTTCATCGAATTACCAATTAACTGAAGAACAGAAAGCCGAAATCAGAGGTGCTTCGGCTGTCATCGCCGGTACTTACACCTACAATGTCTCGGGCAGATCTCCTGAGAGTGCCCAGATGCAGATGGTCAAAGCTTTACAAGACGAAACAGACGCCCCTGTAATCACTGTCGGCATACGCAACCCATACGACATCATGGCGTATAACGAAGAGGTTGACGCTTATCTTGCTCAATACGGTTTCCGCACGGCAAGCTTTAAGGCATCCGCCGCGACGATTTTCGGAGCGAACGCACCAGGCGGAAAGCTTCCGGTATCCATTCCGGGAGTGGATGAAGGCACCCTGTATGAATTCGGACACGGTTTGACGTATTAAATTTCAGTTAACGGGAGGGGAAGAATTTGAAAAAGTGGATGATTGCAGTGCTCACACTGATACTCATTTTTTCGACGATGTCTGCGGGCTCTGCGCATGATAACGGCAAAGGCAATGGACACGGGAAAGGGAAAGGAAAACATAAAGAATTCTCACTTGGTGTTGAGCAGCTCTTAAAAGAGGAAAAAGATCTGATTGAAGGGAAGAAAGTCGGCCTGATCACGAACCCTACCGGGGTGGATCAAGAGCTGAACAGTATCGTGGATACATTGCATAATGATCCGGATGTGGAATTGACTGCTCTTTACGGGCCTGAACATGGTGTGCGTGGAGACGCACAGGCAGGACAGTATGTCGATTTCTACATCGATGAACGCACAGGTCTTCCGGTATACAGCCTTTACGGGGCGACAAAGAAACCGACACCTGAAATGCTTGAAAATGTAGAAGTCCTTCTCTTTGATATCCAGGATGTGGGAACTCGTTTTTACACGTATATTTACACCATGGCATATGCGATGGAAGCTGCGAAAGAAAATGATATCCCGATCATCGTGCTCGACCGTCCGAATCCGCTGAGCGGATCAAAAGTCGAAGGTCCTGTACTTGATATGGAATATTCTTCATTCGTCGGAAACTACAGCATCCCGCTCCGTCATGGAATGACAGTCGGGGAACTTGCAAAATTGTTCAATACAGAATTTGATATCGGTGCCGACCTGACCGTTGTGGAAATGGAAGGCTGGAAACGCGACAAGTATTACGATGAAACACCGCTCGAGTTCGTCATGCCTTCACCGAACATGCCGACCCTTGATACAGCTTTAGTATATCCTGGAGCTGCACTCATTGAAGGGACTAATGTCTCTGAAGGGCGCGGCACAACGAAGCCGTTCGAACTGATCGGAGCACCGTTCATCAACGCTGCCGACCTTGCAGATGAACTGAATGGGCTTAAGCTTGAAGGGGTCACGTTCAGGGCGGCATCTTTCACTCCGGCATCGTCCAAGCACGCAGGCAAACTGTCACACGGAATCGAGATTCATGTCACTGACAGAAAAACATTCAAACCTGTCGAAACGGGACTTCACATCGTGAAAACAATTCACGACATGTATCCCGAAGACTTCCAGTTCCGTGCAGAAAACAGCGCCGGCGTCTCATTCTTCGACAACCTCATCGGAAACGGCTGGATCCGTCAAGGAATCGAAGAAGGAAGAAGCATAGAAGATATGACAGCCCAATGGCAGCCAGAACTAAAAGAATTCAACAAAGTACGAAAACAATACCTGCTATACTGATCCAAACCCCAAAAGAACCCAAGGCCTTATCAGCCGTGGGTTCTTTTCTTTTCATTACTATTAACAGTAGATTGATGACATTGCCCCCTGCAAAGATACTTACATTCTCAGTCATTTCTTGATAGCATGGTAGTGTAAGAGAATGGTTAAACAATAGCTAAGGAAAACAAATGCACAACCGGCCCCAGCTGTTGATTGGAGTGCAAGACGAAGACTCCTGCGGGAGAAGCGCGTTAGGTGAGACCCCGCAGTAGCGCAGCGACGAGGAGGCTCACCAACCGCCCGCGGAAAGCGAAGTCTTGCACGAAAATCAACAGTGGTATTTAGGGTGATTAACCACGGATGTTTTTTTGTAGTGTATTGTTTAACCTGCAAATTAATAATCGAAAAGAGGTTATCGATCATGCTAAAGAAATTCGCAAGTGATGCATTGGGTATCAGCGACATCGGAAAAATCATCAAACGTGAAGACTTCGACAAAACACAATCAGACGATTATGTCCTAAGCGAAGACGGAGAAAAAATCCACTTCCTCATCAAGTCCAAAACCGACGAATACTGCTTCACCAATCGTGCGCTCATTCATTTAGATGGTGAAAAGGCCTCAAGCAGCAAGCGCAACCTTTACCGCTATGACTATTACAAACATCCGATCAGCAATGTATCCATTGAAACGGCTGGCACCATCGACCTGGACCTTGAAATCAAATTCACCATGGGCAGCAAGGCATTCTCAGTCGATATCGATAAAAAAGAAGGAGAGGCAATCGCCGACCTTTACAAATCACTTCTTGCCATCTCCCACATCCAGGATGAAGGGAAGCGGATCATCGACTCTGCAGAGAAGAGTCTGTCTACGGCAAGGGAACTCATAGCCAATAACCGATTCCATGATAATGACATATCAGACGAATTCAAACAAACGACAAGCTTTGCGTTCGAATGGTTCAATGACCATTATAATGCCAATACTAGAAAAGACTTTGGAGAGGTTTTCAATAAGTATATTCAAAACTAGATAGATAACCAGAATCGCCTGCCGCTTAAGAGCGGCAGGCGATTTTCACATTATTACAGGAGAACTTTATCCAATTCATACATTCGGTCATAAGCGCTTATCAGCTCTCCAGGCACCAACGTCCGCCCATATATCCACGCATTTTTCTCAATCAGATTCTTAAGGTCTGTTTTCTCTTTGTCATCGCCGTACATCAATATTCTTGTATCATGCTTATTTTTCTTAAAATCCAGATAATAACCGAGAACCCGGTAAAGGACAATCCGTACAAGATCCTCCTTTGGCTGCCTGATATTCAACTTTGCTATATATCCATTGATCTTCAAATAATTAAATCTGATTGTATTATGGGATACGTTATAACTCATTGGCACAGTGAGACTGTTGCTTGATTCATAGTTGATCTTCAAGTTGTGCTGAGATAGTGTCTGCTGGATGATCTTCTCTATATTCCATATGTATAGCATTTTGTATCACTGCCCTTCAAGAACTTACTAATCAGTATAAGAACTAACAGGGATTTGGTCAAAGATCTGAAACAAGGAACAGCTGCCATGATGCATATCGGGGAGCAGGTTTCGGATTAACTGTATTCTTGAGTCGCCGGGATGCTATAATATGTGGACCGAAGAATGAAAAAGAGAGGTGTAGGCATGGATATACGTCACTTAAAATATTTCATCGAAGTAACTCGATTTAAAAGTTTCACCAGGGCAGCGGATCACTTATTCGTGACTCAGCCTACCATCAGTAAAATGATCAGGAACCTTGAAGAAGAACTCGGGGTGGAGCTGTTTGACCGCTCGCGGAGGCAGCTTGTGCTGACCGATGCCGGAAGGGCAATCCTGCAGCAGGCACAAACAATCGATAAAGCATTCGAGAACATCCAGCATGAACTCGATGACATTATCGGGCTGCAGAGGGGGCATATCAGGATCGGGCTGCCGCCGATCATGGATGCCGGTCATTTTATCCGTGTGCTTGGGGAATTTCACAAGCTGTATCCACGCATCACGTTTCAGCTTATTGAAAACGGGACGAAAAGAATAGAAGAAGACATCATGTCAGACCAGTTGGATGTCGGGATTGCCGTCCTTCCTGTGAGCGGCGATGATTTTCATCATTTTTCCTTCATGAAAGAAGAACTCCTGGCAGTCATTCCGCCAAGCCATAAGTTCGCCCGCAGAAAACAGATCAAGATGGAAGAATTGGAGGAAGAATCATTCATTCTTTTCAATAAAGATTTTGCACTGAATGACCGGATTAAAGCAGCGTGTAAAGAAGCCGGTTTTATGCCGCAGGTCGTTTCCGAAAGCTCTCAGTGGGATTTTATCGGGAAGATGATCGAGGCGGAGCTGGGGATTTCCATTTTGCCTGCGAGCGTATACAGTCTTCTCAAGGAGGATCTCACCGCAATCAAAGTGGTGAAACCTGTCATTGAATGGGATCTTGCAATTATATGGAGAAAAAATCAATATTTATCTTATGCGACTTCCGAGTGGCTGAAGTTCACCCAGGACAGGTTGATGGGGAGCATCTCTGATTAAAAGGGATGCTCTTTTTTAGTTTAAATAGTAAAAAAATTCATTAGGATTTTCCAAAATCATACGCTGATACCATTTGGTTGAAAGCATTCTCATTGATGATATCTATGACACGGATAAAGAACATTCATTTCACTTATGGGACACTCAGGCGTACACTTTGGGTATCAAACGTTTGAAATACGAATTCACAAAGAAGGGATTGTTCACCATGAAAGAAGCCAAGCATCCTAAAGAAAGCCTGGTCGTCAGTACGGACCAGGTTATGATCAATGATCTGAATAACTACAATACATTGTTCGGGGGTGTATTGATGAAGAAGCTTGATAATAATGCAACATTATCGGCGAGGCGCCATGCAAGAGTGAAAGAATGCGTGACGGCATCAACAGACTCCATCGATTTCCTTTATCCGATACAGCAATCCGATTCCGTATGCGTGGAGTCATATGTCTCTTACGTTGGAAATAAATCAATGGAGATTTTCTGCAAGGTGATCGCTGAAGACATGATGACAGGGGAAAGAAGGATGGCCGCAACAGCCTTTTTGACCTTTGTGGCACTGGATGAAAATAAAAAGCCGGTCAAGGTGCCGGAAATCATCCCGGAAACAGAAGAAGAGAAGTTCCTTTATGAATCAGGCAAAGAACGTGCCGAAAGAAGAAGGATCCGCCGCAAGCACAGTAAAACACTGACTCAAATCATCGGGCTTGAGAAGCCTTGGAACTTGGGAGGTGAAGCTTCATGACAACTATGCTTGAAAGTTTACACGATCTGAACGATGCAAAAAAAGATGTGGAATCTCTGAAGCATGAATATCCGGAATTGAACGAGCAGATTGTTCATGTGGTCAGCCTGACAAGACAGCTTCAATTGAAATATGGGTATATGGGATCTTTATTGAGGGATAAGGAACTGCCGGATTACGAGCCGCGCTTCGTAAGGGGATCGATTCTTACTTTGTATCAGCAGGAAGTGAGAAAATTAAAGGATCATCCGCAAGTCATTCAATTGAAGGAACTTATGAAGAAACACCGAAACATCAGTGATTCAAAACTGTTTTTACTGATTCTTGGCGCCAAGCCGGAACTGCTTCAGGGGTCGACAATCATTAAATAAGGAAGAAAAACCGTCAGCTTACGTAATCTGGCGGTTTTTCTATAAATAAAAAAAACAGGGAAAACCATTAAGGTTTTCCCTGTTTTCGGTATGGAGCATAGCGGGATCGAACCGCTGACCTTTTGGCTGCCAGCCAAACGCTCTCCCAGCTGAGCTAATGCCCCGTGTTTCAATATGTATGCCTCGTTAACGGCTATGAAAATAGTTTAATGGATAGGCTGTTTTGTTGTCAATAAAAATTGTAAATAGAATTGATTTTTTTACTTTCTTTCTTATTTAAATGGGTCATCACTATTCACCGTATAGGAAAGTCTGCCGCGAGGATAATAAAAATTAATTAACCATACCGGTTTTCTGGCTATCCATAAGAGGTATGTTAACATGGTACGGTACATAATTTTGAGAGGTGACACATGAAACAGGCTACACGAGTATTTTGGTATTCACTATTTATTACTTTGATCGTTGTCATTTGGGGATCTGTTGCTCCAAAACATCTGGAAAAAATCACGGCTGCATTCACACAGGGAATCCTGGATAAATTCGGCTGGTTTTATTTGCTTATTGTCATTGCCATTTTACTTTTCTGCGTATATTTAATGTTTTCGCGTTACGGGAAAATCAGGCTCGGCAAGCATGGAGAAAAACCTGAGTTCAGCAACTCTTCATGGTTTGCCATGCTGTTCAGTGCAGGAATGGGGATGGGGCTTGTCTTCTGGACGACGGCAGAACCAATATCCCATGCGTTCAAAAGCAGTCCGGCAGCGGAGCTTGGGACGGATGCTGCGGTAAGGGACGCGCTTAAATATTCCTTTTTTCACTGGGGAATCCACGCCTGGGCGGTATACGGCATTGTTGCGCTGGTATTGGCCTACTTTAAATTCAACCGCGGGGCACCTGGATTAATCAGTGCCACGCTCACCCCTTTATTCGGCGAGAAACGTATGAGGGGTCCATTGGGACAAGGGATTGATGTCCTTGCTGTATTTGCGACGGTTGTCGGTGTTGCCGCTACCCTTGGGTTCGGGTCCGCACAGATAACGGGAGGGCTTTCCTTTTTATTCGGCACCCCCAACAATTTCACTGTACAGCTGATTGTATTGGCGGTTTCCACCGTTTTATTCATCTGGTCTGCATGGTCAGGCATCGGGAAAGGGATCAAATATTTGAGTAATATCAATATGGGCCTTGCTGCATTCCTGCTAGTTCTATTATTCATCGTCGGACCGACCATGCTGATTTTGAACATGTTTACGAATACGCTGGGCAATTACGCTGCCGATTTCTTCAAAATGAGCCTGCGCATCGCACCGATGGATGCCGAAGGACGGACGTGGATCAATGGCTGGACCATTTTCTACTGGGCCTGGTGGATCTCCTGGGCGCCTTTCGTCGGCATATTCATTGCGAGGATATCAAGGGGCCGGACAATCAAAGAGTTTTTATTCGGTGTTCTATTGCTTCCTTCCCTCGTATGCTTCATTTTCTTCTCTGTATTCGGGGTTTCCGCTCTTCGTTTAGAGAATCTTGGGATCGCGACCATCTCTAAGTTAAGCCTTGAGACCTCGACATTCGGGACGCTTGCTGAATATCCGCTCGGAACCTTTATGTCCATCATTACGATTTTTGTCATCGCCATTTTCTTCATCACTTCCGCGGATTCCGCTACCTTTGTATTGGGCATGCTCAGTACCGACGGCCGTTTGAATCCGGGAAATCAGGTCAAGATTTCTTGGGGGTTGATTCAATCGATGATGGCGGCAGCTGTCGTTTACTTTGGGGGCACCCAGGGACTGCAGAATATGCTGATCATCGCAGCTCTTCCATTTGCCCTGGTCATCATCCTGATGGGAGTCTCTTTTTACAAGGACATACGATCGGAATTAAGGTCCAAGTCACATGATCAAAAACATCAAGCATTGAAAAAAGGCAGCTGATCTCAGCTGTCTTTTTTTATGGTGCACCGGATATTGTTCACAAAGATTTCCTTTTATTAAAAATCCGTTTGATGTTATAGTAGGAAAATATATTTTCTACTATAGAAGGGGTTTCTATTAATGAATTATAAAATGATCGTTCTTGATTTAGATGATACACTGCTTCGGGATGACCAGACGATTTCCGGACGCACCAAAAAAGCACTGATGACAGCTCAGGAGAACGGTGTGAAGGTGGTCCTCGCATCTGGCAGGCCGACCTATGGTATGCGCAGGGTGGCGGAAGAACTGAAACTGAATGAGTTTGGAAGCTATATTTTATCCTTTAATGGATCCGTGATCATCAATTGCAGTACGGATGACGAAATTTACAGCCGCTCATTATCTGCTGAAACAGCCCACCGTTTATATGATTTAAGCAAACGTGAAGGCGTCGGGATCCTGACGTATTCTGAAGATGCGATCCTTGTAGAGGAACCGAATGAATTTGCAGAGATCGAAAGCAGGCTGACCGGGCTTCCAGTGCAGGTGGTACCTGATTTCAAAGAAGCGGTTGCCGGACCGGTCGTCAAGGCCCTTATGCTGAAAGAAGCGGAACGACTGGTGGAAGTGGAGAAGAAGCTTCAGGAGGAATTGGACGGCGAACTTTGTGTCATGCGCTCAAAACCATTCTTTCTCGAGTTTACGCAGCTTGGAGTGACAAAAGGCGCTAGCCTGGATTATTTGATCAAACCCCTTGGTATCACCAGGGAAGAAGTCATCGCAATCGGAGACAGCTATAATGATCTGGCTATGATTGAATTCGCCGGGCTGGGTGTCGCGATGGGCAATGCGCCGGAAGACATAAAGAAGAAAGCCGATCATGTCACATCTTCTAATATGGAAGACGGCGTAGCTGAAGTTGTGGAAAAATTTGTGTTGAAGGAATTGACCCGGGTTTAAGTGTACGATGAAAGATTGAAGTGTGAAGTCTTCAATCTTTTTTTGTAAAAAGCTTTACATTTGGTTAATTTTACATTTACATTCCAGGTTTACAGGCGGTATAGATGAGGGAAAGAGATAAAGGATAAAAACAACGGAAACATCTTTCTTGTATTTATTTACAATTCATGTAACTGCAGCCACGTATCTAAATTGTATTTCATTTCGAAATTACGTAACAACCCTTGTCATTATCGTATTCCACTATTGAAGCCAACTATTTTTGTCGAATCACGGTGAAATCTTTTTGTTACGAATCACACCAAAATGTTATACAGCTGAAATTAATTTCTGTTATAATACTTTCTGTTGACTCAATCTGATTTACAAAAACTACAAATTAACTTTACTAAATTTTAATAATAAAGGTGATGAAGCATGAACTTCTTTAAGAACCGTTTCAATGACATGCGCAGTGAGATGCGTGCTGGGAAGTTGACTTTCTTCTTTACAGTCGTCATTCTATTCTGGTTAAAAACATATGCTGTCTATTTAGCGGAATTCAATCTTGGCATCCAAAATGCCATGCAGCAATTTTTGTTATTCTTTAATCCGCTGAGTTCAGCACTATTTTTCTTTGGTATAGCACTCTTTTGGAAAGGCAGAGGGCGATACATTGCATTTATCGTCATTAATTTATTGATGTCTTTCATTCTATATGCAAACGTCGTGTATTATCGTTTCTTTAATGATTTCATTACAGTGCCGGTTCTTTTGCAGGCGAAAACGAATAACGGACTTGGAGGCAGTGCACTCGAGCTGATCAATCCTCTTGATATCCTTTACTTCCTTGATCTGTTCATCATCATTGGACTTGTGATCGCCAAGAAAGTGAAGCCTCAGGAAAAATTGCGCTTCCGTGCAGTGTTTGCAGTCATGACATCAGCGGTGCTTGTGTTCCTGTTGAACCTTGGACTTGCGAATATTGACCGCCCGGAGTTATTGACACGCAGCTTTGACCGTAACTATCTTGTGAAATATTTAGGTACAACTAACTTCACGATTTATGATGTCGTCCAGAACTCTAAGACACATGCCAAGCGTGCCATGGCCGACAGCAATGAAGTATCAGAAGTGGAAAACTTCGTAAAAGCGAATAAAGTCGCTCCAAACCCAGAGGCATTTGGAAAAGCCGAAGGGAAAAACGTTATCTATATTTCAATGGAATCCCTGCAGTCGTTCATGATTGGAAGAGAGCTGAATGGCGAAGAGGTCACTCCATTCCTGAACTCATTGGTTGAAGATCAAAATGCCATGTATTTTGATAATTTCTTCCATCAAACAGGACAGGGAAAAACATCCGATGCGGAATTTATCCTTGAAAATTCATTATATCCACTTCCTCAGGGAGCAGTGTTCATGACACACGCAAACAACACGTATCAATCTGCCCCTGCTTTATTAAAGGATAAAGGGTACACTTCTGCGACGTTCCACGGTAATTACAAGACGTTCTGGAACCGTTCAGAGATGTACCGCTCTATGGGATATGATAAATTCTTTGATGCAACATACTATGATATGAACAATCCGGAAGAACAGCTTCCTTACGGTCTAAAGGATGGCCCGTTCTTCAAGGAATCAATGCCTATGCTGGAAAGTCTGAAACAGCCGTTCTATGCGAAGTTCATTTCGTTATCCAACCACTTCCCATTCGACCGTCATGAAGAAGATGCCAACTTTGATACAGCTGACACGCATGAT
The DNA here is from genome assembly GCF_045897515.1 of Rossellomorea oryzaecorticis. Taxonomy (NCBI): domain Bacteria; kingdom Bacillati; phylum Bacillota; class Bacilli; order Caryophanales; family Bacillaceae; genus Rossellomorea; species Rossellomorea oryzaecorticis. The sequence continues at coordinate 8,534 of NZ_JBJOSA010000024.1, read as the reverse complement.
GGTGTAGTGAACCGTTATTTCCAAACTGCCCACTACATGGATAAACAGTTGGAGAACTTTGTGAACGACCTGAAAGAAAAAGGTCTTTATGATAATACAATGATAGTCCTATACGGAGACCACTATGGTATTTCTGATAATCATAATAAAGCGATGTCTGAAATACTTGGCAAAGAAGTCGGTCCTTATGAAAGTGCACAGCTTCAACGAGTGCCGTTGTTCATCCTGAACTCCGGTGCAAAAGGTGGAGTCAACCATACCTACGGCGGCCAAATCGATATTCGCCCAACGGTTATGCACCTTCTTGGAGTGGACACGAAGGACTATCTAAGCTTTGGTCAGGACCTGCTTTCTAAAGAACGCAAGCAAATCGTTCCTTTCCGTAATGGTGATGTCATTTCTGACAAGTATTCAAACATCAAAGGTGTCTGCTATGATAACGAAACAGGCAAGCCGGTTGAAGAAGGTAATGAAGAAGCCAAAAAGGCTTGTGAAGCTATGAGTAAAGATGCTCAGAAGCGTCTCGAGCTATCAGACAAAGTAATCTATGAAGATTTATTGCGCTTCTATGAACCGGAAGGATATACACCGATCGATCGTAAAGATTATCAGTATGTCAATCCTAATCCGAAAAGCTCAGAAAATCCTGAAGCACAGCAGCATGAAGAAAATCACGAATAATAGTGTTTGATATAAAGCCAGTTCCGGGTTGTTCCCGGGGCTGGCTTTTTTAGTGTTATTGGATGATGGTTCGTCCTGACCCGCAGTAATCCATTGTGGATGTTTTTGAGTGTTTTGTGATTGTTTTTGAATGAAAATGATAGATAATGATTGATTTCTGAAAACGTTCTCATTATAATAAGGGTAACAAAGAGTTGCAGGAGGAGCTTATGCTTACTGAAGAACGGCATCGAATCATTATAGACTTGCTGAAAGACAAGGAAACCGTAAAAATTCATGAGATCGCTGAATTGACAGAAGCATCCGAATCAACGATCCGCCGGGATCTGACCCAGCTTGAACAAGAAAAGTATTTAAAAAGGGTTCACGGGGGAGCTTCAAGGCTGCAAGGAAAGTTGAAGGAGCTGACTGTTTCTGAGAAAACATCCAAAAGCCTTCATGAAAAAAACGTGATCGGACGTTTTGCTGCAGGACTTGCGGAAGAAGGGGATTGCATATTTCTCGATGCAGGAACCACGACACTCGGTATGATTGAATTTCTTCCTCAGGTTGATATCGTGATTGTGACAAACGGGTTGACTCATGTGGATGCCCTGCTCCAAAAAGGATTCAAGACGTACCTCATCGGAGGGAACGTGAAGCCGACAACGAAAGCGATGATAGGAAGCGGAGCCATTGAAGCTCTTCAGAAGTACCGTTTTGATAAAGCGTTTCTTGGAACGAATGGGATCCATCCGCAATACGGATTTACTACACCTGACCCTGAAGAAGCGCAAGTGAAGAAGACGGCCATCGAACTTTCGAGAGAAGCGTTTGTGCTGGCTGACGATTCTAAATTCGGTGAAATCGCGTTCAGCAAAATAGCTGATTTAAATGAAGCGGTTGTCATCACAAATAGGAGCGGAGACGAACCAGACCCGGCTTATATGGAAAAAACGACAGTAAAGGTTGTGACAACATGATATACACATTAACCCTGAATCCATCAGTTGATTATATTATGGAGCTTGACCAGTTCACTAAAGGAGGATTGAACCGGTCGGCGAAAGAAAATGCTCTTCCCGGCGGAAAAGGAATAAATGTCTCACGGGTCCTCCATGTCCTGGATGTGAAAAGCACGGCATTAGGATTTGCTGGGGGATTCACTGGGGAATTCATCAAGCAGTTTTTAAAAGATGAGCAGATTGAAGCTGAATTTGTGGAAGTGGATGAAATCTCCAGGATCAATGTGAAGGTGAAGGCTGAAGATGAAACGGAAATAAACGGAAACGGCCCGTCCATTACAAAGGAGCAGCTGAACCGTCTTCTCAGTAGGATTTCGACTTTATCAAAGGATGATACCCTCGTACTTGCCGGGAGTATTCCTGCTTCCGTCGCTGAATCCTTTTATCAGGAAGCTGCTTCACTCTGCGGGAAGCGGGAAGCGCGGATTGTCATCGATGCTGAAAAGAAATTGATCGCACCTGTCCTTTCCTTGAAACCGTTCTTGATCAAGCCGAATCATCATGAATTGGGGGAAATGTTCGGAGTAGAGATCAATTCTGTTGAGGATGCAGTCTTTTACGGAAAAAAACTGAAAGAAAAAGGACCGGAAAATGTGATTGTATCCATGGCGGAAAAAGGTGCCCTCCTGTTATCCGGGAAGGACGTATACCAAGCGTCCGTCCCGGACGGAGAGCTAAAAAGTTCAGTAGGGGCAGGGGACTCAACCGTAGCAGGATTCCTCGCTGGACTTTCGAAGGGATACAGTATGGAGGACTCATTCCGGCTTGGGACGGCGGCGGGTTCTGCGACGGCTTTTTCCATAGGTCTTTGTGATGCAAATAAAGTTAACGACTTATACAAACAAATTGAAATCAGTAAAAGATAAAAGGGAGGAAGTACAATGCGTATAACAGAGCTTTTAAGAAAAGAGACAATCGCATTGAATCTGAAAGCATCATCCAAAGGGACCGTCATTGATGAACTTGTTTCCGTCCTGGATAAGAGTGGGAAACTACAGGATGCGGAGGAATTCAAAAAAGCGATTCTCAATCGGGAATCACAAAGTACGACAGGGATCGGGGAAGGGATCGCCATCCCCCATGCGAAAACATCTGCAGTAAAGTCGCCGGCTATTGCTTTCGGGAAATCGGCTGACGGAGTCGATTATGAGTCCTTGGACGGGGCACCGGCACATCTATTCTTCATGATTGCTGCAACCGAGGGAGCCAATCAGACTCACTTGGAAGCGCTCAGCCGCCTGTCTTCCATGTTGATGGACGAGGACGTACGGAAATCACTGGTGAATGCTTCTTCAGAGGAAGAAGTATTGGAAATTATCAACTTGCATGATAAAGAGGATGAAGAGGAAACTGTGTCGGAAGAGTCTTCCTCAGGGGAAGGGCAGGTGCTCGCTGTAACTGCATGCCCTACCGGCATCGCCCACACCTACATGGCAGCGGATGCCCTGAAGGCAAAGGCGAAAGAACTTGGTATCAAACTCAAGGTTGAAACAAATGGTTCAGGCGGAGCAAAGAATGTGCTGACTGCAGCCGAAATTGAAAGCGCTACAGCCATCATTGTCGCAGCAGATACGAAAGTGGAGATGAATCGGTTTAAAGGTAAGCCTGTCATCGAAGTCCCTGTGGCAGAAGCAATCAGAAAACCGAAAGACCTGCTGGAAAAAGCAGTGGAAAAAGATGCACCATTATACAGTGGAAGCAAGGGATCAGAAGATCAAGAGGAGCAGGGTGCTGAGAAAAAGAAACGCACAGGCTTCTTTTATAAGCATTTGATGAACGGTGTATCCAATATGCTTCCGTTTGTTGTCGGCGGAGGAATTCTGATCGCGATTTCGTTCCTTTTCGGCATTCAATCTGCGAATCCGGATTCTCCACAATACAATGAATTTGCAGCCATTTTAAATAAAATAGGCGGAGAGAATGCATTTTACCTGATGGTTCCGGTTCTAGCAGGGTTCATTGCCATGAGCATTGCAGACCGTCCTGGCTTCGCGCCGGGTATGGTCGGGGGTCTGATTGCCGCGACTGGTCAGAGTGGATTTTTGGGAGGAATCATTGCCGGTTTCCTTGCAGGTTATGTTGTCGTTGGAATCAAGCGATTAACGAAGAATTTCCCGGCCGCGCTTGAAGGCATTAAACCCGTTTTGATTTATCCGTTGTTCGGGATTTTCATTACCGGTTTCATTATGCTCCAGTTCCTTGTTGAGCCGCTGAGTACAGTGAACAGCGGGATCCAGAACTGGCTGGATGGACTGGGCACAGGAAACCTGGTATTACTTGGTTTGATCCTTGGCGGAATGATGGCGGTTGATATGGGTGGACCAATCAATAAGGCCGCATTCACATTCGGAATCGCGATGATCGAAGGAGGAAACCTTGCACCACACGCAGCGATTATGGCGGGCGGTATGGTTCCTCCGCTTGGATTGGCGCTTGCCACTACATTCTTTAAAGGAAAATTTAAAGATAATGAAAGAAAAGCAGGGATTGCAGCCTACTTCATGGGAGCATCCTTTATCACGGAAGGGGCGATCCCGTTTGCAGCGGCAGATCCTTTCAGGGTCATCCCTTCGATTGTGACTGGTTCCGCAGTTGCCGGAGCCCTGACGATGGCCTTTGGCATCGGACTGCCTGCCCCGCACGGAGGACTATTCGTCTTCCCGGTCGTAGAAGGTAATCCGTTCCTTTACCTGGTGGCTGTGCTGGTTGGTTCAGTCATTACGGCCTTGATGGTTGGTTTCTTGAAGAAGCCTGTAAAATAATATGAACATGTGCCAGGTGACGTTTGTCGCCTGGTTTTTGTTTTTGAAAGACGATTCAGCGCCGCCTCCAAAATGAAGGGTTTTAAAATTGGCGTTTCAGGTTAAAAGTATACGTAATAGAAGAAAGTGAAAAGGTGACGCTTATGGACTATTTCGAATGGGTGCCGGAACTTCCGGACGAGTATGAAACTTCCTTGATCCGCATCATGCTTATTGTGATTCTGAGCGGTCTGATCGGGATTGAGAGGGAATCGAAGAATCACCCGGCCGGACTGCGGACGCATATCCTTGTTGGTGTAGGGTCTTGTTTATTGATGCTGGTTTCATTATATGGTTTTGAACCTTTCCTTGAGGAGCACCCGGAACTGGTGGGGTTCGATCCAAGCCGAATCCCGTCTTATGTTATCTCAGGGATCGGTTTCCTCGGTGCAGGAACAATCATGGTGCATGGAGGGGTGACGGTCAGGGGACTGACTACCGCAGCGAGCATCTGGGTTGTGGCGGGACTCGGACTAGTTGTAGGGATCGGTATGTATTATGAAGCGATATTTACAACTTTGATTATCGTCATGACCTTATTTTTCTTAAATAAATTTGAAATGTTCTATAAAGAAAGAGTCAGGCATAAGAAACTCCTGCTTCTAAGCCTTGTTGTGAAAAAAGGTGAAGGGAATATTACTGCCATCAATGAGGCGATCACCAGCCACGGCATTGAAATCACACAGTATCAAATCGAGGACGACGATGACCTTAAAGGGCTGGATAGTTTTAAATATTCCCTGCTTATCCTTACCCCTGACATTGTGAACTTCAATGGTGTACTTGAAGTGGTGAAAAAACTTCATTGCATTGAAAAGATCCAGCTTCATAAAAAATGACCCCCATGGCTGCCAGGGGGTCATTTTACTTTTACAAACTTTCAATTTCAACATCCTTGATTCCTTCAATCTCGGATATCCTGTAATAAATATCCGTTGTCTTCTTTCTAAAATCAACAATGATCTTCAACTCAAGCAGATGTAAATTATTTTTCAAATCTTTAATACGGATGTTTTCAATTGCAATATCCTCTTGTTTGATTTGATCGATGATTGCTCTGATCTCATGCTTTTCCTTGATGGTAGCCCGAAGGAATAATTCCTTTTCGCGAAGTCGTTTCGGTCCTATGAACGTAATGATCGTAGGAACGACTTCCACGGAAACGATGATAAGGATGACTCCTGCAGTTGCTTCCATATAGAAGCCCGCCCCCACAGCAATTCCGATGCCCGCCGCCCCCCAGATCATCGCTGCTGTTGTAAGCCCGGAAATACTGTCATTTCCCTTCCGCAGGATGACACCTGCGCCAAGAAATCCGATTCCAGATACAATTTGAGCTGCGAGCCGGAGCGGATCCATGGTGATATTCACTTTTTCAGAGCCTTCGGAAATATACGCCGATTCAATGGATACGACCGTCAAAAGGCAGCTTACGATACAAATGACAAGTGAAGTCTTAAGACCGACCGGCTTCCTTTTTAATTCTCTTTCAAGTCCGATAACCAGCCCGAGTACTGCAGAGATTCCCAGCTTCATATATAGTGCCGTGTCTATGAAGTCCACTTGACCCCCTCCATCTCCCTTTCAACTATTGTAAAAAATGATGAATTTGGTTATAGTATTCTTTCTCTTAATTTATTAAAATGAGAACAATTGAATATGAAGGCTGCACGCCTAGTATTACATTCAAAAAGCACGGGGGTGTTTCCATGTCAGATACAAAAGTAAATCCTTATCTTATACTTGCGATCGGGGTGATTTCCGTATCAACCTCAGCCATCTTAGTGAAGGTATCGAGTGCTCCTGCCGGGATTTTGGCATTTTACAGGCTCTTCTTCACAATTTTATTAATGACCCCGGTATTTTTCTTAAAATATGTGAGGGAACTCAAACTTATTACTTTGAGAGATTGGGCATTTTCCATCATAGCCGGTATTTTTCTGGCATTTCATTTTATTCTTTGGTTTGAATCTCTGAACTACACTTCGGTTGCCAGTTCAACTGTACTTGTTACCCTTCAGCCGCTGTTCGCATTTATAGGTGCGTATCTATTCTTTCAGGAAAAGCTGACCGGAAAAGCAGTCATTAGTGCACTCCTGGCCGTGGCAGGAAGCTTCATCATCAGCTGGGGGGATTTCAGGATCAGCGGGGAAGCGCTGTGGGGGGATATCTTAGCCTTGCTTGCCTGCGCTTTGGTGACAGGCTATCTCCTTTTCGGACAGACCATCCGTAAAAGGCTTTCGCTGATTACCTATACGTACCTGGTTTATACAATAAGTGCCATTGTTCTTTTATTTTATGCTCTAAGCCGTGGTGAGAGTCTCGGACCTTATCCCAGAGAAGACTGGCTCTACTTCTTGCTCCTGGCAATTGTCCCAACGCTTCTTGGTCATACCCTCTTTAATTGGTCACTGAAGTGGTTAAGTACATCGACCATATCGATGGCGATTTTGTTCGAACCCATTGGGGCCTCTTTACTAGCCTATTGGCTGTTGGCTGAAAAAATACTTCTTACTCAGGTAGTGGGCGGTTTGATCATCATTCTTGGAGTAACGCTCTTTCTAATAGAAGAAAGAAAGGTGAAGAAAATGGTTCAACAAGTGAATGAGGTGAAAAACAATGAAGGAGTACCATATTAGAAAAGCGGTACCTGAAGATGCAGAAGGGATTGCTGACGTTCATATAAACAGCTGGAAAACGACGTATAAAGGAATCGTGTCAGATGATTACCTTGATTCCTTAAATGTGGAGGAGAGAAAGGTCAGGTGGGAAGGCATTCTAAGCGGCCCTCATCAAACCTATGTATGCGTACTGGACACCGGCAAAATTGCAGGGTTCGTTTCCATAGGCCGGGAACGTGATAAACAGTATGAAGGTGAACTTTATGCCATCTATCTATTAAAAGAAAATCAGCGGACTGGAATCGGAAGCGCCATTTTTCGTTTTGCGATGGCCGAGTTAAAAGCACAGGGTCATTCCAATATGCTCGTCTGGGTATTAAAAGAAAATCCATCTAAACATTTTTATTACCAATTCCGTCCTGAGATCGTCAAAGAGCAAAAGATATCAATCGGCGGAAACGAATATGATGAAGAAGGCTTGTTGTTTGGATTATAGATTGTAAGGAAATGCAAAAAATCAGGAAGGGACGTATATTATTCTGCCTAAGTAAGACCCTAATGAAATTGCTTTCTATCAGGCAAATTCATTAGGGTTTTCAGTTTGCACGTTATGTTAGATATTATTAGTCCTTTCAAGCGTTTGATTGGAGTGCAAGGCGAAGACTCCTGCGGGGGAAGTGGCCGATGTGAGACCTGTCTAGCTGCGGGGCTTAGAGGCACATGTCATAAGTCAACTCGCCCAAGAAGGCAAAGAACGCCTTCGTGGCCGATTCGCCTTATGCCACCCGCCTCTGATCAAAGCCCTTCCGCTTTTCTTCCCGCAGGCGAAGCCGAGGAGGCTCACGGGTCACCCGCGGAAAGCGAAGTCTTGCACGGAAATCAAAAGCGGTGTTAAAAGTCCGCTCTTCCTATTTTATTATGAGAACGTGTAAGTGAAACACGAAAAGACAAATGCCATGACTACTGACAAAATAAAAGTCAAACCTCTGACTGGTTTTGTGCTTTCACAGATTTTCAGTCCGGTTACATATGAGTACGCAAACAGATAAATGGCCATAAAGTAAGAGAGGTACTGGGCTGCATCCATAACTGTCATTAACTGAAACTCCTTTCAGGAAAGTCTACTTTCATATATATGAAGCTTGTCCTAAAGGAAGAACAAGAAAAAAATGGACAGAGAATAATTTTTTTGTAAAAATATATTGCAATAATTTTTAGAGCGTGATATATTAATAAACGTCGCTGATACAGCAAACAACATTTCGGAAAAAGAAATTAAAAAAGTTGTTGACGCGAAAACGAAAGATGTGTTATATTAATAAAGTCGCTTCAAACGGAGCGCGTGCAACAAATTGAACCTTGAAAACTGAACAAAACAAGACAATACGTCAACGTTAATTCTAGATTTACCGTAACGAATATCGTTA
>NZ_JBJOSA010000023.1:0-53613 GCF_045897515.1 Rossellomorea oryzaecorticis | reverse complement strand
GATTAAATCGTTGCGGTAAATCTAGAATTAACGTTGACGTATTGTCTTGTTTTGTTCAGTTTTCAAGGTTCAATTTGTTGCTTGCTTCGTTTGAAGCGACTCAACCATCATACCAAGTTTCAAGCGGTTTTGTCAACAACTTTTTTAAAAAAGTTTTTTTGGCTTTTCTATTAAATGAAGTTGTTCCGCGTCTCACTTGCGACGGTTTTTAAAGTATATCAACCATTTCGAGTTGCGTCAACAGTTTTCGATAAATTAATTCAAAACTTTTTAATAGAGTTTCATACACCCTCTCAAATACGCTCCAACCAGGGGTTACAATGCCCTTCCCCACCTGTCCCGGCACCCTTTTCTTCTATATAAAATAAAAGCCCCTGCACCTTTCTAAGGCGGAGGGGCTTTTAATACAAAATCAATCGATCTTGATGATGTCCTCATCGTTGCGATTCACTTTGCCTGTCTTTTCAAGAGTCACTTGCTGACCCTCTTTCAGGTTCGTGAATACAATCGGAGTCATAATAGAAGGAGCGTTTTCTTTGATGAAGTCTAAGTCTACTTCAAGCAGCGGTTGACCTGCTTCTACTTGGTCTCCCTCTTTTACAAGTGCCTCAAAGCCTTTTCCTTCAAGTTTCACTGTATCGATACCAACGTGGATCAACACTTCGCGTCCGTTCTTGGATTCAAGGCCAAGGGCGTGTTTTGTCGGGAATACATTTACGACTTTACCGTCTACAGGAGAAACGATTGTTCCTTCTGTTGGAAGGATCGCAAAACCGTCTCCCATCATTTTGCCTGAGAATACTTGATCAGGCACTTCTGTGATATCTTTGATTTCACCTGTGATAGGCGCTACAAATCTTTCGTGCTTTTCTTCTTCAGTTGTTTGAAGAGCTTCTGGATTCACTTCTTCAATTTGCTGTTCTACTTCTTCACTTGCACTTGTTTTTGCTTTGCGTGGAGCTTTACCGCGCATAATATCCTGTATTTGTGATTTCAATGTATCAGATTTCGGACCAAAGATCGCTTGAATGCTGTTACCCACTTCAAGTACACCTGAGGCTCCCAATTTTTTAAGTCTTGGCTTATCAACGTTTTTCGCGTCATTAACGGATACACGGAGACGAGTGATACAAGCATCAAGATGAGCGATGTTTTCTTCGCCGCCAAGCGCTTCAAGAACATTATATGGAAGTTCGCCTGCTCCACCAGCTGCTGCTGTACCTTCTTCATCATCGTCTTCCACTTCTTCACGTCCAGGAGTCATAAGGTTCCACTTACGGATGGCGAAACGGAAACCGAAGTAGTAAATGACCGCAAAGACAAGACCTACAGGGATAACGATCCATGCATTAGTCTGCGGGTTGATCAGACCGAATAAGATGTAGTCGATCAGACCACCTGAGAATGTCATACCGATTTTTACGTCCAACAGGTGCATGGTCAAGAATGATAGACCTGCAAAGATTGTATGGATCCCGAATAATACAGGAGCTACGAATAAGAATGAGAATTCGATCGGCTCTGTGATACCAGTCAAGAATGATGTCAAGGCAGCAGATCCCATGATACCCGCTACTACCGCTTTACGCTCAGGGCGCGCTTCATGGTAGATCGCAAGGGCCGCAGCCGGAAGACCGAACATCATGAACGGGAATTTACCAGTCATGAAGGTACCGGCAGTAAGATCCTGCACACCATCTTGGATTTGTTTCATGAAGATTGCCTGGTCACCACGGATGATGTTGCCAGCTTCAGATGTATATGAACCAAATTCAAACCAGAATGGTGAGTAGAAAATGTGGTGAAGTCCGAATGGAATCAACGCACGTTCGATTACACCAAAGATGAATGCTGCAAATGCTCTGTTTTCACCAAGCATGAAGTTTGAGAATGAGTTCAAACCATTTTGGATCGGCGGCCAGATGACAAGCATCAATAGACCTAACACGACTGCAGATGCTGCAGTGGCAATTGGAACAAATCGTTTCCCAGCGAAGAAACCTAAATAAGATGGCAATTCAATCTGGAAGAATCGATTGTACATATACGCTGCCAGAATACCGACGATGATACCGCCGAACACACCGGTTTGAAGTGTCGGAATTCCGAGGACAAGTGCATATGCAGGGTCTACCCCTTCACCTGTAACATCAGGAATGCCGAGTCCTTCCACGGTTCCCATTGTTACGTTCATGATCAAGAAACCGACGATTGCTGCCAGCCCGGCAACACCTTCACCGCCGGCAAGTCCGATGGCTACACCGACTGCGAAGAGCAGCGCGAGGTTACCGAAGATGATTCCGCCGGCTTGTTCCATGACACTGGCAACCATTTCGACTCCACCGTTTGAAAGGAATGGAGCTATTTCTAATAGTGTTGGGTTCTGCAAAGCATTACCAAATGCAAGCAGCAGCCCGGCAGCCGGTAAGATCGCAACCGGAAGCATTAGTGCTTTACCGACTTTTTGTAAAACGCCAAAAGCCTTTTTAAACATATGAGTTTTCCTCCTTTTGATAATTGGTTTTATTCAGCAGATTGGATGATAGCAAACAAGAAAAGCGCAGGCGCCTCATTCAGCCCCGACCAACGCTCTTGGGCCGACCAGTGAAGTCGTTCTTTGACTTCATTGGGCGGTCCGAAACGTCTCGAGGGGCTAGGCGCCGGAGCTGGCCATGAAAAAAGGCATGAGAAAAGAGGATAATGAACGTATAGGGATAGACTGCCCCAATTTACACGTTTCAATTATCTTCTTTACTCATGCCTGATCGAATCAGTAACACGTAAGATAGATAAGTACATTATTTAACTTTAGTCTGTATGCGCTGCAGATGCATCGTCAGATACACCGCTTCTGCATCATAAACAGGTTTTCTTAATGTTTGCTGCATCATCTTGATCAGCTTCCAAGATAGATTATAGCAGAGAGGGTATTCCTCTTTCAACAGTTTTGCAATTTTTTCTGGTTCCTCCACCCGTTCTTCGCGGAGGACGCGTTCGATTGTGTATCGAATATGACGGACCAGCCTCATATAGTCTACACTCTCTTTGTTTATCTTCACGTCCAGCTGCTGTTCGATCATGGTCGTCAGCCTTGATATCAACTGGGAATGCTGGTTCACCTCGGAAAGATCTTTATTCATCATCGCACTATGAATATGGAGGGCGATGAACCCGACTTCCCCCTCGGGCAGATTCACGTCGGTCATATCGTTGATCATTTCCACTACTTCACGTGCGATTTCATATTCAAAAGGATAAAGAGTCCTTGTTTCCACCAGGAAAGGATTCCGGATTTCCATGCCCCTCATCAGCCTGTTGATGGCAAAGAGGATATGGTCGGTCAGGGCAATATGGATGTGTTCATTCAAGAACGAATTTGTCCTCTCCCTTATAAGTTCGATGGCAGAGATGGTTACATTGGACATGTTCTCATCAAGGAAAGGCAGAAGGTTTTTATACTGCTCCTGTTCTTTCTCTCCTTTAAGGACGAACATTTTTTCGGCTATATCGTTTTGAATCGGATCTCCTTTTTTCCGGTTAAACCCGATTCCCTTCCCGATCAGCACGACTTCTCCGTAACTCTCATGTTCGGCGATCAGAACATTGTTATTCAATGTTTTTTTAACACTCAAAGTAGACATATGAATTTCTCCCCATCATTTCGACCATTTTCGACAAGTATCCGATTTCATGATTTTAACGAAAATGAACACATTTATCAATAATATAACTTCCCTTTGAGTATTACATTCTCTCCGTTTCCGTCACATCCTCTTTTTAAATGAAAAAACTGACCTCAAAGAGAGATCAGTTTTAAAGAATATGTTAAGCAATAAAAATGAAATACAGTACAAAGATGACGAACAGTCCGTACATGATCGGGTGGATTTCTTTCGTGCGCCCTTTGATCATCATCGTGATCGGGTAGAAAATGAATCCGATTGCGATACCTGTGGCGATGCTGTAGGTAAGCGGCATAGCAACGATCGTCAGGAATGCAGGTACTGCGATTTCGAACTTCTTCCAGTCGATTTCACCAAGCGATGAAACCATCAGGACCCCTACGATGATCAATGCCGGTGCTGTGACCGGTGCAGTGATGACCGCTAGGAGCGGGAAGAAGAAGATTGACAGCAAGAATAGAATTCCGGTGACGACTGAAGCAAACCCTGTTCTTGCCCCTGCCGCAACCCCCGCGGAAGATTCGATGTATGACGTAGTGGTTGAAGTACCCAAAATAGCCCCTACCACTGTCGCACAAGAGTCCGCGAATAATGCTTTGCCGGCGCGCGGAAGTTTATTGTTTTTCATTAATCCTGCCTGGTTTGCAACGGCAACAAGTGTACCAGCCGTATCAAAGAAATCAACGAATAAGAATGTAAGAACGACAACGAGCATTTGGATGGTGAAAATGCTGCCCGCATCGTTGAACAGCGGATCAAGCGCAGCCCCGAATGTCGGCGACAGGCTCGGCGCCGCATCCACGATACCTTTCGGAGTATCGATGAGCCCGACGATCATCCCAACGATCGCAGTCGCGACCATCCCGATGAAAATCCCGCCTTTGACGCCTCTTGTCATCAGAATGACCGTAATGACAAGACCAAAAATCGCAAGCAGCGTGTTTCCGTGTGTCAGATCCCCGATCCCTACAAGAACAGCATCATTATTGACAATGATTCCTGCATTCTGAAAACCTACAAATGTAATGAACAGCCCGATTCCTGCTCCAACTGCAAACTTCAGTTCTGCAGGAATGGAATTGATGATTTTTTCACGTATTCCGGTAAGGGTCAAGGCAATGAAAATCAACCCTGAAATTAAAACGCCTGTTAGTGCGGATTGCCAGGAAACACCCATAGTCAGCACAACCGTGTAGGCGAAGAATGCGTTAAGGCCCATTCCCGGTGCAAGCGCAATTGGATACTTCGCGAGCAGCCCCATGATCAATGAACCGATTGCAGCCGCAAGCGCGGTTGCCACAAATACCGCTCCGGCATCCATACGCATGCTGTCCGGCAGGTCCGGTACTGATTGAAGGGTCAACGTTAACGGGTTGACCACCAAAATATAAGCCATCGAAAGGAATGTTGTCAGTCCCCCGATTATTTCTCTTTTGTAGTTGGTTCCAAGTTGTTCAAACTGAAAGAAATTCCTCATATCCTTACTCCTCCCTCGTGCCGTCGCAGATCTCAAAATAAAAAAGCTCTGAACTACCGAGAGTTCAGAGCTTTGACTGTAAGATAAAAAACAGAAGGGACTTGCAGTAATACGAAGTCCATCTATCAATTACCTCGTAGTCAAGCCATTTACGGTAGCTTGGTAGAAACGCTCGGGCCCTATTCCCGAAATTATACGACGTAACAATTACTATTAAGATTTATTAAGACATGACTATTGTACCAACGAACACAGCCGCGGTCAATAGAAAAACCGAACATTTTATAAAAATAATTCATAAAATGTTCGGTTTGAGACACAGCAACCTTCCGATGGAGCTGATTTTATTTAGTTAAGAAGCTTATTCCCACTCGATCGTAGCAGGCGGCTTGCTTGTTACATCATACACGACGCGGTTGATGTGATCGACTTCGTTTACGATACGGGTCGAGATTTTTTCAAGAACATCCCAAGGGATGCGTGCCCAGTCGGATGTCATGCCGTCAATCGACGTGACGGCGCGGATGCCGATTGTGTAATCATATGTTCTCGCATCACCCATGACACCGACACTGCGGATATTAGGAAGAACGGTGAAATACTGCCAGATATCGCGGTCAAGACCGGCCTTCTTGATCTCTTCACGAAGGATATAGTCGGATTCACGCACGATTTCAAGCTTCTCTTCAGAAATCGCTCCGAGTACGCGGATTCCAAGACCAGGACCAGGGAACGGCTGCCTCCAGACGATATCATCCGGAATGCCAAGCTCTGAGCCCAATGCGCGGACCTCATCTTTGAACAATGTATTTAAAGGTTCGATCAGTGTGAACTGCATATCTTCAGGCAGCCCGCCAACGTTGTGGTGGGACTTGATTGTCTGTGCAGTCGCTGTTCCACTTTCAATGATATCCGTATACAGGGTACCTTGAGCAAGATAATCGATACCTTCCAATTTTGTTGCCTCGTCATCAAAGACATAGATGAATTCGTTACCGATGATTTTACGCTTCTGTTCCGGATCGGATACACCTTTGAGCTTGTCCAGGAATCTGTCCTGAGCATCCACTTTGATCACGTTCATATTGAAGCCGTCAGCGAAAGTTTTCATGACACTGTCCGCTTCCCCTTTGCGAAGAAGGCCGTGATCCACGAAGATACAAGTCAATTGATCGCCGATCGCTTTATGAATCAGGACTGCTACGACAGAAGAATCCACTCCGCCGCTCAATGCGCACAGAACTTTTTTGTCTCCGACGACCTGGCGGATTTTATCCATTTCCATGTCGATGAAGCTTTCCATCGTCCAGTCGCCTTCACAGCCGCACACTTCGAATACGAAGTTCTTGAGCATTTCATTCCCGTGTACAGAATGGCGGACTTCCGGATGGAATTGTACAGCATACAGCCCCTGCTCTTCGTTACTCATTGAAGCAATCGGGCATGACGGGTTTGTTGCGTTCACTTCAAAACCTTCAGGGGCTTCTACAACAAGATCCCCGTGACTCATCCAGACAACCTGCTCATCTTCAAGGCCGGAGAAAAGCTTCGATGTTTTCTCGATATTGATGGCAGCCTTCCCGTATTCACGGTGCTTGGCGCGTTCTACTTTACCGCCGAAATGCATCGTCATCAGCTGCATGCCGTAGCAAATGCCGAGGATCGGGACATCAAGGTCGAAGATACGTTCATCACAACGGAACGAGTTTTCACCGTATACACTGTTCGGACCACCGGAGAAGATGATCCCTGTCGGATTCATTTCCTTGATTTCTTCAAGGGTGATGGTGTGCGGGTGCAGCTCGCTGTACACCCCGAATTCACGGATTCTTCGTGTGATCAACTGATTATATTGACTTCCAAAGTCTAAAACGACGATCATTTCCTGATTATGCAATTCCTCTTTACCTAGCATTCAGTTCACCTCATCCATTTATTTATCTCTCTTTTGTGTATGATTCCCTTACCATCCACAAATACATCCTTTTTGTTAGCAATTCCATAAAAAATTGTGTTCTGTGTCCAGCCCTAACCGAGACCGTTCCATTCCGCTGCAGGCACTTGCTTTCCGCGGGGAGGAAGTCGAGCCTCCCTCACGATAATGGTAGGTTACTTAAAATATCTTTGTTTTTCTCCGGATTTCTTAAGTGTTCAACAGAAGAGACACGGCATGGCCAAACAGATACATCCAAATTTAAATATATCTGGAAACACACGCGGCACTTTAATAAACCGGAAAGGATAATTTCCAATAATAGGTACTAAAATATGATTGCACCTTTGGATCTCCACAAGCGACATGGTGGTGGACCCTCCCATTTCTCTCGGCGTCTATGCGCGTAAATTCCTTCGTTCGACCTGACCATGTGTGGATGCCGGATATGCTCCTCGGGTGGGTCTATGCCCTAATGCTCGGAATGGTGACCGGCTTATCCGTGCTTCGTTTGACTTACTAAGAAAACGTTAAAAAAGACTAAAGTAGAATGTGTAACCAATAACCTATTACCTGTTAAGCAGCCTGCACTTCCGTAATGTGCGGGATATCCCGAAGCATGCGTTCTTCACTAAAGGCACACTTCCGTGTCCCCATCACAAATAGAATTTTAATCAGTTTACGACCTAAAGCGACATAAGACTGTTTCCCCTTTAGAGGATTGTTTCTTCGATGTTTGTAGTAATTGTGTAAGGCCTTGAACCCTTTATTATGAAAAGCTAGTGGGCGAGCGACTTGATATAAAATGGTGCGTAATCTCCGCCGCCCGCGTTTTGTGATGGTCGTTTGTCCTTTATGTTTGCCTGATTGGTTCATCATCAAGTTGAGTCCTGCTAATTTAATAATTTGTCGTGGATCTCTATAGTTTGAAAGGTCACCAATTTCGGCAAAAAAGCCAACGACTGTCATAGGCCCGACACCCTTTATAGCCATCATACTATCGGCGCCAGGAACCATTCGAACAAGCTCTTCGAGTTCTTCTTTAAGGGCTTCTAGACGAGAGTTTAGTAATTCATACTGATCCACAAGATAGCGAAGTTCTTCACGAGCCATCCGAAGACCAACGGTCAGTCCAATACTGGAGGCAGCTGCCTTTTTCAGTTGGCGCATACGCTCTATGCCAACATTTTTTGTTACTGATGTTTTCACTTCTTTCAGAAGTTCATCTTCTGCCTTATGTTGAAGATCTTGTGGGAGATATCCACACTTCAATAAATATAAAGCTGTTTTCCCATCCCACTTTTTAAAGACAGTTAAGAATTCAGGAAAATAGCGATCCAGTGCATTATGAATTTGAGCCTTTATGGATGACAAATCTTCTTGGATGATGTCAAAAAGTTTGACTCCTTCACGTAAATCGGCATACAACCCCTCAGGTAAGGTAGGCTCATGATAACGACCCGCTCGCATGACTTGAGCGATGACTTTCGCATCCTTTGTGTCATTTTTGGTGGGCGAATCATCATCCAGTTCTTTTGATTTTTTCACCTTCATCGGGTTTACCACAACGGGGCTTTCACCATGAGTTTTTAGAAAGTAGGCTAGATTCATCCAATAATGACCTGTAGGCTCCATACCGATCAACAAGTTGGGCCGGGATGTTTGTACGCTTAAATCCTTCGCCCACTCGAGTAACAGTTTGAATCCTTCTTTTGAGTTAGGGAATATCAGGCGCTTGGATAAATCAATTCCCCGATCATCAATCGCCCTGGCAACATGCTTATGTTTGGCGATATCAATTCCTATAATCAGCGTTTGTTCATTAATTTGCTTAAGTCGTTCATTTTGTGTAAAATCCATAATTGAAGTCTCCCTTCGGTACTTAATTCGAGGTCATGCATGACACTCTCTATCGTACCAGGGGGGCTTTTTTTATGCACATCGCAAAAACTTCGATATAAACGCAATTTACTTTATAACAGGAATGCTCCTCGGCGTTCCGCCTGTGGGGTCTCGACTTTTCCTCAATCTTCCGTCGGAGTCAAGTGCCTTCCGCTCCAATCCACTCTGAGGTAATATTTAGAGAATTTCTTCCAAAAACCTCCACATAGCTTGCTTGTTTTAATTGGAAGCCAACAGTTGTTATATCTTGTTCCAGCTGTTGATTGGAGTGCAAGACGAAGACTCCTGCGGGAGAAGTGACCAACGTGAGACCCCGGAGGCGATAGCCGAGGAGGCTCACGGGTCACCCGCGGAAAGCAAAGTCTTGCACGGAAATCAACAGCGGCAATTAATGGCCAAAAAAGCAAAAAAACTAGACTCCGCCTGTATAAAGGCAGGATTCTAGTTTTTGGGCATACGTTGATGTCTAAATAGAACACTGCCTTCATAGTCCAGTCATTTACGGTGACCGGGTAGAAACTTTCGAACCATATTATCGAGGATATACGAAGGATGCTAACGAACTCTATTATTAAGTTGACATCATTTTAAACCTTGTTGATGAAGCGGTCAACCAGTTGTCTTTTTAATTAAATTTTCCCATAATTCTCTCATCTTCATCCAATCTTCTTGATCTGGCTTATGACCATACAGCGTACGCTCATAACGGTTGGTCAGGCTCGTCATCTCATAGGTTCCGAAGAACGTATCAATGTAACGGGAATACCCGCGCAGGGTCTGGCCGTCCTGCATTTTTAATCCATATCTGCCTAATTGTTTCACAAGGGAGATATATGCTTCAGAATAGATATCTTCAGACTTTCTCCTTCTGTAATAAACAATCAGGTAATACGGGAGCCAGCGCCTTCTGAAAATATAGGCCAACACCGCTGCAAGCACCAGCAGTAAAAATCCGACCAGTATTTTACCCCAGTTCTCGGCGAAGAAGGTTTTGATCGTTTCCCAAAGATCCTTGAAAGAAAAACCTCCGCCTGCCGCTTCATCTTCAGTTTGCTCCAGCGGCTTTTTAGGTGTTTCTTCTTTTTCAGGAATCGGGGCCTGATCTTCATCTGTATCCGGTACATCGAGGTCATACTCATAGGCAATGTTATTGCTGAAGCCGACGGTCGGCTCAAACGGTACCCAGCCCACTTCGGGGAAGAATACTTCCACCCATGAATGGGCGTTGTTATTCGACACCTCGTAAAGCTTGTACTGAGAATCGATCTGCCGTCTGTATTCCCCTTCTGTATACCCCTTTACCCAGCGGGCCGGGATACCGAGGGACCTGACCATGACAACCATCGAAGTCGAGAAGTTGTCGCAATACCCCCTTTGAGTTTCAAACAGGAATTGATCGACATAGTCCTGATCTTCCTCAGGTACCGGGACGTCGAATTGATCGTACACAAATGCCTCTTTTTCAAAATACCCTTCAATGGCACGCACCTTGTCATACCAGTCTTTTTTATCCTGCGTGATCTCCGCAGCCAAGTCCTTTACACGCTGCGGAGTGGAAGCAGGGATTTGCGTATAGCGCTCGACAAATTCAGGAACCTGCATCGCTTCCTGTCCTTCGTTTGCCGCTCTCATCCCTTTTTGGGAATAAGACGGCTGGCGGTAAGTGAGTGCATATTCACTTAAGTTTACAGGTTCACCCTTTTCATCGAGACTTCTTATTTTCTCTTTTACCGGCAGGAATTCAAAATTGCCCTTTTCGTTGCCGATCACATTTTCAACCCCGTATGGATAAACCACATGAGAGTACCCTTTCTCGATTTTCACGTTTTCGGTTTCGAGGTCGCGCTCCTCATCTTCAGCCGTGAATGAGAACGGAAGCTCTTCACCAGAAGCGAACGGGACACCATCCTCTTCATCCAAGGATTGCTCCCATCCTTTTCCGGTATACATATCTTTGGTCTCGATCCTCCAATAATGTTCCCTGGTCACTTCGGACGTGAAGACAACGGTCGGATCGCCGATGAACGGTCCCCCGAGCTGGGAATCGTCAGTATCGTACCCGAGCCTGTTTACACCGCTCAAGCCTCCGGATCCTTCCGCAAATGATTGAATATAAGGTACCGGATCCGGCCACAGCGGATCGGCTTTAGGTGCGGCAAACGCCACAATCGAGCTGACCCCGAGCATCACGGTAAGCGGCACGATCCAGCGGTGCCTGTTCATATTCGCTGCCAGCCCATTCAGTTTCTCACCCTGGATCAACCGTTCAAGGGCGAGGAGCCCCATCAGCAGGAATCCAAATACAACGACCCGTATGATCGCGCTGTCCCCTTCATACTCCGTGAACGTATCGATGACGCTGATATAGGTGACCGTCATGATATAAAAAAGCAGGATCGCTTTCCTGACCGACAGCCAGTAATGAATCAGATACGTCATCAGCCATAGGAGAATGAAGAACAGCAGGCTGCGATACACAAATGATAAACCGGACCAGTCCCTGCCCAGCGTCAGGCCGAGGTTCCGCCACACATCCTTTACAAACTCACCCAGCCAGGCAAGTTCCAGCAAGGAACCTTGAAAATAAAGGGCATGCAGGGCGACCAGGATGAACACGGCTTTTACCGTACCCGACAGCAAGAAGTGGACGCGGAAATAAGAAAGTGTCAGAGCAAGCAGAATGAACATGATAAAGTACGATAAATCACCGGTATCGGTGACCACCTTTAGCGGTTTCAGCCATTCCCATAAAAGCAGGAATCCGAATAGATAGATCAATATGGAATAAAATCGATTGCTTGATGCTTTTCCCTTCATGCCCGCTTCACCTCCGCAAAGGCTGATGAGAAGTCCCCGTCATAGCAGGCCTTCAGCCAGATTCCTCGTGAGGCCGCATAAGCTTTCAACGCTTTTTCCTCATCAGTATAGGACTCGCCCTTTGCCTTCACCAGGAAAATGACGACTGAACTGCTGCGCTTTGTATAATTGTTCACACTCATGATCATTTTTTTCGAAACTTCAGCCGTTACGAAAAACACGGCCGCGGACTGCGAGTAATTCAATCCTTCGCCCTGGAGCACTTTCCCCAGCGCAAACCGGCTGTCAGGCTGAACCTTCGCCAGATGATAGAAGAGCTGCCCCTGGTGTTCTTCTCCGCCCCTGATCGGGAATGATTGATGATCCTCACCGATCGACACCAGACCGACCTGCGCTCCTTTTTTGATAATGGAGCGAATGACGGATGCCGTGAAGGTGACCATCGGTTCAAAGGCCGCGGAATACTCACGGTCGAGCACGATGAGCACATCATGGGACTGCCTTTCTTCAAATTCCTTAGTCATCAATTCATTTGTCCGGGCGAACGACTTCCAGTGAATCCATGAAAAACGGTCACCAGGCTGATACGAACGAACACCCGTCGCCATCGTCGTATCCTTCTGTATTTTCACATTCGATGAGGTCATCCCCTGATCGTAGCGGTTCTCAAGCGGCCTGTATTGAACCTCTACAAATGAAGGATAAACTAGGAGCTGATCCTTGCACTCAATGACCGCTTCTTTTTCAAATACCCCGAAAAAGTCACCGGTTTTAAGGCGTACCGCGGAATAAAGATGTTCACCGCGTGGGAGTTCATCTATGAAGTAGGACAGCTTCACTTCCCTCCTGAAACCGGGGTAGATCATCGATTTCGCTTTTTGAAATGCTGACTGCCTGAATAAAGATTCCGTCACGACATCTTCAAGCACCATATAAAATAACGGAAAAGGAACCTTCCTTCTCAGCGTCAGCGTCACCTTCAATTCATCCCCCGCTTTGTATTCAAGCGACTCGAACCTTCTCTCCACATAAAAATCGGAAAGCGGATAAAAGAACACAAACAGTGAATACAGAGCGAAAGGAATGAAGCTGTAAAAAAGGAACCAGCTCACAAATCCCCCTTGAAACATTGCGTACGTAAACGTGATGGCAATCAATAGAAGAAGAAGCAAAAGCTTGCCGATCGGCTTTAGTATCTGAAGTTTGTTCTTCATGCTATCTCACTAGCCTTTGAACCGGTACCGGGATGCGCGCCATCACCCGCTCCACCACTTCTTCCGGTGTGATCCCCTCATAACGGGCTTCC
Organism: Rossellomorea oryzaecorticis; assembly: GCF_045897515.1. Classification (NCBI taxonomy): domain Bacteria; kingdom Bacillati; phylum Bacillota; class Bacilli; order Caryophanales; family Bacillaceae; genus Rossellomorea; species Rossellomorea oryzaecorticis. The sequence continues at coordinate 40,495 of NZ_JBJOSA010000023.1, read as the reverse complement.
GACTTCATGATGATCCGGTGGGCGAACACAAATGGTGCGAGGAATTGCACATCATCCGGAATCACGAAATCCCTTCCCCTTAAGAACGCATAGGCCTGACACGCCTTCATCAGCGCAATCGATCCACGCGGACTGGCTCCAAGATAAACATTCGCATGGATCCTCGTGCGGCCCGCTATATCCACGATATATTTCTTAATGGTGTCATCCACCAGTACTTCCTTCACTTCTTCCTGAAGATAACGGAGCTCTTCAAGGGTCATCACAGCCTCCAGCTCATCAATCGGAGGGTTCTTCTGTGCGCGGTGAAGAACTTCCATCTCTTCAGCCGGCTCTGGATATCCCATTTTCATTTTTAAAAGAAAACGGTCTAGCTGGGCTTCCGGAAGCGGATAGGTCCCTTCATACTCGATCGGATTCTGTGTGGCCATAACGAAAAACGGCTTATCCAGCCTGCGCGTGTTCCCGTCGATCGTCACACTTCCCTCTTCCATCCCTTCAAGAAGCGCCGACTGCGTCTTCGGGGAGGTACGGTTGATTTCATCCGCCAATATGATATTTCCCATGATCGGTCCCGGCCTGAAGCTGAACTCCATCTCCTTCGGATTATAGATCGATACCCCGATCACATCCGACGGAAGAAGATCCGGCGTGAACTGGATCCGCTTGAAGCTTGCCCCCACTGATTTCGCTAGCGCCCTGACCATCATCGTCTTCCCGACTCCCGGGACATCCTCAAGCAGCACGTGACCGCCGGCGAGTAACGCCACCACGCTCAACTCTGCCACCTTTCTCTTTCCTATCATGACTTTCTCTATATTTTCAACGACGTTCTGCAATTTCGGATTTACTACTTCCTGTGTCATGCGACCCCTCCTGAATCCCTTTTATATGTTTTTTCTCTCTAACTATTAATACTTTCGTTTCGTTTTCCAAAAATCCTCCATTCCGGGTGAAAAATAATACGAATTTTTAGGAAATTTGTCATACGGATGTGCTTGGCATCATTTTTTTCAGCGGAGCAGGTGAAGTTGGTGGTGATTGTTTCGTGGATTTGGGCTGCGGCGGCACGGAATCTTTGAATTTTGAACGATAACCTTTTAATTTCACTGATTATTCTTCGAATTCGGCTGGAAAATCTTTTAATTTTGACCAAAAATCTTTCGAAAACAGGCAATAATCTTCCAAATGACGTTTCGACCACGATTTGACACTCCACTCACCGTACGTACCTGCCCCAGCCGTGCCAAAACAAAAAAAGCCAACTCTCAATCATATGAGAATCGGCTTTTCATTAGTCTCATTTCCAAAAATCATCAAACACCGTAATCGGCAGATGACGCTTATGCTGTGATTTCAGGTAGTGTTTCTCGATTGTTTCCCTGGCTTCCTGCGGCACTTCTTTCCCTTCCAGGAAGTCATCGATCTGATCATAAGTGACACCGAGTGCTTCTTCATCAGGAACAAGCGGCTTGTCCTCTTCCAGGTCGGCCGTCGGCTTCTTATTGTAAAGATGCTCAGGGCAACCAAGCTCTATCAAGAGTGATCTCCCCTGCCGTTTGTTAAGACGGAAAAGGGGTACAAGGTCAGCCGCTCCGTCACCGAACTTCGTATAGAATCCTGTGACAGCTTCCGCTGAATGATCGGTTCCAAGCACGACGCCATTTTTCATTGCAGCAACCGCAAACTGAACCTTCATTCGTTCACGCGCTTTTTCGTTTCCTTTGACAAAGTCGGACATCTCCATGCCTTCCTTTTTCAAGGAAGAAAAGCTTGCATCCACGGCCGGCTTGACGTTGACGGTCATGGACACGGATGGCTTGATGAATTCCACGGCGTCGATCGCATCCTGGGCATCACCCTGCTCGCCGTATGGAAGGCGTATTCCGTAAAATGCATACTCATCCGATCCCGCTTCCTCGTTCAGTTCATCAACGGCCATCTGGGCAAGCTTCCCTAATAAGGTAGAGTCCTGTCCGCCGGAAATGCCGAGCACCATACTTTTTAAAAATGAATGCTTTTTCAAATAGTCTTTCATGAAATCGATGCTTCGTCGTATCTCTTTCTTTGGATCGATTTCAGGCGACACCATCATTTCATCAACGATTTGTTTCTGAAGAGAATCCATAGTTTCACACTCCATGTTAGGTTTTATCACATTATATCCGTTTATGTTACCCAATCACAAATCTAATTACCTGGCTGAGTGAAATCTTTCCTTCACTTCAGCCTTTACTTTCTGAATGAGGCTCATCTTATTCGTCCAGCACTCATCGCTTAAGTCCACCGGATATTCTTCCGGATTCATGGAACGCTTGTACTCATCCCATAACAAATCAAGATTTTCATTGACGAATTCCCTCATCACTTGAAGCGAAGGTGTTTCATATACGAGCTCACCATTTTTGAATACGTCAACATGAAGCTCCCTTGCTTCAAAATTCGTCACGAACTTGCTGATGTATGTGTGAACCGGGTGGAACATCTTGAGCCGGTCTTCATGCTGGGGATCTTCATGCTCAAGCGTGATATAATCCCCCTCTGATTTATGATTAACCTTATTGATGATCCGATAAACCTTTTTCAATCCTGGAGTGGATACTTTTTCCGCGTTACTTGAAATCTTGATGGAATCTTCCATCTCACCTTTTTCATTCTCGATCGAAGCAAGCTTGTACACCGCACCAAGCGCCGGCTGATCGTATGCCGTGATGAGCTTCGTGCCGACACCCCATACATCGATCTGGGCTCCCTGCGCTTTCAAGTTCAATATGGTGTACTCATCCAGGTCATTGGATGCAATGATCTTCGTTTCGGTAAAACCGGCTTCATCCAGCATCTTGCGGGCTTTTTTGGATAAGTAAGCCATATCCCCGCTGTCGAGGCGGATCCCCTTGAAATTGATTTTGTCCCCAAGCTCTTTCGCAACCTTGATCGCAGCCGGCACTCCTGATTTCAGGGTGTCATACGTATCAACGAGGAACACGCAGTCCGTATGGCTTTCAGCATATTTATGGAAGGCCGTGTAATCATCCTGATACGCCTGTACCAGTGAATGGGCATGAGTACCCGAAACAGGCATTCCGAAAATCTTCCCTGCTCGCACGTTGCTGGTCGCATCAAATCCACCGATGAACGCAGCACGCGTACCCCAGATCGCCGCATCCAATTCATGTGCACGGCGGGTACCGAACTCCATCACCACTTCATCATGGACAACCTGCTTGATCCGGTTCGCCTTCGTCGCAATCAATGTTTGATAGTTAACGATATTGAGAATCGCCGTCTCTAGAAGCTGGGCCTGTGCAAGGGGCGCTTCGATCCGCAAAAGAGGCTCATTGGCAAAAGCAAGCTCCCCTTCCTGCATAGAACGGATTGTCCCGGTGAAGCGGAGGTCACGTAAGTAATTGAGGAATTCCTCCTCATACCCCAGTTCACTCAAATACTCAATATCACTCTTACTGAAATGAAAATTCTTCACAAACTCAATCACACGTTCCAATCCGGCAAACACCGCATATCCATTACCAAAAGGCAGCTTTCGAAAGAATACCTCAAAAACAGCCTTTCGATTATGGAAATCATCATCCCAATAGGCCTTGGTCATATTTATCTGATATAAATCTGTATGCAAAGCTATGCTGTCATCTGTAAAATGTGTCATGATTTCTCTCCTTCTGCATTCCAACCGTTAGTCAATAACACCATTGTTTCTATTCTACCCAATTATAGCGGTTTTTCCGAATGTTTTGGCTGTGGAAGTGCTTCTATGCAGAATACAAATTGTTTTGAATTATGAAAAATCTTGAAGACAGACTTCAAGATTTTAAACAAACGTTTGATTAAAAACAATAATTACAGACAGTGTACCCTTTCAGCTTTCTGCAAACTTCCCTTGAAAGAGAGTTTTGTATTATTTCCAATTGAAAGCACCCCATTATTTTGACCTTTATTTTCGAATCATTTTAATAGACACTTTTTGATAGTTTTTATCCCCTCTAACTATTGGTTTCATTTTCCATTTATTGAAGCTTGTTGTCCAGATTTATAAAGTTATAATTTTATATAGAAGTAATTGTATGATTTTTCATACTTTTACAATAAAACGAAAAAATCTTTGCTGTTTAGGAGGTTGAAATGAGAGAAATTACGCCAGGATCGATAGTATCATCTACTCAGTATGGATATTTAAAAGTACCAAAAAAGGTCCGGACACAGTGCCCGGGTTGTCGTAAACAAGGAGAGTTTTCATTAAAAGCCAACTTTTATCAGATTAAGACCGGTGTTTTTTCAGAGGGAATTTGTTCTGTGTGCAAAAAACCCTCTACTTTTATTCTAATGATCAAGGAAGACTCATCGAAACAAACGAAAGAAGTCACCATCCACGTCTATGATCCAACTGCAACAAATGGCCCTCTTGATAAAATTCAAGACAACAAGCGGATTTCACAAGATCTTGTAAGGTCCTATCGTTCAGCATTAAATGTAAATCAGTCGAATGATCACTCAGCCACAGCCGTCATGACCAAGCGGGTTCTTGAAAGTTTAGTGAAAAACCTGAATACGGATAAAGCAAAAAGCCAGACATTATCCGAACAGTTTGAGCAGCTGCCAAAGAATGTTGATTTATCATCGCCCATTCAAACATTAAGCCAACTCACCCGTCCGGACACTCCATTTTTCCAAATGCTCGAGCTGGAAAAAGAGGTAGATGACAAAACAGCAGAACTGCTGATCGAGCTGTTAGAAGGTTTGATTGACTATTTGTATGTAGTTCCTGAAAAAATCGAGACTATAAAGCAAAAGATTGAAAAGAAATATTAGTACTTGAGGAACCTAAGACAAACTGAATTCCATCCCCTTAAAACGCATAACTTAAGAGAGGGCTCTAAATACCGCTATTGATTTCCGTGCAAGACTTCGCTTTCCGCGGGCGGTTGGTGAGCCTCCTCGGCTATGCCTGCGGGGTCTCATCTAACTCGCTTTTCCCGCAGGAGTCTTCGTCTAGCACTCCAATCAACCGCTGACATAAACAAAAAATCCGAACTACTTTGAATGATGAAATTCAAAATGTTGGTTCGGATTTTCTTCGACTTATAAGCTTTTGTCCCAGCCATTATGTCCATCTGTTATTAGGCTTCAGTATTTTTAAACAAACGTTTGATTAAACTCTTAATTCTTCCGGTATTTCAGTATTTTCCAGGAGTTCCATCAGCTTCTTTTTAATGATCTCAGGGTTCTCAATTTCTTCATTAGTGAAAGACAGCTTGTGGATTCTTTCATCCCGGTCGCTTTCACTTATGGCAGCACGCTTGAAGTAACCGCCAATCTCTTTCGGAATGATAAATTGGAGTTCTACATACAAATCCATGCCGTTTTCGCTAATATCGTATATAAACTCGATCTCCCGATATTTAGTCCTGAACTCTTCCGGAGGGAAATATTCGATTTCGTGAGCCACCGGCACCTGTCTGCTTGATAGCATCGGATAAAGGGGATGGTTCAGGATTTTTTTATCAATGACCCATTTCGGTTTGAACCCCGGATAGTGAATAACTTCTTCTCTATTTGTCTTCACAAACCCCAGCTCTTCCGTCACGATTTTATTTACGTATGGAAGAAGTGGATGTTCATTTACCTCGATAAAATCCATATCCCTCGGATCCAGCTTATAAGGAAGATCAATGTCCGTCTGGATCCAGCATTTTCTGTTTACTGCACTCTTCGGCGTAAAATAAGGAACTTTCAATTCGAAAGGCAATACCAACTCATTAAGCTCCTTCTGCTCCCCTGACAATCTCATTTCAGCAGTGATCAAAGAAAGATTAGCCACCGTATCATCAGAAAATGGGAACTGCTGCATAAGTGAAACACTTACCTTCTCTATTTCTTTAAACCCTTTCTTACTCGACAGCTGAATTTCACCAACAAGCGTACCACCGGGCGTCACCCGCTCTTCAGTCAGCACAGTGTCCACCTTGACGTGTCCGATTGTCCTAGTGATCAGCTTTTTAAATTTAGCGTTGCGCATGACTTTTTTGTGTTTGTTGAACATGGGGATCTCTCCTTTTAATCAATTAGCAGATTCATATATTTTGATTTCTTCTGGTCTTTTAAGAAAAGCCGGGAGTGTTACAAGGAGGAGAATAGACAGGACATAAAGCACGATTCCATACCCTATGCTGATGTTCAGGGCTTTAAATTTAATAATGGTAATGATCACAGGAACCAAAAGCAAAAAGCTAAATACAGCCAGATGATAGTCAATTAAAAATCGTAATAGAAATCTGCCCTAGCAGAGGTAAATTCATTAATAACAAATAGATATACCACGTTTAACACAAACCAGTTTATTAACAGTAAAGGAAAAAGAATTGAAAGAGAGAGTAATAATACCCACCTCAAATTTTCTTGTATCTATCCTCCAACTATTCTGCAATGACTCAAGCATATTTAACTTCTCTCCCTGACAGACGGGTTCCTAACCCTTCTTTTTATAAAATCTTCGTCTAATGCTTTATAGAAGTCTTTTTCATATACTTTAATGAGTTTTCTTACCAGATCCTCATACCTCAGATTGATATTAGCTTCATAATCACCAAACTTCTTTAATGAGTGCTTTAAGGTTGCTTCAGAATTTGGATCAATTAAAACTTTAGTCTTTTTATAAAATTCTTCGAAATCCTTAATTTTATAGATTTTTTCTTTATCAATATGATTTTTTAAGAGTTTAGCTGAATTTAGAATATCTTCTTGTTGAACTGACTGCAGAAACTGGATAGCGTGTGCTTCTCCGTATATCCATTGTATTTCAGACAATTGTTCACTAGTAAATTCACCATTTATCTTTATATTATCGCTGAGCTGTTTGAATTGTTTATACTTTGACTTAATACGTTCCAAAGAATTTTCAAAATAGTTGATTGCATCGATTATTAATTGAATTTCTGAATTTGCATCTTTAAAAAGTTCATTTTGAAGGATTACATTTGTTAAATATTCTCTATAACCCAAATAACTCGCTGTATAATCGGTTGAAGCATACCTGTTTAACTTAGCTATTTTGTTCTTCAAATACTCTTCTAAGAGTATAAATTTATAGAAAACTACTTTCACTTCTTCAAAAGATAAATTATACGGAGTATATAAGAAGCTTCCATATAATTTTGACGTAAGTCTATAAAAATGAGCCATTTTATACGTTTTACCATTCAACTTAAGGGAATAAGGAAACACATTAACCTTTTCCCATAACTTCTTATGTTGTTGTGCTAATGTTTCTATCTCATTGGTGTTCATTATTCCAACATCCTCCTACTTAAGAAAACCACCCTTTGACAGTAGACCAGGTTTTCTTATTCATGGTTTCTCACCTCATGGTTTTGGGTAGCGCAGGTCTTTTTTATAACGTGGCATCTTTTTATTTCCCGCCTTCTCGAATTCTTTTACTAAAATCTTAGTTTGTTCATTTACTGTTAAGTGTTCTATTTCTTTTTCTACATCTAACTGTTTTAAAGTCCCCTCAGTTTCCTTTTTACTTCTTAATAACTCTGTTAAAAATTTTTGATTGTCTGTTGGAATAGTGGAAAAGATTTTAGTTTTTTTCATTTCTTTTTCTAACATTTTAAGTTCATTATATGATTCAATAAATCTTTTCCCTTGCAAGTATTGAATCCTATTTAAATTAGAAAGTATTAACAGAAGTTTATCAATGTCGTAATCATTAATTTCATTACTACTTAAAATAGTAGTGTCATAATATTTGGTGTATTCATTTGCAAAATTCTTAAATTCTTTTTGTAATTTCCCATACTCATTTAAGATTTTTTTTCCTTTTTCTAAAGCCTCATTTATTCCATTGGTTTGAAGGTATTGGTCAATCTGTATTGCAGGAATTAAAAAATAGTCTTCACTAATTCGAGCTCTTTCTTCTCCTATAGAGAAGAAATTATTAACGAAAACTGTGTATAACATTAACTTTTCAAAAGCTTTCAAAGCGTCACCGCTATGAAATTGTTCAGCAGTAATTACTGAGTATCCTGTTGTTTTTTCATTTCTTTTATATAATGTTAAAAAATACTTACTGCCATTAACTTCGTAGCCATAAGGGTTAATGAATACTTTCTCGAACCACTTTTTATGCTTTTTTGCTTTTTGAGGTAGTACTTGAGTATTCAAATCGGTTAGCCACCTTTCTATATGACTTAATAATAATCCCAAAAGGAACTGGTCTCTTTTGGAAATGTACAATTAATTAACTAAACCAATCTTTGATTTTACTATTCCCCTCCATATTACTTTAGCGTTATTTTTAACAGGATTCTTAGCAAACTTTTTAATATTGCCCCAATTATCTGCTGCTAGTTTAGTTAATTTAGCAGCACCCTAAAAGACTGCTCCTCCGGCTATCATAACAGCTCCTTCCGCCTGTCCTTCATGAAGTATGGGGACGGCTCTAATGATTTCACTAAATGTAATACTTGAAAAAAGTAAACCTTCCCGTTACTTCCAAATTTACTATTGTAGTTTCAAAAACCTTGTTTGTATTGAAGGTATCAAACTTAGTAAGCAATTTGCTCTGGATCCTTTTGTGAACGTTCCTGCTTTTTCAAACGATGATAAACGAAAGTTCCCTGCACGCCACGCCCATAAATGGTTAAGATTATGGCCATCATTGTCAACCTTCCGATCCAGAATCCCAATGTTGTATTCTGAACAGTAAACAACATCATGATTTGAGCAATTATATACAAAACTAGCAGACCTACTGCGGCTGTCCGGCTTTTTTTAACCAGCAGCCAAATAACCAAGGTACATCCGATAAAAATGTCTACTATACTCCAAAGGTCTAACCAAGTATATTCGACTGTCCCAGGGTAACCATAGCCAACAATATGAACAGCTGAATTCCTAATATGACTGCAGCGACAACTCCCATTGTATTCACTCTTTTTCTCGCCTCAATCAAATTCACAAGATATTACTCCCCTCTATTAAATCCATAAAAATGGAATGTGTTGTTAGAAAAAAAAGCTTGAAATAGCTTTTCAAGCTTTTTAAGTTTATTAGATTCTCAGACAGTCCCCTCGCTCAGTCTTCCTATACTTACACGGTTAATCTCCATAAACCGAATAGAACAACTAATATTATTATGATTTAAATTTCTTCCAAGAAAATTCTCCTCCACTTTACTTAGAGCGGTCGGCAATCATAAAAATCAAAGAAGTGAATAATACAACCAACATTATTGACATATATGTTCTATCTTGAGAATTCAAAGTAGTTCTTCCATCCATTACAAAAATTCCGTATACAAAAACTGATCCCATCGCTAAAAACAGGCAATGTAACTAATTTTTGTAATAAGACTCATCTTGTGCTGTTTCATAAGAGTGTTATCCTCCAAATTATTTAATGGGATTTCATTTGTTTGGGGATTTGGCTTCGGAACTTTTTCTGTATTTTAATTTCATTTTTTAACCATCTCTTATATGGCTCTTCAAACCCTTTATTAAGAATTTCTTCGCTTACTTGGTCCACAATTTGATCAACTTCAGCATCGCTAGGAGTTGAACCAGATTTTACAATATAGCTACTAGCCTTGCCAAACATAGTATACATTCCTGGGTAAAATGGGGACCGTTCCCACTCAACCAAGATTTAAAGTTGTGAAAAAAAGCCTGAGTATTCTATTAAAGCTCCTTCATTCTGCCTCATTCTGGTTTGTTATTAAGGTAACGCAATTCCCACTACGAGCGCTGTAAGAGGAATTCCTCCATTTCCTTCCAACCACTCAATTACTGTTACCGGTACATAAATAACATAGATAAAATCATTAGGAACAAATAAAGCCTTCTCACCGTTTCTCTTTTTTTGACATATCCATATCTCCAATCCTTGTTTTAAACATGTTTACAACTAGTAAGCAACATGTTCCGAACCCTTTTCTTCAATATCCTTCTTTTTTAATCTGTGATAGGCAAAAGCTCCCTGAACGCCGCGGATGTAAATGGTTAAGATAATTGCCACCATGGTCAAACGCCCGATCCAGAAACCTAATGTTGGATTCTGAACCGCAAATAACATCATAACTTGAGCAATTATATACAAAACGAGCAGACCCACTGCGGCTGTCCGGCTTTTCTTAACCAGCAGCCAAATAACCAAGGCACCTCCGATAACAATGTCCATCAAGCTCCAAAGATCCAGACCAAGAAAGTTCGACTGCCCCAGCGTAACCAAGGCCAACAATATGAGCAGCTGAATCCCTAATATGACCGCAGCCACAACCCCCATTGTCTTTACTCTTTTTCTTGCTTCTATTAAATTCATAAGCTAATACTCCTCTCTGGAAAATCCTAAAAAATGGAATTTGCTATGTGTAAAAAAAGCTTGAAATGAGCTTTCAAGCTTTTTTATATTGTATGGTTTTATACCGTTATTCTCCATAAGCCAAAGAGAATAACTATCAACAGGATGATTCCAAACTTCTTCCACGAAAAATGTCCACCTTGTGTCTTTGCTCTTTCAACTAGGGTAATAATCATAAATATACTCGAGACTAATACCACAATTATTAGAAACTGTGTGTCTTGTGCATTTAACCTTGTTCGTCCGTCCATAATAAAATACATATATAGCATTCCTATTATTAAAGTACCCAGCGATAGGACTAGACTAATTTTCCCTCTCTTACTTAAGTCTTTTTTCATTTTATCCTCCTAATTATTTAATGGTTTTATTTCAGGTGGTTTAGTATTTTTAGGCGTTGTTTCTTTTGGTGGTTCAATACTGTCTTCTAAGAAACCTTTATATGGTTCTTCAAAACTTTTATTTAATATCTCTTCACTTATTTGATCCATGAGCTGATCTGATTCAGAAGTACTTGGAGCTGTTCCATATTTAATTAAGTACTTACTCACGTTACCAAAAATACTATACATTCCTGCACCAGCTGCCATGCCTATTAAAATATTTGTTGAATCCCATGAACCTTTAATGCCTTCCACTACAAAATTATCAAGACCTGCATAGCCACTTGTAATAACACCATATTTTACTATTTCATAAACATTTTTTGATTTCCACGAATTAGCAATAGGGCCACCAAGCGGTCCTAAAATTCCAGCAGCTAATCCACCAAAAGCTGTATCAATTGCAACATCAACTAAAGTACCCTCTCCAGTTAAAATCATTTTAGTGAAGGAAAATATCCCGGATACACCAGAACCGACTCCCATATTCATTAATAATCCCGATCCACTAAAATACCTAACCGCAGCCCCAGGAAACGCCCTCGCACTACTGCCTGCAAGTCTTAGTAAAAACGGTAAAGTTCCTGTGCCTTGCGCAATTCCACCTGCGATCCCGCCAGCAAAGGCCCAGCTTAAAGCACCCCAGAAACTATATTCAGCACCTGCGTTCGATGCAGCAGATTGATACAGGAAACCACCTGCAAGTGCACCTGCACCTATTACTGCCATCATAATCCAACCAGGCGGGGTTGCCACAAGAGCAATTGCTCCTATTATAGCCCCTGTTGCTACGACTGCAGCGATCACAGTTTGTGCCCATTCATTTTCTGCAAACCAGTCACCCACAGCTCCAAAGAAGTCGCCTACGTCATCAGCCCGGTCACTGAACCAGTCAGAGGTCGCATCCCATGCGTCTTCGAATCCACCCTTGATTGAATCCCACCGTTCCGGCCAATCTTCCTTGAATTGATTCCATTCGTTTGATGCCCAGTCACCGAAATCACTGATACCATCCCCAACATCATCGATGACATCCTCACCAAATTCCAATGCTTTTTTCCACCAGGGCAGGTCTGTTTCCCCATCGATTGTTTCTCCGCTTTCACTATCTCCTTCTTCGGTTTTACTTACACTGTTCTGATCCATATCTACTTCTCCAACATCTGCGAAAGCCGGTTGAACAAATAAGAACGATATAAAAGAGATTAGTAGAAATAAAAGAAGGTTCTTTCTCATTTTTTCTTTGTATTGCACATTACTCCCTCCACTTCATATTTATTTCTTTTATTTACTCCAAAGATTTTTCCCATTTCTCATAAGAACTTCCTTATATGAATGATGGTTTCCGCGGACCAATTAAAGGCCATACCATTTTTGGGAACTACTATACGTTCCTTACAGAGAAAGGGATTCTGATACTTTAGACAGATTTTCTTTTTTGTGTATATTCTCCTATATTTTCCTGTACTAGTGTAAAAGCGATGGAAAGATCACCATCGCTTTTACACTAGTACCCCTTTTTCTGCTTTCTCGGGGTGTTAAATAGTTTATATATGCTAATCCCTGCTATCACCATCACGATGCCGAGTAGCACCCTTCTGATCCATATCATGACAACCAAATAGGGCTGCAGTGATTCGTGACCGGCAAAAAAGCTTAAACCAAAGATGACAAGTAATAACATGAACATAACGATACTTAGTACTCTCATAATCTCATTCCTACTTTTTAGTCACATGTAACCGTGAATCCTTTCGGACTGCCGATGCGTGCAGAAGCTTCAGACTGAATAGGGCTTAACAGTTTATCTGACACTGTCACATATTGGCCTTTTCGATCCGTTTCCACATATATACGGAAGTCCTCCGGTATGAACCGGATATCGACAAGACGGTCATTCTGGTTCTCTTTTGCATATCTTTCGGCTGCTTCCCTTGCCCCGCTCAGGTTATCTCTTACAGATTTACAAGCAATCTCACTTACTTCATCCTCTTCAAAGAAAAACTTCAAGGCAGAATTGGCATCCACTTCTACGTCTGAGTCCTTTAACCATTCTTTTATATCAGAAGGCATCCTTCTACCGAGCTCGGCCTCAACCTGATTGATAAAGTCTTCCAGTAATTCATCAGGAGTTGGCAGTTCTTCCGGTTCCCCATCATCACCGGAACCTTCTTTACTTTCTCCTTCGTCTTCAAGAAAATCCTCAAAATCTTCCCTTAAGTCATCTAGCTTTTCTTGAGTTTCGTCTCGAAGATCCTCTCCCAAAGATTTCCCGGACTCCTTAACGGCTGCAAGTGCCGCTGCATCCGCTCCGGTTTGGGTGACACGCTTATTGATGAATACACTTGAAAAATCAAAGAAAATAAAAGCGATGAAAATGGCGGCAATCAGCATACCGATAATCAATACCAGCATGCCGCTGCCTCTTTCATTATTTAAATACTTTTTTATTTTATTCATCTGAATCAGCCTTTTCTTCCATGGGCATGACGGCATCAGCTGTAAAGTCAAATTCCATCTCATGAATCAGCGGTAAAGAAATCACAGGAGCCTTAACTTGCACTTCCACTCTCGCTTCTTCATTCCCGGGACCTCCGGTAATACCAGCTACATGAATTCCAAATGCAGAGTTACGGGCGACCTGTTCCCAATTTTCATCGTGAATCGCTGCGGCTCTGGCTCCATCCCTTGCAGCACTTTCAGCTACTACAATGGAATATGCTATTAAAGCCACCTGCCAAATGATCAACATACCGAGGATCACCAGCGGAAACATCGCTAGGAACTCGATGGCTTGTGATCCTTTTTCATTTTGAACATGTTTCTTAAAAAGCTTTTTCACGATAGTTCACTCCAATTTCAATTAGCTTCCGCCACCGCCGCCAATTTTATTGATCATTTGCTCAAGCTTACTTACAATTGTTTTACCAATGGATGTGTTATCTCCTACACCTGAAGCAATGGCTCCCATTACCGCCAATACTACTAGCCCTAGTGCTACCCACTCCAGTGCCTGTGCCCCTCTTTCATTGTTTACATAGCGAGAATAAGTTGCGTTTGCTTTTAACCACATTTTCGTTAACATGTTATTTCCTCCTAATTTTTTGTAATAGTAATCCTTCTATCGAAGGAAAGATTCCAAACCAAAAGCTTCCGGATTGTAGATAATATTCAATACCAGCAGCCCAATGATCAACCCGAATACTGCCGGGGCGACAAAGAATGTAGTGACGAGGGTGATCTGAGGACTTGCCTTTGCAGCTTTCTCCTTGGCAATGAACCCTCTGTTCGCCCTTAAATCATCCGCCTGCAGCTTGAAAGTCCTTGAAACAGGGACTCCTAAGGCGGACCCCTGAATCAGAGCATTCACCAATGTGTGCAGTTCTTTAGATGAATTTCGCTCTGTAATATTCTCATAAGCGGAGAGACGGGGAACACCCAGTTCGACTTCTTTATTGAATCGATCGATCTCTTCGCTCAAAGGACCCTCAAACTGTTTCGTAACCTGCTTTAGTGCTCCGTCCAGACTGACTCCGGCGTGAAGTGTCACACTCACGGTATCGAGAAAATCCGGCATCATCACACTGATGGTCTCCTGCCTGTTTTTAGCTTTGAAATAAAGCCAGGCACTCGGTCCCGCGAACCCACCCAGAATGGAGATGAGCAAGACCTGGAGGGCAAAAGGCATTCCAAGGAAGCTGTAGATACTCCCAAACCCCAACCCGATAAGAGCCAATACAAACCGAACTCCATAAAATGATTGAAGATCCATCCCCAGGGGATTTCCAGCTTCTTTCAGCATCTTGTCATGCTTCTCCACATTGGCGAAGAATGGATATTTAATCCCGACAGGACCCGCTTTGATTCCCCATTTAATGATCGGTACCATGATACGCTGTCTTAAAGAGACTTTCTTTCTTTTCTTTTTAGGATTATACCCTTGTGCCAGCAGGAGGTTCTCCCTTTTGGCGATATAGAGGAACAGGTAGACAAATCCTGTGAAAAGCATAATTAATATCAATGCAATCATGACGATTGAAAAAAATCCTACTAGTTTCATACTCTACACCCTTATATGCGTCAGACGCTTGATTAATATGAAGGCGAACATGACAATCATGGTAAAGACAGCAAAGAGCAGTAAGCCAAATGGTGTGAAGAGAACATTCAGGAACCCTTTAATGAACAGGTTCATCATCAATGCCATCAGGAACGGCATGACGACGAGGATATAGGCGACCGATTTACTCTCCGCTGTAACAGTTGCGATTTCTTTATGCACCCTGCTTCTTTCTTCAAGTGTCTCTGCCATCGTTGAAAGCACCTCTGCCAAGTTCCCGCCGACTTTCTGCTGAATCAGAATGGTACTCACAAAGATATTAATGTCATTACTTGCTATCCGCTCACGGAATTCATTCATGACCAGCTCAAGACTGTCCCCCAGCTTTAATTGATGATCCATTTTGCGGAACTCTTCAGCACTTGGTTCTTTAATGTCCTTGCTCACCATTTCAATCGCCTGAGGAATGGTCTGACCTGCCTTTATCCCGTTACTCATCATCCGGCAAATTTCCGGCAGCTGCTTGTTAAAAGTCTCTGTTCTCTTATTTTTTCTGGAGTTAAGGAGAAGCTTGGACCCGAGCAGAACAATAAGGTAAGCGAATAACAGGGACATCAGCCAATATAGACCAAACAGAAAGCGATTCAACAGTGTCAATGCAGCAATCGCCAACAGATAAAGGCTCATATACTCGGAAGGCTTCAAGGGAATACTCCCTTGGAGGAGCTTTTTCTCCAGTTCTTCAGATAACTCAGAACCATCGAATTTATCCCCGATCAGGAAGACGAAACTCCGCCTCTCATTAAGCTCTTCACTCTCAAACCATGAATCTACTCTTTTCTTGGTATCTTTCATACTTCTATAAGAAATGAAATAAAAGACGGATACGGCAAAGGTAAACATGCTTGCGGTCAAGATGATCCATGCCGTGTTCATGTTAGAACACCTTCAGTTAAGATTGATTTATCAAAATTGATTCCATAAGAAACAAATCGTTTATAGACATTGGGAATATATCCAGTTGGGACAAACTCTCCTTCAATTGTCCCGTCCGCTTTTGTGGCGGTACGATTGAATTTGAAAATGTCCTTTGCAAATATTTCACCATCTTCCTCCACTAGCTCTGCGATATTTACTATCCTTCTTTTCCCATCTGAGAATCGGGACGTCTGGACAATCAAGTCCAACGCTCCTACAAAATAGCCGCGGACGACGTCTACCGTTAAGGGAAGACCGGACATGATGACCATCGCTTCCAAACGCCCCAAGGCATCTTTAGGGCTATTGGCGTGAACCGTGGTCAAAGATCCTTCATGGCCGGTATTCATCGCTTGAAGCATATCGATGGCTTCCGAACCACGGACCTCACCGACGATGATTCTGTCCGGTCTCATCCGTAAGGCGTTTTTCACTAAATGCCTGATGGTGATTTCACCTTTCCCCTCCATGTTCGGCGGTCTGGCTTCCAGCCGGACCAAGTTATCATAGGAGAAACGAAGTTCTGCCATATCCTCTATGGTGACGATTCTTTCCCCGTAAGGGATAGAGTCTGACAGTACATTCAATAGAGTTGTCTTACCGCTTCCCGTCCCCCCTGATACAAGGATATTGGTTTTGGCCTTCACGGCAGCCTGGAGGAATTCACCCATATCGCTGGAGAAACTTCCGAATGATTGGAGATCCTGCAGCTTGAATGGGTCTTTCTTGAATTTCCTGACGGAAATGGATGCCCCATCTAAACTGATAGGCGGAATGACGGCATTTACACGGCTTCCATCCTGCAGACGCGCATCCACCATGGGGGAGCTTTCATCAATCCTTCTCCCCAGCGGTGCAATGATCCGGTCAATAATGTGACGGACATGTTCATCATCCTTGAACTTTACATTCGTTTCCTCAAGTTTACCGCTTCTTTCAATAAACACTTCGTGCGGACCATTCACCATGATCTCGGTGATGGATTCGTCACGCAGCAACTCCTCGAGCGGCCCGTAACCCACTGATTCATTGATGATTTGCTGAACGATTTCCTCTGTTTGATCATTCGGAATGATGACTTTTTCTTCATTTATCATTTGCTTTACAAGCCGTTCGATGGTCTTTTTACGTTCAACAGGATTCATGGTCGTGATGTTTTCTAAGTTCGCTTCTTTGATCAACCTGTTTTTATAGTGCCTCACCCATACGTCGACTTGACTTTGGCCCACATTCCATTGAGTTTTTGTCGGCCGTTGTGACGCAGCTTTTTCAACCCAGGACATGCTATCACCTCATTTCCTGATTTATGGTCTCTTCCACATATTTTTTCATGTCTTTTGAGGTTTTAGAGCTTCCTTTATCCTTCTTCTTTTTGAAGAAGCTTACCCCCATGTTCATATAGGGCTGAATTCCAAAGAAATCGGAGGAAATCGTTCCATCTATGTTCTTTGCGATGATTTTCTCGATATCTTTCTTATGCAGCTCCGACTTGGGATGCGTGCGATTTAACACGATGGAAAGGGTTCCGTTAACCCCCAGCTGAAAACGCTCAAATAATTCATTTGCATATTTAAAGCATCTCATCCCCAGGCTGTCGGGGGTTAAGACATAATGAATTCTGGTGGCTTCACTCAAGCCAGTAAACGTAATCGAATTAATGGTGGATGGCAAATCGAGAATGATATAGTCATAGTGAGACCTTGCCACTCTGATCAGCTTTGAAATTAATTCGTCCGATACTTCCTCGGCCCTTGCCGGGTTGGAAGGACCGGTAATAATTGTGACGCCATTTTCCTCATCATCTATGGCGATGTTTTGCAAGTGCCTCATTTCCATTTCATCCATAACCGGTATAAGGTCATAATATGAACGGGGGGGCTGTAGACCGAACAAGCTGTCTATTGCACCAAACTGAGCATTCAAGTCCACTATCAGCACCTTTTTTCCATGGTGGACACTAAGTGACTGCCCCATCATGGCAGCCAGGAGAGTTTTTCCGCTCCCCCCTTTGGCACTGTAAAAGGCATGTACTTCCCCGCTCCCATATCCGATTTCCGTTTCTCTATGAAATTGAATTTGCTGCTTACTCTCACGGATCAAATCTTCCAATCTATTTTGTTCTTTCGGAAAAATAACAAGATCCTTCGCTCCAGCTGTCAACCACTCCCTTGTTTGGTCAAAGTCTGCAGTTCGTGAAAGACCAATTACATAGCTCGAGCTTGTAAATTGAAGTTGATTTGGATATTCAACAGAGTCCACATCTACGAAATAATAATGGTAATGATGCTGGTTTCCTATGGTTTTCTTCCACTCAGGAGTGACGGTCAAATCTAATTGATGCTTTCCTTCAAGATCTTTAAACCGTTCACTCCATTCTTGATCTTTGGTTATTAGTATGGCATTAAATTTACTCACAATGTCGCATCCTTCCAGATCCACATATTTTGCTTATGTTGTTGTTCAGCCACAGAACCCATTAGATTTCAGGTGGATTATTGCCCTGCTGGCTTTTTTTGTTCAGCAGGCTGGGCTGGCTTTTTAGATTCATCCTTTTTCGCGTCTTGTGTCTGTGTTTCTTTAGGCTGCTGCTTCGGCTTCTCTTCCTTCTTTACCTCAGCTTCCTTTTTCTCCTCAGGCTTTGCTTCCACTGTTTCATCCGCTACCTGGTTGACACGAAGAACCCTGATTTGTTTAGCGAAGTTCTGGTAGTGTATCAGCTGTTCAGCTTCTTCTACAGATAATGAAATTTTTATTCTCTGTGCCGGGCCGTCTTCCGGTTTTTCATCCGGGGTTTCGATTTGAACAACCGGTATATTACTTAATAACCGCTTTGTTTCGAGTTTCTTATCTATCTCTCTTGAAACAATGATATCTACCTGATCCCCTTCCACTACGTCCTGATCAATCAGGACAATTTCTGTGGCATTTAACCAGACAACTCGCTCATCGGCAGGTATGTTGACTTTCTCCCTTACCAAGGTCCCTGTCAGGATATCACCCTCACTTATATCAACTAGTGAAATAACATTTTTTAATTCTTTTTTATCTGTAATGAAAGATTCATATGCACTGCTTTTCGGAAGTTCTATCCACGTTATATCTTCTTTCAGATTAATTTCATGATAGGATTTAATATTCTCAGCAGCAGCAGCTACTTTCACTGTTTCTCCAAGTCGTTCCTGTGCCTGGCTGATTTGCACAAGAATGACTCCTGCTGCCACTACCGCTAATATAAAGGATAGGGACAAAAATATGATGGCTTTCCTTTTCGAGTCGATCATCGACTGTTCACTCCATTATTCAAAATTTTCTTGTTGAAGCGGATATAAATAAATATTATGGCTGTTCATCGGAAGCGCACTTTCTTCAAGTTTGAAGTGCTCTCCATTTATCTCTTTAGCTTGAAAATCATCATTAGAGGTTACCACCCATCTTTCCCCAGGGTGTTTCCGCATGACTTCCTCCACCAGTTCATCGATGGAAGAAGCACTGTTTTCCATTACTCTATTTTTAATCAAGTAATATTTTTTCGGCTTCTTTATTCCCATTTTCAAATAGGACCTTTCCTCCAAATACTTTGAATTGGAAGTGATGATATATCCCATTTGCCCTTTTTCTAACAGAGCAGGAATCCGGCTTCTGTTAGAGAGTAAATGGAGGGACAGGCTTCTATGGACAGTCCCATTTACCAGGTAGAGCTGCTGGTTTGGATAGAACCAATTCTGAAATCTCTTTACCCAATCGGCGTTGATCGTGTGTTCATCATAAATATAAAGAACTTCGCGATCCTTCATTGCCCACCCATGTACTTCCTCAAGAAGCTCTTCAGTCGATCCGTAAGTTATTGGAAGCTTTTTCAGCCCCCAGCTCTTCTTCCCCTTCGCTACGGCATCAGACAATGAAGCATCTTTCTTTAAAGACGTGGGGCGGATTTGAAGATCTGATAATAGATTTTTAGGTAATCCTAGCGATTCGTCCACTACAATATGCATTCTTCACCTCTCCCCTCATCATTCCATCGCCTCAAACAAATTCTCCCTCTCACTCTTCACTTTCTCCCTGGCTTCAGTTTCAAGTTTTTCAGTGAAATCCTCCAGGGTTTCGAGTCTTTCTTTTGCCAGGTCATCGACTGCCATTCCTGTATCCCGGTCGATTTTTTCCTGCTTTTGCAGGGACAGGATCGCTTTGTTAAAGATGCTTCTTTCTGCTGAGGACAGTTCATCGAATTGTCTGCCAAGGTCATCCACCTGCTGTTGAAGGGCTACGGATCTGTTATTGATATCGATTCCGCTGGATGCTTTATCAAAGTTCCTTTCGATTTGTTCCACTGCGTTGTCAAGCAGTTCCTGGAGTGAATTCTCGAGTTCAACTTTGCTGTTGACGGTGAAGTACTTACCGTTTCCGGCTTCAGCCGCAGCTTTTAGCTGCTCCTGGCCTTTATCGTCGACATCGAACCCTATGATGTTGACCGCAGCCTTTAAATCTGAGTCTGCTAGTTTACCAGCTTCTTCGACAGGATTACCGTCGCAGGTTTCTACGCCGTCACTGACGACATACACGATGTTCTCGGTGTCCTCACCTGCTTTTTGTTTAAGGTCTTCGTAAGCTGACTTCAGTGACGATCCAAGCGGGGTCCATCCGCTTGGTTTAAACTGGGTCAGTGCTTTATCAAAAGATGACTGATCATATGTATCCGGTTCGTATATAAGCTCGTCGCTTGAACAGGAGAGCTTTTTATCTGCGTCAGAACCCGTTCCCTTATGTCCATATACTCTTAGGGAGATGGTGGCGTCGTCAGGAAAGCCTGCAGCAAATTTGCTGACTGCTTCTTTGGCAAGATCCATCCTCTGCCCGCCGCTCACTTCTGCAGCCATGCTCCCGCTTGAATCGATCAGGATGGCCACATTCTTTTTCTTTTCTTCTTTAGCGGCGATATCATATTCCCCGAAGTCGGGGTCATAATTTTTCAAAGCGTCGTATGGTTCGGAATAATCGAGTGCAAACCAATTCACTAGTCCATTGAAGATCTCTTCTTCACTCAGCCCTTCCGCCGGGAAATCATTCATGATATCTTCCATCTTATCGATATCTGTCTCGGTCCCGTTTTCTACCTTTTTGACAACTTCCTGCATTTTTTCCCCGTAAGGCTGTTTTACGATTTCTTCTGCTTCAGACGGGGCTTCCGGGAAGTCTGCCGCAGCTTTTTCTTCTGTCTTTTTTGTTTCTTCGGATGCTGGTTCTTTTTTGTCTTTATTTGCAGTTTCTTCCCCGGAACAACCCGCCAGGCCGATCAGGGAACAGCTGATCAAGAGTGCTGCCAATTTCCTCATATGCTTCTCTCTCCTTTGGTCTGGATGATATTTATGTATTCCTTTTCATTAGACCTATATACGAATGGCAAATGAACAAGATGTCAATCCCACCCATAAATGATACAAATGTAACAGTCTTCAATATTTTGGAATTAAATCAACTCTTATTTACCACCAATTTCAGGTTTAAAAACCTGAATGTCATATTTTGTTCATAATTTTTTCCTATATATTAATTATCATCGGATGCTTCTAACGTCAATGAGGCCCATGGAATGTCGAATCTTGTCTGTTAGTTTAGGACTAGCAGGGACATTACAAATATGCAGAAACATAGGCATTAAGTGCTGAATCTAAAGTTTTAACAGTGAAAAATCAACTGTTGAAGAAGTTGCCGGTGTGGTAATTTTTAGGTGATTTATTACAATTGTTAAATTTAGTAGGTATTTGTAATTATTTGTTGATGCTGTTTCACAAAAATACCCCACCCCATAAAGAAAGCTCCCCGCTTGTCAGCGGAGAGCTTTCTTATTGTTCATTCTTCGTTGAGGAGATGTTCGATTTTATCCAATAAATCTTTTGGGGAGAGGACTGGTTCCCCGCCGCCCTGGATGAAGTCTTCTTTTCCTCCGCCTTTGCCGTTGATGAGGGCAAAGATCTTTGGAGCGAGTTCTTTTAAGTTTGTGTCCGCATGCTTCCCTTTTGCACCTACAATTTGCAGTTTAGCGTCATTTTGGACGGCCAGGAATACAATTGCCTCTTCCCTTGCAGCAATCAATTGGCGTGCAAGCTGCTGCAGCTCCTGGATGGGACGGTCCTGGTAGGCCCCTTTGATGAAGGCTGCACCACCGGTAAGCTTCACTGCTTCGCCTGCAAGATCCTTCGCTTCGTATTTCAGGAGTTCCTGCTTCACTTCTTCGAGCTGTTTTTCCTGAACCTTGATTTTATCAAGAAGCTGGCCTGCTGCCTCTATCATATTGTCCTGCGGGGATTGAAGAACAGCGGTCAGATCTTTTAGCACGTCATTCTTTCGGTGAAGCTGTTTGAGCACCCGGTCTCCGCATACGAATTGAAGGCGGATATGCCCCCTGTGTTTTTCCCAATCCAGTATCTTGATGGCTCCTACTTCTGAAGTGGAGCGCGGGTGGGTGCCTCCGCAGCCGTTGTAGTCAAAGTCCGGAATGATGACCAAGCGTACATCATCGGATACAGCAAGCGCCTTACGCAGTGGATATGCGGCTGCTTCTTCCGACGTCATCCATTTTATCTCAATTGGCCTTGCCTCCCGGATCACCGCATTTGCCAAAGCTTCTGCCTTGCCGGCGTCTTCCTCTGTCATGTTTTCAACAGCCAAATCGATTGTCAGGGTTTCTTTCCCCAAATGGAAGCTGACCGTTTCATATCCGAGGGCTTCTGCGAACGCTGCGGATAAAATATGCTGGCCGGCATGCTGCTGCATATGGTCAAACCGCCTCTTCCAATCAATCTCCCCCGTGATTGTTTCAGGGAGTTCCTTAAACGATTTTTCCACGTAATGCCTGATTTCCCCGTCCTTCTCTTCAACATCTAACACCGTTATGCCGTCGAGTATCCCTTCATCAAACGGCTGGCCCCCGCCTGTCGGGTAGAACGCTGTCTGTTCCAAAACGACAAAATGGCGGCCGTCTTCATCCTGCCCCTGCCTGTTAACGGCCGTCTCGAATCTGGTTATGTATGCATCATCATAAAATAGCTTCTTTGTCATAAAAATCCCTTTCCTTTCTTTTTTATTACTTTATCACATACGGCTCCGACACCTCACATATCTACACTTCCACTCATAAACTAACAGGGAAAATCCATTGCCTCATAATGGAACAGGCCTTTTAAAACTAATACGAAAAGGTGAGAATATGAAACTGGGCAAAAACATGATAACCCTCGTCACCTCTATTTTCATCCTCCTTTATTTAGGGACGCTGATCTTTTTCCTCAGGGATGGAAACCATCAAACAGGTAACGAAGCAGGGAAATTTCCTGGCAATGGCCAGTCAAATGCGAACATTACCATCCATACCAATGTACAAAATAATATCTACGGGAATTCCGACGTTGAAACCACGATTACAAATAACCTGACCAGTGACACGGATTATGATATTCAAAATGAAATCGACAATTTGGCAGAAGGCAGCGGGGATTCGTCTTTCTCCAATACGATTGACAACCGGTTTGACGGAAAGGCTGAAGGCACTCTGTCCAACTCCCTTAAACATTATCTGAACGGAAGCGGCAGCTACGGGCTGGATAATAACGTCCTGAACAATCTCGGGGTCGATGTGGATGTAAAGGTGAGGAATGATTTAGGGAATGAAACGAACGGCCGGAAAGGTAACGAAGGGCAGGGTGGAGACAACGGCGGGGATGGAAAGCCGGATGGAAAGCCTGAACTCCTTTGGGGAATCGACTCTGCCAGTGAAACGACCGAAGAACTCTATGCTTGCGTGCGGGAAAACTTCGGTGATCCTGCCGTATTCGGCCGCTACCTCAAAACCAGGGACGGGGTCTCGATCGGTTTGTCCCCCGAACAGGTGGAGCTGATCCATTCCAAGGGGGATTCCATCCTCCCCATCTACAACAACTTCAGTGATGCAACCGGATTCGAAAACGGAGTGAAGCAGGCAAAGGCTGCGATCCAGGCGGCCGGAGACTTGGGAGTACCTGAAGGCACCGCCTTATTCGCAGATATCGAACCGACGTACCCCGTAGATTCAGAGTTTATCAGAGGCTGGTTTGAGACGATTTCAGCTTCAAACTATGAGTCTGGCATTTATGGAATATTCGATCAGGACAGAGCCCTTTTCAAAGCCTACACTCAAGCAGCGGAGGGCAACCCGGATATTTTAAAAGAAAACTATGTCTGGACGTCTTCACCAAGTGTCGGCATCACTACCCAGAAGGAAGCGCCGGAATATGCACCTCAAGCCCCTGATAATTCTCTTGCCCTTGGTTGGCAATACGGTATCGACGCGATGGCATGCAACATTGATACAAATTTATTCGACAGCGACTTGCTCGAGGTTCTTTGGAGGCCTTGATAAAACAAAAATGCAGCTGACCTTGGAGGCCGGCTGCATTTTTTCATTTATATTGTTTCAGTGTTTCAATCAGCATATTCCAAAACTTCTCATGATCCAGCTTCAATGCCACATTCACATTCGGCTCCCTGCCGGTCACACCGTGCAGATCCACAAGCGTCATCCCGTAGGTGAGTTCGCCTTTCGTCTCGATGTCGACCCTCAGCTTCTTCGTTTCAACCACGGTCGGATCGATGCAGTAAGCCACGCTGCACACATCATGGACAGGCGGATGCTCAAAGCCGAAGAACTCCAGGTATGTTTTCCTGAAATAGGTCAGTAATTCACTGACGAAGCCAGCTGCCGGATTGCCGATTTCTGCTATGCGGCTGCAGACGTGCCGGTCCGCGAGAGCCTGGTGAGTGAGATCCAGCCCCATCATCGTGATCGGGACACCGCTCTCGAATACCACCTTGGCAGCATCTGCGTCGACATAGATGTTGAATTCAGCCGCCGGGGTCCAGTTTCCGAACGTCCCGCCGCCCATGATGACGATTTCCTGTATCTTCGATAGGATCGCCGGCTCACGCCTCATAGCCATCGCAATATTGGTCAAGGGACCGACCGGTACAAGCGTAATATCACCGTCTGATTCCATCACTGTACGGATGATGAAATCGACCGCATGCTCCTCCCCCGCCTGCTTCAAAGGGTATGGGAGGACAGGGCCGTCCATCCCGGAGTCCCCGTGTATGTCAGCCGCTGTTTCCCGTTTCCGGATAAGGGGCTGACTGTTCCCCTTCAGAACCGGAACATCGTCGATCCCAGCAATTTCGCATACCTTCAACGCATTCAGTGTCGTTTTCTCCAACTCTGCATTCCCCGCCACGGTCGTTATGCCGATAAGATCGATGGCTTCATGCCCTGCCGCAAGCAGGATCGCGATGGCATCATCATGTCCGGGATCGCAGTCAAGAATGATTTTTCGTTTTGTATGTGTCTGCATAGAAGATACCGCCTTTTCTAATATTCTACTCCATAGCGCGTATGGGTCTTTTCAAATTCAGCCGGATCAGGATCGAAATATTTCTCATTGAAATCCGCTACAAACTTATCATCCTTGATGTAGCCCGATCCCCATGTCGGATCCAGCGTCAGCCACTTTCCGTCCACTTTCGCTTCGACCCACGCATGACGCTGCGGCCACCATCCGCCGCGTGCCATTCCCTCAATGAATCTCGCTTCGATATCGCTCGCCCTTAAGAGAGCGACGGCAAGATAGGCATAATCCTGGCACACACCTGTCTTTTCATCGAGCGTCTTGAGCGCACTGTCATCCCACTCAAATTCCGAGTTATCAAGCTTTTGCACGTCATAGCTTACGTTTTTGGCTGTATAGTCATAAATCGCCTTCACTTTATCACGTTCGCTCTTTTTTCCATTCGTCAGCTTCTGTGCCAGCTCCTTAATCTCCGGTGCTTCGGATTCCACACCCCTCGATGGCAGAAGATCCCGCTTATCCTCGCCGGTCGACTCCACCTCAAACTTTGCAAAGCCGTAGAACCTGAACGAATCACTGAATTCTTCCTTGATTTCCGGCACGCTCAGCGTCACTTCATACGTACCCGGACCGAAACGGAGATAGAAGGAGTCATCAAACGTAAAATCCTCGACCGGAATGACGTCCAGCGCCTCGTCCTCCCCTTTCTTCGTCGTCACATAAATGTGGTCGGTTTCAGGTCCGAACTCCGCTTCCGGATCGATCGTCCCTTTCACCGTGTACTTGCCGTCCGATTCACCCCCGCCGTATTGCGGGGATTCCAGTGTAACGCCGCGCTCCATGTACGCATTGGAGAATTCAATCGGGCTCATCGTCCGGTCGGATTCATTGTCGAGCAGAAGGCTCGTTGCAGTCTGGTAATAGTTCTCGCGCTCCTCATCCGGGACGAGCACTTCCAGTTCATGAACCCCTTTTCCATAAAATAAAGGCACATCATATGAAAACTTCCCGTCCTCAACCGGGATGACATGGGTCCATGTCTCGCTGTCTTTTTTCAGCTTAAGCATGACGGTGTCGCCGTCTTTCAACTCATCCGCTTTTCCCTTAAGGGCAAACACTTCATCTTCCTTCGTATAGCTGGAATCGGCATTTACTTCCATACCGGCGTCGCGGCCGAACGGAGTATACGTCACATCCCGCTTCTGGTCAGGATTCACATTATGGACAGTGAAAGATGCCGTATCATAAAAATAGTTCTCCTGATCCTTACTCGGGAGCTGCACCCTCACGCTGTATTCGCCTTCACCGTTGAAGAAATGGATGGCCTGCTTAAACTTCCCGTCCTCGATGGGAGTGTAATATTCAAGCTGATCTCCTGCAGGGCCTTCCTCCTTTGAGCGGACCTTGATCCAGGCGTAGTCCGATTTTAATCCCGAAGCCTTCTCGATAGCCCCTTTTATCACCACTTCCCCGTTCGCAGCAAATTCCTTATGAGAAGGTTCATCCAGGGTGGCACCGATTTCCTCGCTGTAAGAGGTCAGCTCGAGCGGTTCGAGCTCAAGTTCCTTGTTTTTCTCTTTCACAAGCTTTTCATATTTATCTTCTTCTTTTTTCTCTTCTTTTTTTGCTTCCGAGTCAGCCGAACTGCTGCAGGCCGAAAGGAACATCATACTCGCCATGAAGCAAAGCATCATGACGACGATGGGATTCTTTCTTTTCATCACATTCTCCTCCATTGATCTCCGTTTTACCTCTTCTCTTTTATGTACGTTTTAGACAAATTTTGGTTTCTGATGCTTTTTTACCATTCTGGATGTCTTTGTAAACCTGTTCAAGTGGAATTTTTTGGAGACTCTAAATAAAAAAGCCTCTCTAGAATAAAGAGAGACTTTTCAAGCCGCAATTGATTTCCGTGGAAGACTTCGCTTTCCGCGGGTGACCCGTGAGCCTCCTCGTCGCTGGCGCTCCTGCGGGGTCTCACATTAGTCACTTCTCCCGCAGGAGTCTTCGCCTTCCACTCCAATCATTTGCTGGAAAGTATATTAACTTTTTGTTTTAATGCCCGGCTCCGGCAATATCCACATGCTTTAGGTGGTTTTTGTTAGATAGGATAAAGACTACCGATAGCATAACAAATCCTGCTCCTACTATGAATGGGAGGCTTGGGTTGTAGATTTCTGCAAGTTTTCCTGCTGTGAATGGTGCAATGGCTCCTCCGATGAAGCGAAGGAAGCTGTAGGCTGCCGATGCTGTCGAGCGTTCGACCGGTGCCGCGTTCATGACTGCGGTTGTGATCAATGTGTTGTTGTTTCCGAGGAACGCTCCAGCCAGTATGACGGATACAATGACGACCCATTGTGTAGATGTCCAGAGTCCCATCGCAAGCAGCAATAATGCAAACAGTGTAAGCATTGCACACATGGACTTGATGGTCCCGAACCAGTGCTGCAGTTTCGGTGCCATGAAGACGGAAGTGACGGCAAGCAGCATCCCCCAGCCAAGGAATACGTATCCAAGTCCGTGTTCATCCAGCCCCATGACGAATGGTGCGTAAGCGAGCAGTGTAAAGAAACCAAAGTTGTACAATGCCGCAGCGATTCCGAACACGAATAACGAGCGGTGCTTCAACGCACGGAACGGATCGGCAAGCGTTGTTTTTGTTTGAGGCTTTTTGGCTGGATCTGCCTTTGGCATCAAGATTGTCAGACCGATGAACGCGATGACCATCAGTGACGCAACACCAAGGAATGGCCCCCTCCAGGATATGGCGCCAAGCCAGCCCCCGAGCAGCGGACCTACTGAAATACCAAGTCCGATTGCCGCTTCATACAGAATGATGGCTTTAGCGGCTCCGCTGTTTGAAAGCGACACAATCGCAGCCAATGCAGTGGCAACGAAAAGCGCATTTCCGAGACCCCAGCCTCCGCGGAGTCCGACCAGCGTCCAGATATCGTTAGAAAAACCTCCGAGTGCAGAGAATATGGCTATAATCACGATTCCCGAAAGCAGCGTCCCCTTGATTCCAATTCTTGAAGAAAGCATCCCGGTAATGAGCATTGCCACCGCCATCACCGCATTATAACTTGTGAAAAGCAGAGTGACCTGACTTTGGGATGCATCCAGCTGACTCGCGATCGCCGGCAGGATCGGGTCAACGAGCCCTAGTCCCATGAACGCAATGATACATGCAAAAAAAACAGCCCAGACCGCTTTCGGCTGTGCCAAAATCCCTTTCTTCTCCACATCGGCCGGATCCAATACAGGCGGCTGTGAAGGTACGGATGGTTGAGTAGATGACATTCGTATTCTCCTTTTCTTAATAAAATATATTTAAACCCACAAATTAGTTGTATGATGAAAGTTTATAATTGTATTATACAACTAAATTCCAGCACGTCAACAGCCTTTATCCATTTTATGTGGTATCATAATAGATATAACTTGTATTGCGGGGTTATTATATGAATGAAAAACATTTAGAAATGATTGAATTGGAGCTCGCCATCCTCATCCGCCGGGCCACCAATCTCTCTTCCCATAAAAAACTCGGTACCCTCGACCGCTCCGCCTATCTGTTACTAAGAAGGATTGCCAATAAAGGCGCAGCCGGAGTGAAGGTGCTTGCAGAGGAATTCATGCTCGACATATCCACGATCAGCAGACAGGCAGGCGCCCTTGAACAAAAAGGCTACCTGTACCGGATACCAGACCCTTTGGACGGCAGATCCTATAAACTCGACATCACCGAGCTTGGGACCACTGTCTTCAAGGAGCATAAACAGGCCCGCCTGGAACGGATATCCGAGAAAATCGAGGACTGGCCCGAGGACGAACGCGAATCATTTGGGAAATTATTGAAGAAGTTTAATGAGTCGTTGATATTGTGAGGAGTTTGAGGGGAGTCTGGTTGACTCCCTATTTTATTTGAATATTTTTAGTTAAAACCAATAAATTTTCTAAAATCACTATAGTAAATAGATTTATTTACTTCTCCCGTTATTTCAAAACAAGCTTTTTTAGGTGAATTGATTGTTTTTTCGAATTTACGCATCCTGCTTGAACGGGAGAATGGATTTATTATCGAAAATGAAAATTTTATTATCGATAATTCAATTGAAAACCAACATTTTATTATCAAATCTCAAAATGCCATTTTTAAAAACATTCTCTTATTATTGATTCAAATTACTTATCATCACCTTTTCCCGATTTATTATCGAAACTCATAAGTTGTTATCGGTGTTGTCCAATTAATTTTTCCCCAATAAAAAAACTCCCATCAGTTCTAAACTGATGGGAGTTTTTCATGATTAGCAGCTTGTTTAAGACAGCTAATCAAAGGGTTGAGGGGGCAGATTACATCATGCCGCCCATTCCACCCATGCCGCCCATATCAGGCATACCGCCGCCAGCATTTTCTTCAGGAATGTCTGCAACTACTGCTTCAGTAGTCAAGAACATTGCTGCAACGGATGCTGCGTTTTGAAGTGCGGAACGAGTAACTTTTGTTGGGTCAACGATACCTTTTTCGATCATGTTCACCCATTCGCCAGTCGCTGCGTTGAATCCTACACCCACTTCTTCTTTCTTCAGGCGTTCTACGATGATAGAACCTTCAAGTCCTGCGTTGTGAGCGATTTGACGGATTGGCTCTTCAAGTGCGCGAAGCACGATGTTGATACCAGTTGCAACGTCTGCGTCAGCTTCGATTGAAGCGACTTTGTTGTATACGTTCACAAGGGCAGTACCACCACCGGAAACGATACCTTCTTCCACTGCTGCGCGAGTAGAGTTCAATGCGTCTTCGATGCGTAGTTTACGCTCTTTAAGCTCAGTTTCAGTTGCAGCACCGACTTTAACGACTGCAACACCGCCTGCAAGCTTAGCAAGGCGCTCTTGTAATTTTTCTTTATCGAATTCAGAAGTAGACTCTTCGTGTTGAGCACGGATTTGGTTCACGCGTGCTGCAATCTTTTCTGGATCTCCAGAACCTTCTACTACTGTTGTGTTTTCTTTTGTTACGACAACTTTAGCAGCACGGCCCAATTGAGTCACATTTGCAGATTTAAGGTCAAGACCTAAATCTTCAGTAATGACTTCACCGCCAGTAAGGATGGCAAGGTCTTCAAGCATTGCTTTACGACGGTCACCGAATCCAGGAGCTTTAACAGCCACTGCATTGAATGTTCCGCGAAGTTTGTTTACTACTAGTGTTGCAAGTGCTTCACCTTCAACATCCTCAGCAACGATCAACAATGGCTTGCCTTGTTGAACCACTTGCTCAAGAACAGGAAGTACTTCCTGGATGTTGCCGATTTTCTTATCCGTGATCAAGATGTATGGATTCTCAAGAACCGCTTCCATCTTGTCAGAGTCAGTTACCATGTATGGAGATGCATATCCGCGGTCGAATTGCATACCTTCCACTACATCAAGCTCAGTTGTGAACCCTTTGGATTCTTCGATCGTGATGACACCATCGTTACCAACGCGCTCCATTGCTTCAGCGATCAATTGACCGACTTCTTCGTCAGCAGCTGAAATCGCAGCAACCTGAGCGATTGAATCTTTGCCTTCGATCGGTTTTGAAATAGCTTTTAATTCTTCAACTGCAGTTTGAACCGCTTTTTCGATCCCTTTACGTACGCCTACAGGGTTAGCTCCCGCCGTTACGTTCTTAAGACCTTCACGGATCATTGCCTGTGCAAGAACCGTTGCAGTTGTTGTACCGTCACCGGCAATTTCGTTTGTTTTGCTAGCTACTTCAGCAACAAGTTTAGCACCCATGTTTTCGAATGCATCTTCAAGTTCGATTTCTTTAGCAATTGTTACACCGTCATTTGTGATAAGCGGTGAACCGTATTTCTTCTCAAGTACCACGTTGCGTCCTTTTGGTCCAAGAGTTACTTTTACTGCGTTTGCTAATTGATCTACCCCGCGAAGCATGGAACGGCGTGCTTCTTCGCTAAATTTAATATCCTTAGCCATATTCAAAGTCCTCCTCTTATTGTTTAAAGTATTGTTTTATTATCAGTTAGTTAATTATTCGCCAACAACAGCCAGAATGTCACTGTCACGAAGGATCAGATATTCTGTGCCTTGGTATTTCACTTCTGTACCAGCATATTTACTGAAGATGATTCGATCGCCGACAGACACTTCAAGAGCAACGCGCTCACCGCTGTCAAGAACGCGACCTGTACCTACAGCAACAACTTTACCTTCCTGCGGCTTTTCCTTTGCGGAGTCCGGAAGAACGATACCGCTTGCTGTTTTTTCTTCTGATTCGACTAGCTCGATAACGACGCGATCACCTAGTGGTTTTAACAAGTGAAACAACCTCCTTGAAATTATGTAAATAGTTTATTTATTAGCACTCGTTCGTCGCGAGTGCTAACACAATTATTATAATAATTAATTCGTTTTCATTTTGCAAGAGTCCTGCTTAAAATTTTTTTCGTCATTTTCCTCCTTTTTTCACACCTCTCTATACTATGTTGGGGTTTGTCTTTCTATTCCTGTCTCTTTTTTAAAACTGATCCTTTGAGTTATCCTCAAGCAATGTATGAAAGGTTAAATAGACCGTTCCTTTCCGCTGCAGGCACAAGATTCCCCGGGGAGGAAGTCGAGCCTCTAGCCGCCGGAGCTGGAAAAGTCTCGACTTTTCCTCTATATCCCGTCGGAGTCAAGTGCCTTCCGCTCCAATCCACTCTGTTTTTTACCTTATTCCAACTTGACTGCTTCTAAATACATATCAAAAGCTTATTCTTAACTAATATCAGCTGTTGGTTGGAGTGCAAGACGAAGACTCCTGCGGGAAAAGCGAGTTAGGTGAGACCCCGCAGGAGCTTTAGCGACGAGGAGGCTCACCAACCGCCCGCGGAAAGCGAAGTTTTGCACGGAAACCAACAGCGTGTTAAAGCAACTAACAACAAATAACCCTACCATTTGAACAGTCGAGCAATTATTAGTAGAATTGAACAAGATGACGATTAAAGGAGACGTAACGTTGAAAAAACATTTTGGATATATATTGATCGCGTATATTGTGATGCAGCTTTCGAGTATTGTCGGGGTCCCGCTCCTTTATAAGATCGGGACGGATGTGATGGGCGAGCCTGCAGACCAGGTGAAGCAGCTTGTACCGGGTTACTGGCTAGTGATCAGCTTTACACTGACCTTGATTGTCGTTTGGAGCATCCTGCGGAAGAGTGAAACAAGCACCCGGCTTGAAAGAAGTGCTCCCCTCAATGCCGGCAGTTCGATCGGCTGGGCGATTGCAGGGATATTCATCGCTTTCTTCGCACAGTCCATTGCGATTCAGATTGAGTATGCACTCGGCATTAAGATGGGCTCGGAAAATACGCAGATGATTATCGGGATCATTGAAAAGGTTCCCGTTTCGATGCTTGTTGCCGCCGTGATTGGACCGATCCTTGAGGAGATCGTGTTCAGGAAAATCATTTTCGGCGTCCTGTATGAAAAGATGCATTTCTTCTTTGCAGCATTGATCAGTTCCGTCATTTTTGCCCTTGCGCATTTTGAACCGGAACATGTCATCCTGTATTCGGCCATGGGATTCACTTTTGCGTTTCTATATGTAAGGACAAAGAGAATACTCGTGCCAATTTTTGCTCATGTCGCGATGAATACATCTGTCGTGCTGATACAATCTATCTATAAGGACGATATTCAGAAGATCATGAAAGAAGCAGAACAAATTCAAGGATTTATTGGAGGATTATTTTCATGAGAAGATCACCGCTTTTCTCTGGAGTGATCTATCTCCTGCTCGGAATACTTTTCACATACTTTGCAGTACAGAATGTAAGAGATGATGGTTGGGGATTTTTCACTTATATGCTGGTCTTTCTGGCCACCCTTGATTTCGGGTCTGGACTCAGGATGATCATGATTCATTTCAAGATCAAGAAACAAATCAATAATAAAAAATAAGGATTGATCCCCGCGGGGATCAATCCTTATTTATATCTTCATATTGTTCGATTTCAAGCTTCTGTTCCGCTTCCAGTACCTTTTTATATCCGATCTTTGAAATCCAGATGCTGATTTCATAAAGGATGAATAAAGGCACGGTCACCATCAAGTGAGAGATGATGTCCGGCGGCGTGATGAAGGCTGCAATGATGAAAAGCGCAAAGTAAGCGACCTTCCTTGCTTTTGCCATCACCATAGGGGTGATGATCCCAAGCCTTGTCAAAAACAGCATCACGACCGGCAGCTGAAATAAAAAGCCGAATGGAATCGTTATTTGAAATAAGAAATGAAAGTACTCATTGATACCGATGACCTGCTGAATCTCGAGATTCTCAGATAGTCCCATCATGAACTTCACCACATAAGGAAACAGGATGAAGTACGAAAAGGACAACCCTGCAAGAAATAGAAGGACCGACACCGGTATGTAGCTGAGCGTTACCTTTCTTTCCCGTTCATAAAGACCGGGTGAAACAAATGACCATACCTGATAAAGGATGACCGGCGACGTGATGAGCACGGCGATGAAGATGATCATCTCCATGTAAATTTTAAGCGGATCTGTCACCCTGAATGCATTCATGGTCATCTCTTTTGCTTCATCGGCATGCTGTAAATATGTGATCAGCGGACCTGCAAGGAAGAAGCCTGCGATGACCGCCAACAAGAAGAAAACGACTACAATCATGAGTCGTTTTTGCAATTCTCCTATATGCTCATACAATGTCATTTCTTTCTGACTTTGACTCATGGCGTTCATCCTACTCTATTACTTAGCATCTTTTGATTTATCGTCATCATCTGCTAAGCCTTTTGTTGCATTTTTGAACTCACGTAAAGTATTTCCGAATGCTTTTCCGAGTTCCGGCAATTTCTTAGGGCCAAAAATCAGTAAAGCAACAATAGCGATTAATACGAGGCTACCTGGACCTGGCATAATGAGACACCTCCTCTTTTACATCTCTATCATATCGTAAATCATATGAAATGGCTATTCCGATATGATTCCATCTTGTGACATTTCCGTGTCATCCTCTGAATAATGTTTCAAAAAGTATACCAGTGACTGCAGTTCCACTGCCAAATCAATATGATGGATGCGGATATGATCCGGCACCGTCAGCCTTGCCGGTGTAAAGTTCAGGATCCCCTTGATCTTTGAGGATACCAGCCGGTCTGTGATGTTCTGAGCAGAAGAAGCCGGCACTGTCAGGATCGCCACTTCAATATTCTGATCTTCGAGCTTCTCTTCAAGGTCATCCAGGTGATAGACCGGAACATCGCCGACCTGTGTCCCAACTTTGGACTCATCCACTTCGAACGCCATCTCGATCTTCGTATTATTGTTTTTTATAAAATTATAATTGAGAAAGGCGGTACCCAGATTCCCGACCCCGATCAGCACAACCTTTGTCAGTGCATCCTGATCAAGCGTCTTTCTGAAAAAAGAGAGAAGATAGTTTACATTATATCCATAACCCTTTTTCCCTAATGCACCGAAATAGGAAAAGTCCCTGCGGATCGTGGCAGAATCAACCTTCACTGCTTCACTCAATTCCTTGGAAGACACCCTCTGCTTACCCGATGAGTATAAATTCTTGATGAAACGGTAATAAAGCGGCAGCCGCTTCGCCGTTGCCTGTGGAATTTTCGTTGTATCCTGATTCATTTCGTATTCCCCCACATCTATTCAAAACCTCGTTACGTTGGACACCCGCCAGTCTGTGAACGCTTCCAAAATAACAATTAATCTTTTTCTCACGCTCTCCTACCCATCATACACTATATTCTATCCTATATGTGTGAAGATTAATAGTCATTCCTGGACATGTATCATTGCCGTTCTCCTCACAAATACGGTACACTAGCACTATGAAACAGAGGTGAAACGTCATGATTCTACTACAAGTGAATCAACTTAGCAAAAACTTTGGTGCAGATAATATCTTATCGAACATCAAACTTGAAATACAGACAAGGGACAGGGTTGCACTCGTCGGCCGCAACGGCGCCGGGAAGTCCACTCTTTTAAAAATAATCGCCGGCCAGCTTTCATATGATGACGGTGAAATCACCAAGCCAAAAGGCGTATCGATCGGTTATCTCGCCCAGAATACGGGCCTTGAATCCGAGCTTTCGATCTGGGAGGAAATGCTGACTGTCTTCGAAGATCTGCGAGCTCAGGAAAAACAGCTCCGTGTTCTTGAAACAAAAATGGCAGATCCGTCCGTTTATGAAAACGAGGAGCTGTATCAGCGGGTTCTGAAAGAATACGATGAGCTTCAGGTCAGCTTCAAAGAATCAGGGGGCTACCAATATGAAGCGGATATCAGATCCGTCCTTCACGGATTGAACTTTGCCGACTTCGACTATGATACTAAAATCTCCACGCTGAGCGGAGGACAGAAAACCCGTCTAGCACTAGGGAAGCTGCTCCTGACAAAGCCGGATATCCTGATCCTCGATGAGCCGACCAACCATCTGGATATCGAAACCCTCTCCTGGCTGGAGACTTACCTTCAGAGCTATGAAGGGGCTGTCCTGATCGTTTCCCATGACCGTTATTTCCTGGACAGCGTCGTCAACCAGGTCTACGAAATCTCGCGCAGGCGGAGCAGGAAGTACATCGGGAACTACAGCAAGTATCTTCAGCAGAAAGCGGAAGAATACGAAAAAGATGTCAAACTCTATGAGCGCCAGCAGCAGGAAGTCGCAAAGCTCGAAGACTTCATCCAGCGCAACATCGCCCGTGCCTCCACGACCAAGATGGCTCAGAGCCGCCGAAAGAAACTCGAGCGCATGGATTTGATGGACAAGCCGCTCGGTGATGAGAAATCTGCCACCTTCTCATTCGATATCGATCGCCAAAGCGGAAACGATGTGCTCAAAGTGAATGACCTGTCGATTGGATACGAAGCTCAGGACATCATCTCGAGCCACATCGACTTCTCCGTAAAAAAAGGAGACAGCATCGCTCTCGTGGGACCGAATGGAATCGGTAAATCCACCCTGCTGAAGACACTTGTGGATAAACTCAAGCCGTTAGCGGGAGACTTCAAGTTCGGATCGAACGTCTCAATTAGCTACTACGATCAGGAGCAGGCCGACCTTTCATCGAATAAAACTGTTCTCAATGAACTTTGGGATGAATATCCGATGAAAAACGAGAAGGAAATCCGGACTGTACTCGGAAACTTCCTGTTTTCAGGGGAAGATGTGCTGAAACCTGTCTCGACTTTGAGCGGAGGCGAAAAAGCAAGATTAGCACTTTCAAAACTGATGATGGAAAAAGGCAATGTCCTCATCCTTGATGAGCCGACGAACCACCTGGATCTCGACAGCAAAGAAGTACTTGAAAATGCCCTGATCGGTTATCCCGGAACGATTCTTTTTGTTTCACATGACCGTTACTTCATCAACCGGATCGCCACCAAAGTGCTTGAACTCTCGAAAAATGGTTCCACCGAGTACCTCGGCGATTATAACTATTATGTAGAGAAGCTCCAGGAACAGGAAGAACTTGCGGCTCTGGAACAAATAGAAAAAGGGCAGCCTGCACCTGGTGCGGCCACCCAGCAAAAGCAAAATCATAAAATTGACAAAGAGGCTAAGAAACTCGAACGTCAGCGCCGTAGAAGAGTCGAGGAAATCGAGACACGGATGGAAGAACTTGAAACAGTCATTGCAGAACAAGAAGAATTGCTGTGTGACCCCGTCATCTTCCAGGACCACGAAAAAGTCCAGGAGATCAACGACAAGTTGAACTCTTCCAAGGAGGAACTCGATGAGCTCCTTGAAGAATGGACTGAACTCGAGGAACTTCTCCAAGAAGAACAGTAATCCACAGGTTTGAGTGAATTCACATCACTCAAACCTTCTTTATTCCACATGGATATCCACATGTCGAATGTTGACGAAACGTTGTTCTTAGAAGTTTTCCACATTATCCACAGATAAATCCACAGTTATACACAATTCTACATTGAATTACCCATATCTTTTTCACAAGGTGTTCACATCTTATCCCAAGTTATTAACAAATTATCCACAGACTGTTGATAAAACGTATGTTCCCTAAAAAAAAGCCCCGACAAGGTGGATGCACCCCATCGAAGCTTTACCAAATCAAAAATCCTCAATATCCAAACCAGGATTGGCGTTCATCGCCATATCCCCTCTTTTGCCTTGCTCAAACAATACAGTACCTGCGGCAGCAATCATCGCGGCATTATCTGTACACAGGGATAACGGTGGAATGACAAGCTCTGGATCCAGTTCCTTGAACGCTTCTTCCAAAGCAGCCCTCAGCCCTTTATTGGCAGCCACTCCTCCTGCCAGCAGCAGTTGTTCCACTTTATACTCATTCACAGCCCTTACCGTTTTTGTAACCAGTACATCGATTACACTGGCCTGGAAGCTTGCGGCAAGATCTTGTGGATAAATGGTCTTGCCTTTTTGCTTTGCATTATGAAGCGTATTGATAACGGCAGATTTCAACCCGCTGAAACTGAAATCATATGACCCTTCTTCGAGCCATGCACGCGGAAGGTCAAGCACCGGCTCCCCTTCATGGGCCAGACGGTCGATATGAGGACCTCCCGGATATGGAAGGCTCAACGTTCTTGCCACCTTATCGTAAGCCTCTCCTGCCGCATCATCGCGCGTTTCGCCGATGACCTCGAAAGAACCGTGCTCCTTCATCAGCACGAGCTCTGTATGTCCCCCTGAAACGACAAGCGACAACAGTGGGAACTTCATTTCTTCCACCAAACGGTTTGCGTAGATATGCCCCGCGATATGATGGACGCCGACCAGCGGCTTGTTATGAGCAAATGCAAGAGCCTTTGCAGCATTCACCCCGATGAGCAATGCCCCCACTAAACCGGGTCCTTCCGTGACAGCAATGCAATCGATCTCTTCCATTGTCATTTCTGACTGTTCCAGTGCCTCTTCCAGCACCAGAGTCACCTGCTCCACATGGTGACGTGAAGCGATTTCAGGCACCACACCGCCGAATCGCTTATGGCTTTCTATTTGGGACGAAACGATATTCGCCACGATCTCCGTACCATTTTTTATGATGGCCACGGCTGTTTCATCACAACTTGTCTCTATTCCTAACACATACGTATCTTTTTTCATAGATTCACCCACATCACTAAAGCATCTTCTTGATTATCTGAATAATACCGTTTCCGGATACCGCCGTCTTGAAAACCCATCTTTCGATATAACCCCTTCGCTGCCTCGTTGCTCACCCTGACTTCAAGTGTCATCACTCGGGCTCCGACCTGTTTGGCAATCTCCATGATCCTCTTCATGAGCGCTTCACCAAGTCCTTTCCCCCTGTAATCAGGCAGGACCGCGACATTCGTGATATGCGCCTCATCCACAACAAGCCAGACTCCGCAGTAACCGGCTATACACTCCCCGTCCTCCACGACGAGATATGTAGACAGGTGATTTTGTTCTATTTCGTTGTAAAAGGCCTCACGGGTCCACGGAATACTGAACGAACGATGCTCGATTTCCATCACTGCATCCAAATCATCAACCGTCATAAATCGAATTTCCATATCCTGAACGATCCTTTTTCTTTTGTGCCTCTAACCATTTCACTTCAGCCTCAGCCAGACGGATATAATTAGGAACGACTTCATGAGCCGTCTTTTCTTCCATTTGCGCACCTATAAAAGCAAGCTCTGAAGGACGTGGATTATGGCTCACGAAAGGAGCGATCCTCGCCTGATCTCCCAGCACTTCTTTTATAACAGCCTCATGAATGCCGACATCGTTTCCGACAAATAAAATCTCCCCGTCATACTCTTTCAGCTTTTCCACCCAGTCAGCGAGCAAGAGATTCCGGTCTTCTTCAATCTGCTGGATCGTATCTCCTTCAAACTTATACAACCCTGTATATACCTGCCCTCTTCTTGCGTCAAAGATAGGTGAAATATACCCATTAAAATGGCGGCCGGAAGAAGCGAGCACCGCCAGACTGGATACTGGGACCAGCGGTATATTCAGCGACCAGGCAAGTGTCTTTGCCATCGTGACCCCTATTCGGACCCCAGTATACGAACCGGGTCCATTCGCCACCACAATCTTCGTCAGCTCTTTCGGTTCCGTCTCACACTCTTTCAAAAGCTGCTCAACGGCAGGCATGGCCCTTACAGAATGATTTCTCTTAAAATTGGTGATATACTCACCAATCACTTTTTCTTCATCAATTAACGCAACCCCAAGAGGATAGTTCGAGGTATCGATCGACAATATCTTCATGAAACAATCTCCTTACATAACTCATAATACCTTTGCCCGTAAGGCTTTAACACAATTCTCCTGGTCGTGTCGCCTTCCCTGTAAATCGACAGGTTCAACAATTCACCCGGCAGCTGGTCTTTAATCAAATGAGCCCATTCGACGAC
Organism: Rossellomorea oryzaecorticis; assembly: GCF_045897515.1. Classification (NCBI taxonomy): domain Bacteria; kingdom Bacillati; phylum Bacillota; class Bacilli; order Caryophanales; family Bacillaceae; genus Rossellomorea; species Rossellomorea oryzaecorticis. Next base: position 909 of record NZ_JBJOSA010000023.1, on the reverse strand, counting down.
CGTCACTCCCTCACCTTCAAAATACTCATCAAACCCCAAGTCTTCAAAGGAATCATCCAGGCGGTACACATCCATATGATAAAAAGGCAGACGCCCCTTATATTCTTTAATAATGGTAAACGTAGGGCTGTTCACCGTCCTTTTCACTCCAAGCCCTTTCGCAAGCCCCTTCGTGAAAGTCGTCTTCCCGGCACCAAGATCACCTTCCAATGTTATCACATCTCCAGGCTGAAGGTATTGTGCCAGTCTCTCTGCAAATGCCCCCGTCTCCTCGGGATTCTCCGTCATCATTTCATACTGGTCCATATCTATCTCCTCAACTTAAGTAGAGTATAAAAAAACCTTAGGACAGCACCTAAGGGATAATGTATATATGTAGTTTACCCTTTTTGGGGTATTTGAGTAAAGTGTATGAGAATGGTTGTCCATATTTAAGGGAAGAAAAAGGCTTTTTGAAGTTTTTGCAGCACTCTTAGTGGTATTTTTTAAATAATTCATACAAAATCGGCAGCTAGTCCCGTAAAGTTCCTTTTCACGGCTGTAATTAAGTGGCCAGAAGCACCCCGTGATGCTTTGTTTGGGGATTTATGATCCGTTTTCCAGATTTATGATCCATTCCAGAGATTTATGATCCTAATTCAGGATTTATGATCCATTCTGAAAATATATGATCCGTTTTACAATTTTATGATCTTTTAATAATGATTCTAAATAAAATTCAAAAGATAGAAATCCCTTCATCATACCACGGACACTCTTCCATTCCAGTGATCAATATAAAGAATAAAGAAAAATAAAAAAACGAAACAAAAGTTTCGTTTACGTGTAAAGTAATGGCGGTCTGGACGGGACTCGAACCCGCGACCTCCTGCGTGACAGGCAGGCATTCTAACCAACTGAACTACCAGA